>CAMJMR010000043.1 GCA_946407095.1 uncultured Selenomonadales bacterium | reverse complement strand
TTTTTTTTGCTGCTATTCTTCTCTGGTTAAAATGAATTGTCCACAGTTCCTAGGAATTAATTCGAGGACGGTGATTTTCAATCGAGTACAGACTGTTGAAATGCCTTAGCGCGGTGATTTGCCTGTTGCCGCTGAAATTTTGCTTGACGTTGGGGCGCGGCTTGGCAAGGCTGCTATGGCTGTTCCTGCCCGCCAAGCGCAAACGACTTGCCACGGGAAACATCATTCGTTGCCTCAACGTCTCGTCCGAAGAGGCAAACCGCATTGCCCGCGAAAGCACCGTTCAACTCGGCGCGCTGTTCGTGGAGGTTTTGTACTTCCCCAAGCTCAAAGGCAATATGGCAAGTCACGTTAAAGTCGTCGGGCTCGAACACTTGACGCGCTACAAAAGCTCAAGCGACAAGGGCGCGGTGATTATGACGGGTCACAACGACAATTGGGAGCTGATGGGCGGAGCCTTCGCGCAAAACGGCATTCCGCTGGTCGGCGTAGCCAAAAAGCAAAAGTCCGAAGGCGCCGACAAGTTCATAAACGAATTCCGCACGCTGATTGGCATGCACGTAACTTATCGCAGCGGCGTCCGCGAAATGTACAAAATGCTTGACGAGGGTCATTTTATCGGGCTGATTATGGACCAGGACGTTGGGCGCGATGACGGAGTCGTCGTGAAGTTTTTCAATCAAGCGACCAATTTCGTGACGGGCGCGGCGTCAATGTCTCGTTTCCGCAAGGTGCCGATTTTCCCCGCGTTCATGCACAGAAATTCCGACGGGACTCATACGCTGGAAATTTTCCCGCCGCTTATGGTTGAACGCACGACCGACAAGCACGCCGACATCAAGCGAATGACGCAACGGCTTGCGACGCTGCTTGAAGAGCACATACGAAAATATCCCGACGAATGGTTTTGGCTTCACGACCGCTGGAAGTCCATGCACGTCGAATTTGAGCCGGAGGAGGTTGCGGAGTTTGAAAAAGCTTTGGGCATTGATAATTCTGTTCGCCGCGCTTAACTTGCCCGCGCAGGTTCAAGCCGTCGACTTCCCCGTGACAAGTCCTTTCGGCTGGCGGGTGCATCCTATTTCAGGCGAATGGAAATTTCATTCGGGCGTCGACCTCGGCTACGAATACGGCTCGTATATCGGCTCGCTGTTCGACGGGCAAATCGTCATTGCGGACAATCTCGGCGACGGCTACGGCAACCAAGTACTGATTTACCACCCCGCCATTGACGCTTACACGCGCTACGCTCACTGCAGCACCTTGCACGTCACGGCGGGGCAAGTCGTCATCGCAGGGCAGGTTATCGCGCAAGTCGGTAGCACGGGCTATTCGACGGGGCCGCACCTTCACCTTGAGTACATAATCAATGTCAACGGCGTCTACCAATACGCCGACCCGTTGAGCTTGTGGAACTAAAAAAACTCCTGCGTTCACAGAGCGCGGGAGCTTTTTTTTTGTCCGAAAAAAATTTTACTGCACGATTTTGCCGAAGTCGGCGATTTTGGCAAGCAAGTCGTCTATCGCCTTCAACAGCGCGAGGCGGTTGCGGCGTATCGTCAAGTCTTCGTCCATGACCATGACCGAATCGAAGAACGAATCAATCGGCGTCGAAAGTTTCTTCAGCACGTCGAGCGCGCCCAGGAAGTCTTTCTTGTCGATGAGTTCGTCGGCCGCGACCTTCATTGCCGCGAAGGCACGGTACAAAATTTTTTCCGCGTCGAGCGTGAACAGTTCGGCGTCGAGTTCGGAGGATTCGGCTTTCTTGGCGAGATTGCCCACGCGCACGAACGATTGAATGATTTTCGTAGAATCGGGCGTGGCAAGGAATTGTTCCAGAGCCGCCGCCTTCAACGTGACGGCAAACACGTCGTCCACGTCGTCAAGCACCGCGTCGATAACGTCGTAGCGAGTCGAGCCGCTCAAAACGTTTTTGACGCGCAGGCGCATGAAGTCGGCCACTTCCTGCTGAAGTTTTTCGCGCCCGACTTTGTCCGTGATGTTGAGCAAATCCATGGCAGTTTCGACAATCGCGCCAATCGACAACGACCAGCGGGCGGCCGTCAGCAAGTTCACGATACCCAAAGCTTGGCGGCGCAGGGCGAACGGGTCTTGCGAGCCCGTCGGCACCAAACCCCGGCTGAACGTCGCGATGATGTTGTCAATCTTGTCCGCGAGACTCAAAACCTTGCCCGCCGTCGTAGCGGGTTGCCCGTCGCCGGCGAAGCGAGGCATGTAGTGTTCGTCAATCGCCGCGCAGACTTCCGCGTCTTCGCCGTCGAGTTTCGCGTATTCGCGACCCATGACGCCTTGCAACTCCGTAAATTCCGTAACCATGCCCGTCACGAGGTCAGCTTTCGACAGCTCCGCCGCACGAACGGAATTTTCCGCGTCGACGCCCAACATCCCCGCGATTTTCTTGACGAGTTCAACGAGACGTTCCGTCTTTTCGTAGACGCTGCCGAGCCCCTCTTGGAAGACGACCGTCTTAAGTTTTTCGCGGTGAGCCTCCAAAGATTGTTCGCGGTCTTCGTTGAAGAAAAATTGCGCGTCCTCCAGCCGAGCCTTCAAGACACGTTCGTTGCCGTGCTGAACAACGTCAAGATAATCCTTGCCGCCGTTGCGCACCGTCACGAACAACGGCATGAGCTTGCCGCCTATGGTTTTGACGGGGAAGTAGCGTTGATGGTCGCGCATGGGCGTTATCACGGCTTCGGCGGGCAAGGCAAGGTATTTCGTCTCAAATTCGCCCGCGAGTGCCGTCGGGTATTCGACGAGGTAAAGCACTTCCTCCAAAAGGTCGTCGGTAATTTCCGCCACGCCGCCCTTCGACTTGGCAACGTCGTCAATCTGCGCGGCTATCATATCGCGCCGCTTATTTTGGTCGACGATAACGAAATTGTCCGCGCAGGCCTTAACGTAGTCGTCAGCCTTGGCGATATCGAATTCGCCCTTGCTGAGGAAACGGTGCCCGCGTGAAGTCCTGCCGCTTTGAACGTTGGCGACTTCAAACGGGATGACTGCCGAGCCGAACAGCGCGACAATCCAACGCAACGGACGAATGAATTTGAAGTCCAAATCGCCCCAGCGCATGTTGTTGGGGAAGTTCAAATCGCAAATCAGTTTCGGCAAGAGCGTCGTGAGAATTTCGGCGGAGGGCTTGCCCCGTTCGCGAATCACGGCGTAAACGTAGCCGTCACGAGTGATTAAATCTTCGGGCGCAACCTTTTGACCGCGAGCAAAACCGATAGCCGCCTTGGAGGGCTTGCCTGCCGCGTCGAAGGCTATCTTCGCCGAGGGACCGCGCTTTTCGGTTTCCACGTCGGCTTGAGTCGGTGCCACGTCGTCAATCAGCAATGCCAACCTGCGCGGCGTGCCGAGCGTCTGAACTGTGCCGAAAGTGATACGTGCCTCCGTCAAGGCCTTTTCCGCCGAAGTTTTCAGCTGGTCGAGGATGGCGGGCATGGCGTGCGCCGGAATTTCTTCCGTGCCAATCTCAAGCAACAGCGGCGCGGTTTCGGTCACCTTGGCGAAGGATGCGGGCTTTTCATTGCGCATTACGCATTGCGCATTACGCATTAGCGGATAGCCGAGCTTTTCGCGCTGCTGAAGATAGACTTCGGCGCACATGCGAGCCAACCTCCTGACGCGCCCGATAAAAGCCGTCCGTTCGCTGACACTTATCGCCCCGCGAGCGTCAAGCAGATTGAACGTGTGCGAACACTTCAAGACGTAGTCGTAGGCGGGGTGCACGTAGCCGAGCTTGATGACGCGAACAGCCTCCGCCTCGTACTTGTCGAACAGGTCGAACAATAAATCTTCGTCGCTCAAGTCGAAGGCGTAACTTGTCTGCTCAAACTCATTCTGGTGAAAAACGTCGCCGTAAGTGACGCCGTCCGCCCATTCCACGTCGTAAACGTTTTCGACGCCCTGAATGTACATCGCCAGCCGCTCAAGCCCGTAAGTTATCTCAACCGCCACGGGTTTGACGTCTTGACTGCCCACTTGCTGAAAATACGTGAACTGCGTGATTTCCATGCCGTCAAGCCAAACTTCCCAGCCGAGACCCCACGCGCCCAGCGTCGGCGATTCCCAGTTGTCCTCGACGAAGCGAATGTCGTGCTTGGCCGCCTCAATGCCGATAGCCGCCAAGCTCTCAAGGTACAGCTCCTGAATGTTGTCGGGCGAAGGCTTCATAATCAGCTGCAGTTGATGATGCTGATAGAGGCGATTGGGGTTGTCGCCGTAACGACCGTCCGCCGGTCTGCGCGAAGGCTCCGTGTAGGCCACGTTCCACGGCTCCGGGCCCAGCACCCGCAAAAATGTAAACGGGTTCATCGTACCCGCGCCTTTCTCCACGTCGTAGGGCTCCGCCAACAAGCAGCCCTTGTCCGCCCAAAATTTCTGCAGGGCGAAAACCAATTCCTGATATTTCAAGCGTTTTACCTCCTTAGGGGCTTCTGATAACCTTTAACAAGTGACGGTTATTTTTCCGGCAACGTGACGTTGCATCCAGCGGACGCGCTCCAACGTTGCGCCGTTTAGAGTAATCGTCCGCGACGATACGCTTGCCCACGGGGCGCGCTAGTCTCGTGCTTTAAGGCAACGGCGCGCTTATTGGGTCAAGCGTCACGCTTGCGCCTCGTCATACGAAAAAATTCCTCGTCACATCGTGGTTTTAAGTTTTCCAACACACTTTGGTAAAAGTCAAGGCTTGTTATAGCAAATGACGGCGATATTGTCAAAAAAAATCAGCCGACAATTTTGCCGACCGATTTTCTTTCGCGCGTTCAAGAGACTGTGCCGCATTCGTCGAAGATGTTATCAAGTTCAACGTTCGTCGACGCCTGCAGAACTTTTCCGCGAATGTCGCCGCGCATCATGTCAAGCCGCCTCAAAACGTCGCCCACCAAGCGAATCAGCTCAAGCCGTCCCGCAACTCGATTTTCCGCCGCGTATTTCGCCAAAGCCCGCGCCTTGCCGATATTGTCTCGCCGCGTAGAGTCATGCGGCTCCAAAACGTCTGCAACGTAACCCGCCGCCCCGCGCCGCACGATTATCATGTCGGGATAAAAATTTTTCCACTCGCCGCCCTCGTCCTGATACGGCAAGCACAACGCCCAACGCTTGCGCTCGAAATTCCTAAGCCAACAGACAAAATCCTTGCGCGTCTGTTCCGCCGCCAAGGTGCCCGCCTCCCACGTGTTCAGCTTGATTCGTGCCGTGCCGCTCTTCTCGTCGACAAAAAGGTGGTCAGCGTAGTCAATGCCGTCCTCGGCTCGCGGCAAGTCGGTCATCACCCTCGGCAGCTCGAAATTGTGCACGCTTATCTCGTCGGCGGCGGAAGCAATCTCGTCGTACATATTTTGGAAGTCGGGCGCGGCCGTCGCAAACTTTCTGCGGTAGGCGGCAACGTAGGCGCGATATTTTCTCTCGGCAAACTTCTCGACGGCCTCCGCGCAGGCGTTGTCGTTGGCGAAGAGAATCACTTCAAGCTTTGCAACGTTCACGTCCTCGCCGCCGTATTTGCGGATGTACCTTGTCGGAATCGTCTCGTCGACCAACTTCTCGACCGCGAAGGCATATTGCCTGTCAATGTCCGTTTCGTTGACGCTGAACAGATTTTGCGACACCATGCCTTGAGCCTTCCCGTCGAAGACGTCAATAACCTGCGCGGCGATTCTGAAGTTGGTCAAGCGTTCCAGCGCGTCGTCGTATTCGCCCGTAGCCTTGAGCGCGTCCACTTTAGCCCGAATCATATCGACAAGCGAATCAAAGACCTCGTCGAAGGCGGCGGGATAAATTCTCGACCACGTCAACGCTTGCGCCAAGCCGATTAACGCCGTCAAGCGATTGACTGTCTTTGAGGGCTTCACTCGATACGTCGGCAAGGCTAACTTGTTTAAAAAGTCCAAAACCTCCTCGCGATTGAGCGGGGAATTTTTTTTCGACAATTCAAGCGGCGTCAGTGACAATCCGCCTGCCTGTACGACTTCGCCGCCGCCCGCCGTCGCCTGCGTCTGTCCGTCCGTCGAAGGCTGCTTGGGCGTTACTGTCCACGTCTCGTAAGTTCGCTCGCCCGCCGCGTGCGCGTCTATGTTCGTGACGGCTCCCAGTTCAGAGCCCTTGAGCTTGTCGATTATCTCTTGCACCGTCGAAGGGTCAAACTTCGGCAGGAACAGGCAAACTTCGTTGAGCGTCTCGTCCTCGGTGATTCTCCGTTGTAACGGCGTGCGAATCATCCGACCTATCAGCTGCGCGATATACGTTTTGTCGACGGCGCGGCGGAAGGACATCATCGTTTCGGCTCGCGGACAATCCCAGCCCGTCGAAAGATTTTCCTTGAACAGCACGACTTTTATCGTCTCGTCGCCCGATATGCCCGAAGGCTCCTTGTAGACGACCTGCAAGCCGTTCAGCGTCAAGTCAGCCGTCTCGCCGAACGTGTGCACGACCTCGCCGACCTGAAACTTTTTCCCGACCGCCGCCTCTATCGCCCTTAAGCACTCGTCCAAGTCCGTGTCTGAAATGCTTCCGCCTGTGCCGCTCTGCACCTGCACGATGAACACCGGCTTAACCGACGCGTCGCACGCCGACCAATGCGCGCACTTGTTCAGCCAATCTCGCGTCGCCTCCGTCAGCATGGACACTTCGCGGCTGCCCGAATCCTTTTCGGGGTAGACGACGATTATTCGCTCCTTGAGCAAGCCCGCCTCCCGCACCGCCTCGTTAGGCACTGTGCAATAGTCCGTTGGCAAGCCCGCGTTGCTCGCCAAGGCGTTGAAGCGGTCCGGCGTCGCCGACATCCCTATCACCAACGGCATTGGCTTGAGTCCGTCCGCCTCGCTGCCCTTGATGAATTTTTGCATTATCGTCAACGTCTCGCGCTGATTCTTCGCGCCGCGATGTGCCTCGTCGATTATCACGCACAGCCGCGCAGATTTTTCCGCCGCCGTGTTCCGCAACGTGTCCCATATCGTGAACGTCCTAAGCTCCGTTTGCCTCGTCAAGTTGCTCGTCTTGGAAAGTTTCTGCGTGTTCAGGAAGTAAATTTTTCCGTCGGCAAGCGTCTCGTCGTTAAAGTTCTCGTCGGTCAGCGTGACAAGCCTGTTGCCGATTGAGTCGTCGCCGTAGTCTAGAAATTTTTTCCGTGACTGCTCGTTGAGTTCGGGCGAATCGCTCAGCCAAACAAAAATCGTGTCGTCCTGCGCGGGATACTTCGCGTCGCCGTTGTAGACGCTTTCGACCAGCGATATCAGGATAACCGTCTTGCCCGCGCCCGTTATCGCCGTGAACGATATGATTTGCGATTCGTGTTCCTCGGCATAATTTTCAGCCGCTCTGTTCAGTTTGCGCCGTAATTTTTTGCGGGCGTCCTCTTGAAAGTCGCGCAGATTGATTTTCATCGCCGTGCCTCCTTGAGCTTGATATTTTTCAGATAGTCGCCGTACAGCCGATAAGCCTTCGGGACGCCCAACAGCGCGCGCATTCTGTTCAACGCCGCATTTGAGCCCGTCACTATGAAAACCGTTTCTATCGCCGCCTGCCTTAGTGCCTCCGCGAAGTCGCCGAAGTGTCGCTCGTCCAACAGCACTGCGAATTTGTTTTCCGCGAAGATTTTATACGGCGGCAACGTTTCTGCCTCAAGCGTCGGACACTTGCCCAAGCCGCCCGCCTTCAGCCACAAAACCGCCAACAGCTCCTTGAAGCAGTCGCCTTGCGCCACCGCGTCCTTGTCCAAGCTCGTCAGCTTGAAGAATATCGCATTCGCCGCGAAGCCGTCCGCCATTGCCCGCTCCGTGCCAAGGTAGGTGCCTTTCAGCGGCGCGCCGTTGATGTCGTGCCCTTCAATGCTGCAAACCGTCCGTTGCCACGTCACGTGCCGCGCGATGCCCAATTCTTGCCAGGCGTCATCTGCGGGCGTGAGCCCCGCCGCTGTCAGTCGCTTTGCCTCCGCCTCCGATACTTCGTTGTTCGTCACAAGGATACACCGCCGCCGACCGCCGTCCTCCGCGTTCAATAGGTTGACTGCGTGCAATGTCGTGCCGCTGCCCGCGAAGAAGTCCACTATCAGCGCGTCGGGCTTGCCGTGTGTAGAAAATTTTATGCAGTCGCTAACGGCGTACAGTGACTTAGGATAAGCAAACCGTGTGTCCCCGCCAAAAATTTCTCGGATAAGGTTTGTGCCGCTCGTTCCCGCGTTATACTTGCCGTCCGTCCACAGGCTGAATACGGTATCGTACTTGACGTCCCTGCGCTTGATGACGTTCAGAGTTAAATTCGGCGTGCAAATTATTTCGCCGTCGTTGATGTGTTGAAGCATAGAATTTCTTTCGTAACGCCAGACGCGCTCGGTGCCGTCTCTGCCGATAGGATAAAACGCAATGCAACCTTCGGGCGCGCCGTCATTTTTATATTCGGTGTCTGCGCTGAGCCGCCGCCCAACGCCTTTGACTTCAAGCGTCTCTTTGTCAACGTAAATCGCGTAAAAGCTGTTTGGTCGCCCGCGTCGCAAATTGCGAATATCTGTGCCGCCACGCATTAAGCTCCAGCGTTCCTCCAAGTCTTCGGTTTTGTCGCCTTTGATGATGTTTTTTCCGTGCGGCGTGACGAACAGCGCGTATTCGTGCGTTCGCGAAATGTTGTCGGCGGCTCCGCCTTGCGGATGATGATTTATAATCACAGGATTGATATCATGTTCACGAAAAATTTCTTCAAGCAGAACAATCAAGTGCGCCTCTTCGTAATCGTCGATGGTGACGATTAAAACGCTGTCTTCGGGCTTGAGGAGTTCCTTGGCGAGGGCAAGACGGCGTTCCATCATGGCGAGCCATTTGCTGTGGCGGTAGTTGTCGTTGGCGTCGACGTAGTCGTTGTTGTACTTCCAATCGCGCGCGCCGGTGTTGTAGGGCGGGTCGATGTAAATGCAGTCGACTTTGCCGGAGTAAAGGTAGCGCAAGAGCTGCAGGGCATGAAAATTTTCCGCTTCAATGAGGACGTGCCAAAGGTTGGAGTCGGGCGCGTTGGCAACGTCGTCGATTTTGGAGAGCGCAGGGCAAATGGAATCGCCCAGCCGATTGACGACGATTAAATCTGCGCGGTCGAAGGCGAATGATTCTTTGCCGTCGGTGCAAGTGACGGTATCGCCGTCGAGTGCAGTTACTTTGAAAATTTCGTCGAGATTGGAGCCTTTGGCGACGAGCGCGCCGACTTTGACGGGCAGCCCGAAGAGCGGCGAGAATTCATTGGCGGATTCAAAAACGAGCCCGAATTTTTTTCGCTTGCGCAGTTTGTCGAATTCGGCTTTGATGAGTCCGCGCAGGTCGTCATCTTGAATTTTGCTGATAAGTTCGTCGAGTGCGGCCATAAAAAAATCCCTCCCGAAAAAAAATCTTTTCGAGAGGGCTGAACATTTCCCTGCCGATTTTTACAAATTATCGCGCGTCATATTTTGTCGCGTGCACGAAAGCGGCAACTTGCCCGCCGAACTCGACGCGCTGAAATTTCTCGTTGAGATTGACAGGCGCGGCAACAACGACGCCGTCTACCACGACTGCCGCAATCCCGACTTTGAAGACTACATTTCAAGCAAGGGCTTCGTCACGGCTCGCGGCTCCTTCAGCGATATTTCGCTCGTCGCGCCCGAATTGGGCGTCGCTGCCGTAAATCTTTCAAGCGGCTACTACAACGCGCACAGCCTTCGCGAATACATCAACTGCGCCGAACTTGAACGAACGATTGAACGCGTGCTTGATATTGTCGACGACGCCGCGCAGGACACTTGCCCGCGCTGTGCTTTTATGCCTTGAGGGACTTGGTGAAGCAAAGTTTAACAGATTTTGACAACCGCGCAGAAATTTGTTACAAGTAGCGTGAATTAAGGAGGGATTTTCTTGAAAGCACTGTACTTGGACTGCGCGGCGGGCATAAGCGGCAATATGTTCTTGGGCGCGTGCCTGCAACTGGGCGTGCCCGAAAAATATCTGCGCGGCGAACTCGACGAGCTCAAGCTGCCGCGTGAATACGAACTTGAAATATCGGACGTCAGCAAGAACGGAATAGGCGCGGCTTACGTCGACGTGAAGCTTGCGCGCGAATTCGACTCGGAACACGACAGACCCAACGTCCGCCACATTCACCGCCACGAACACGCCAAAACTCACAGCCACCGCACCTTCGCCGACATAAAAAAAATCATCGACGCCTCCGAACTCGGCGCGAACGTCAAAGCTCATGCACTGGCGATTTTCGACGTGATAGCAAAGGCGGAGGGCAAAGTTCATCAACGCCCTGCGGAGGCCGTCACATTCCACGAGGTCGGCGCGATTGATTCGATTGTCGACATTGTCGGCTGCGCGATTTGCCTTGACTACTTGAACGTGAAGAAAATTTTCGTTTCGCGAATCAACACGGGCTCAGGCTTCGTGAAATGCGCGCACGGTCTCATGCCGATACCTGCGCCCGCTACCGCCGAGCTGTTGCAAGGCTTCAAGACATATCACTACGGCGCGGAAAAGGAACTCACGACGCCGACGGGCGCGGCGATTGTCAATGCCCTTGCCGAATACAGCGCGGACTTGCCCGAAGACTTCACGTCGGAGAAAATCGGCTACGGCGCGGGCTCTTGGGACTTGGATATCCCCAACGTCTTGAGGATTTACCTTGGCGAATGCGGCGGGCAAGTCGAGCGGCATTTGGTCAAGCTTGAGGCGAATATCGACGACATGAATCCGCAAATCTACGGCTGGCTTTACGAGCGGCTCTTCGACGCGGGAGCCCTTGACGTGTGGACGACGCCCGTCTACATGAAAAAAAATCGCCCCGCGCAGATGCTCAGCGTTTTGGTTGACGCTCAACACAGAGAGGCTTGCACGAAAATCATTTTCGAGGAGACGACGACGATTGGCTTGCGCGTGATTGACGTGGCACGTCGAATCGAGGCCGTCCGCAAGATGGCGAAGGTCGAAACGCGTTTCGGCGAGGTGCAATGCAAAGTCAGTGCCTACGACGGCAAAATCGTTTCGATTACGCCCGAATACGAAGATTGCCGCCGTCTTGCCGAAAAAAATTCCGTGCCGCTAAAAGCCGTTTGGCAAGAGGCCTTGACTAAGCAAGAGGCGCGGCTCGGTTAAAGTTATCACTGTAAAAAAAATTATCCCCTTCCGCTTTGGAGGGGATTTTTTTTAATAGCTCAGCCACGTGAAGATGAATATCGCGATTGAAACAATGCCGTTGCGCATGAAGTAGGCTTGCGTCACGAAACGATAATCGCCCGGCTTAACCAAGGCGTGCTGGTAAATCAGAGCCAACGCCGCTATCGCCACGCCCGCGAAGTAAAAGCCGCCCAAGTTCAACATCAGCCCGACCGTCACGAAGCAAGCGATACTCACGACGTGCAAGCCTCGCGCGATTCTCAACGTGCCCGCCGCGCCGTACTTCGTTGCCAAAGAGTGGAGCCCGTGACTTTTGTCGAAACGTTCGTCCTGCGCGCCGTAGACTGCATCGAAAGCCCCAATCCACAGCGCGACCGCCACGCACAAGATTATCATCGGCAAGGAAATTTTTTCGGTGACGGCGACCCACGCGCCCGCCGGAGCCATCGCTATCGCCAAGCCCAAGAACAAATGGCACCATGCCGTAAAGCGTTTCGTGAACGGGTAGATTATGAACGGCACCGCCGCTATCGGCAACAGCTTGAGGCAAATCGGCGGCAGTTGCGCAACCGTCAAGACCAAGACGACCAGGCACGCCGCGATAAATATCAACGCCTCGCCTTTGGAAATTTCGCCGCGCACCATTGCCCGATACGACAGGCGCGGTTGCAGTTTGTCGTATTTCAAGTCGGCAAGGTTGTCAATGGCAATGGCCGCCCACCGCGCAGACGTTATCGCTATTAAAATCAACACGACCGTCCAAGCGTCGGGGTGACCGCTCGCCGCCATGAACGCACTCGCCAACGCGAACGGCAAGCTGAATATCGTGTGCGGCAAGGCTACGTTGTTGGCGTGTGATTTGAGTTTGCTCATTGCTTTTCAAAGTCGCCGTCCGCCAAAAGTTTCCAAGTCTCGTCAGCCCGCGCAGAGTTTTTCAAGACGCGTTCGATATTCCTGCCGTCGCTGAAGTCGAAAAACCTTTCAGCCTCCTCGCGCGATTTGCCGCCCTGAATCTTCCGATTAATCAGCCGCTCGCGAAGAATGTCCCTCGGCGCGTCGACAAACACGGAATAATCGCCAAGCACGCGGACGTTTGTCCAACCCGCCTCCTTTAGCAGCAGATAGTTGCCCTCAATCAAAATTATGTCGTCCTCGACGCTCAGGTAGTCGGGCAGGACGTCGTGAATGCGGCGGTCGTAAAGATTCCAATCGGTGCCCTCTGCGCGGACTTCGCGAATCTTTTCGACAAGCAAATCCAAATCGAACGTTTCGGGCGCGCCTTTGACTTCGCGCATCAGAATTTCCTTGCCGTCGCGCTCAATCGTCTTGAAGTTCATGTAGGAGGCGGTGTAGTGGTAGCCGTCCATGCCCAGGGCGCGTATGTCGTCGACTTCCGAACGCTCGCGGCTAAGCTGTTCCAAAAATTTCGCAAGCGTCGTCTTTCCGGCTCCGGGCGGCGCGACAAGATAGGCGATAACCTTCCTGTCCAACGTCAAGCGCAAATCGGTCAGCTCGTGCAGGAACGGCATGAAAATTTCTTCAATCGCCGCCTCGCTGAAGCGAACTTCCTGTTGAAGCCCGTTGACTTCCATGCTGTATGTTAAAAATTTTTTCTCCATGATTCATCCTCAAAAATCAGTCGTAAACCGCACCGGCCGCTTTAAAAGCGGCGGAACAGTTATCGCGGTCAGCTATTCATGACCGTAGCCAATCGCCGTGCAATGCTTTGCCGTGGAGCCGAGGATTTTCGCAACCGTCAAGATTTTCTTCAAGCCAATTTACTATACGCGCCTGAGTCGTGGCGTCCATCTTCATCAAATTTTTGCGAGCAACAGGCGATATTTTCACCTTGTACGATTTCATCTAAACCCAACTCCGTTTTGATTTCCTCAAGACTATATGTCACGGGATTTTTCAAATACTCCGCGTAAGCCGCCTCCGCGTCGCGAATGTCTTCCTCGTCTTCCAGCCAATCGAGCATTGTGCGCCGAAGCAGTTCCGATACGTCCAGACCCTTTTCGTCCGCCGAAGCCTTCAACAACGCAAAAGCCTTATCGCTGAAAGTTGCAGTTACCTCAACCACTTTAATCACCTCTTTGACTCAAGAAAAGTCTCCGCGCTTTACGAGTTCACGTGCCGCCTTGCCGGTAAGGTGTTCAATCGTCATGACGGGAATGACAACCGCGCTCAACCTTGCAAGTTCCTTTTCACGACGCGCCGCGCTTGCTGTTGACGAATACTTATCAGCCAAAAGTTCAAGCCCGCGCAGTTTATCGGGGTCGGCGTCATCTTCTACGAGTTTCATGCGCCCGAAGGCAATCGCGCTGGTGAAATACGTCGTGAACTCTTCGGCAATGACATCGTGGCGGTCGACGACGCAGAACGAAACTTTATCGTTGCGGCGTATCGCGTCGAGCTTGTGACCGATTTTCGCGCTGTGGAAGTAAATTTTTCCGTCGGCGAAGGCGTAATTAATCGGCACGGCGTAGGGATAGCCGTCATCGCCCGAAAGAGCCAACACGCCGTATTCACCCTCGCGCAAAATTTTTTCGGCAGTTTCTTGCGATAAGATTTGCTTGCTGCGCCGCATTTCTCTGAACATAACGCCGCCTCCTCAAGTGCCCGCGCTGACGCCGTCCTTGATGAGTTTCGCGAGCCGTTCGCTTTCCTTGCCCACGCTGTCGAGTTTGACAATTTCGCGGCGGCAATCGTTGAGCACCTTAATGGCGTCGTCGATTTTTTTCAGCGTAAGGTTTTCGTCCTTGGCGAGCTTTTCCAACGTGTGCTTGCAACTTTTGAAGAGTTCGTCCTGCAACTTCGTGCGCGCGCGTTTGCGATTTTCAAATTCCCGCGCCAACTTTTCGAGCTGTTCCATGGTGTGCACTGCCGCAAGATAGTCGTACTTCATCTGCGCGGACATCGGCACTTCCAAGTCGTTGGCGTCGGTGATTTTGTTTACCTCCAACGCGTCTTTGAATCTGTCGATAACTGCCATTTGCGTCGCCTCCTGTTTTAATTGATTTAACTACTTTCTTTGACTGACCAAAGAAAGTAGCAAAGAAAGTCACCGCTACGCGCGGGGCGGCTGCCGACCACTGCTGAAACGCCCGCGCTACCCGAAGCCGTTCGTGCCGCTATGAAACCTTCCAGGTTTCAAGTCGCGGCGGCCGCCCGTCCATGGGCGGCCTCATTCCCTGCAACTTGTCCCTTGTCCTTTGTCCCTTGTCCCTTAATTATCTGTCGCGTCTGTTGCGTCCGTCGCGGAGGTTTTTCAGGTCTCGCAAGTCTTTAATCGTGCGTGATTCGCTGCGCGGACGATTGTCATTGCGCGGCGGACGATTGTCACTGCGTTGCTGGCGATTGTCATTACTGCGCGGTCGATTGTCGTTGCGTGAGCGGTCGAAGCCTCTTTGCTGCGGTCTGTCGTCTCTGCGCGGTCTGGGCGAATCGCCCTCAAGCAGAGCGCGATGGCTGGCGTTGATTCTGCCCTTTTCGTCGATTTCGGTTATCTTGACGGTGAGCTTGTCGCCAATCTTGACGGCGTCCTCGACGGTCGGAATGCGCTTGTCGGACAGCTGCGAAATGTGACAAAGTGCCTCCTTGCCGAATGCAATTTCCACAAACGCGCCCGTCGGCATGATTCGGGTAACGGTGCCCTCGTAGACTTCGCCAATCGTCACGTCGCGAACAATCTGCTCGATAATCTCAACGGCGCGGTCAATGCCCTCGACGTTCTTGCTGGTGACGAAAACTTGCCCGTCGTCGTTGATGTCGATGTCAACGCCCGTTTCCTCGATAATGCGGTTGATAATCTTGCCGCCCGTGCCGATAATCTCGCGGATTTTGTCGACGGGGACTTTCAGCGTGCGGACGCGCGGCGCGTAGGGCGACAAGTCGTCGGCGGGCTTGCTGATGACTTCAAGCATCTTGCCCAAGATGAACGAACGCCCGCGCTTTGCTTGAGCCAAGGCGTCACTTAAAATTTCGCGCGAAATACCCGCGACTTTGATATCCATTTGAATCGCCGTGACGCCTTCGGTCGTGCCCGCAACCTTGAAGTCCATATCGCCGAGCGCGTCTTCCATGCCTTGAATGTCCGTCAAAATCGTGTGGGCGTCTCCGTCCTTGACCAAACCCATTGCCACGCCGCTGACTGGACGCTTAATCGGAACGCCCGCCTGCATAAGGCTTAACGTGCTGCCGCAGACGCTGCCCATTGAGCTTGAGCCGTTGCTTTCCAAAACTTCAGAGACAAGGCGAATCGTGTAGGGAAATTCTTCCGTCGACGGAATGACGGGGACAAGCGCACGTTCGGCAAGCGCGCCGTGACCGATTTCGCGACGACCGGGGCTCCGCGCAGGCCGCGCCTCGCCGACGCTGTAGCCGGGGAAATTGTAGTGATGAATGTAATGCTTGGTGTATTCGGGTTCGAGCCCGTCGATAATCTGTTCGTCACCGATTGAGCCGAGCGTCGTTATCGTCAAAACTTGCGTCTGCCCGCGCGTGAACAAGCCTGACCCGTGCGTCCTGGCGAAGAGCCCGACCTCGCAGGAAATGGGACGCACTTCCTCCAATTCGCGACCGTCGGGACGAATTTTTTCATGCGTTATCATCTTGCGGACGATTTCCTTTTCCAGCTTGTAAAACACCGCGCCGATGTCCTTTTCGACGTTCGGATAGTCTTCGACGGGGAATTTTTCCAAAAGCTCCGCGACGACCTCCGCCTTGCACGCGTCAAGGTTCGCCTCGCGCTCCAACTTGTCGGGGTTGCGAATGAGCTTGTCGATTTTGTCATAGGCAATTTCGCGGACGGCGGCGGCAATTTCCTCGTCGGGTTGGAAGAGTTTAACTTCGCGCTTTTCCTTGCCGACCGACTCGGCTATCACCTCTTGGAAGGCGACAAGTGCTTTAATCGCCTCGTGCCCGAAAAGAATCGCATCAAGGACGACTTCTTCAGGCAATTCTTTGACGCCCGCCTCAACCATCATGACGGCGTCCTTTGAGCCGGCGACAATCAAATCCATTTCGGAAACGTCAAGCTGTTCCTTTGTCGGGTTGATGACGAATTCGCCGTTGACGCGCCCGACGTGAACGCCCGCTATCGGGCCGCCGAAGGGGATATCGCTGACGCACAGCGCGCAACTCGCTCCCAACATGCCCGCGAATTCGGGCGCGTTGTCCTCGTCGAAGCAGATAACCGTTGCGACAATCTGCACGTCGTTTCGGAAGCCTTCGGGGAACAGCGGGCGAATCGGTCTGTCAATCAAGCGGCTTTTGAGAATCGCGCTTGTCGGCGGGCGTCCTTCGCGCTTAATGAAGCCACCGGGGATTTTCCCTGCCGAGTACATTTTTTCTTCGAAGTCGACGGTCAGCGGGAAGAAATCGGCACCTTCGCGGGGTTCGGCGGACATTGTTGCCGTAACCAGAACGGCGGTGTCTCCGTAGCGCACGAGCACCGAGCCGTTAGCCTGCTTAGCCATTTTGCCGTGTTCGACGACTAATTTTCTGCCGCCGAAGTCCATTTCAAACGTATTCAATATTTTTTCCTCCTAATCGTTTATCACGCGCTAACCTTCGACACAAAACAACTTTTTCCTGTAAAAAAAATCGCCCCTCGTCGCCGAGGAGCCGATAAGAGGTTGCCGCGCAGATTTTATTTGACGAGCTTGCTACCGCTGATGTGATAGTCGTCGCCGGCCACTTTAAAAGTGGCGGAACAGATAACGCGGTCAGCTACTCATAACCGCAACCACTCGCCGCGCCAAAATTTTTACTGCTTGACCAGTTGTTTGCCGCTTATAATATAGTCGTCGCCGGCCACTTTAAAAGTGGCGGAACAGATAACGCGGTCAGCTACTCATAACCGCAACCACTCGCCGCGCCAAAATTTTTACTGCTTGACCAGTTGTTTGCCGCTTATAATATAGTTGTCGCTGTCGTTGTAGATAAACGTGTCCGCTTCAGCAATACCCGTGATAATCGTATCAGACGCATTGTTATCAAGCTTGGTCACCTAAAACTTTTACTCACGAAAAAACCGCCCCCAAAACTTGAAAGCGGTTTATCGTTATCGGAATGTGCCCGAAAAGTTTTTTCTTACTTAAGGGTCTTCGCGAGTTCCATGATAGCCGGAGCCGTGCCGTCGGAGCCGAGAACGTTTTTAATCTTGTGTTCGACGAGTTCTTTAATGTAGGCGCGGGCGGGCGAGAGATATTGACGCGGGTCGAAGTGGTCGGGGTGCTGAGTGAAGTGTTCGCGAATGCCGGCGGTCATTGCAAGGCGCAGGTCGGAGTCGACGTTAATCTTGCAGACTGCGGAGCGCGCGGCTTTGCGGAGCTGGTCTTCGGGGATGCCGACAGCGTCTTTGAGCGCGCCGCCGTTGTCGTTGATGATTTTGACGTACTTGGGAATGACGGAGCTTGCGCCGTGGAGAACAATCGGGAAGCCGGGGATTTGCTTTTCGATTTCGGCGAGGATGTCAAAGCGCAGTTCGGGCGGCTCAAGAACGCCGGTTTCGGGGTTACGCGTGCACTGTTCGGGCGTGAATTTGAATGCGCCGTGGCTGGTGCCGATAGCGATAGCGAGCGAGTCGCAACCCGTCTTGGAAACGAATTCGACGACTTCTTCGGGCTTGGTGTAGTGGGCTTTGTCGGCATCGACGCTGACATCATCTTCGACGCCCGCGAGCTGACCGAGTTCGGCCTCAACCATTACGCCGTGCGCATGAGCGTATTCGACGACTTCTTTGGTCTTTTCGATGTTTTCTGCGAAGGGATAGTGCGAGCCGTCGAACATAACGGACGTGAAGCCGCCGTCGATGCAGGATTTGCAGGTTGCGAAGTCGGGGCCGTGGTCGAGGTGCAGAGCAATCGGAATGTCGTTGACTTCGAGAGCTGCGCGGACGAGGTGAACGAGATACTGGTGGTTAGCATACTTGCGCGCGCCGGCGGAGCACTGCAGGATGACCGGGGAATTGAGTTCGGCCGCAGCACTGGTGATGCCCTGAACGATTTCCATGTTGTTGACGTTGAACGCGCCGATAGCGAATTGTCCTTCGTGAGCCTTCTTGAACATGGCTTTGGTTGTGATTAACGGCATTTTACCTACCTCCTAAGACTATCAAACAGATTCGCGGGGCTTGCACCCCTCCTGAAACAACAAACGCATTTTAACACAAGCGCGGGCAAACTTGCAATAACGAACAAAAAAATATTTTGACAATTTTATTGCCTTGCCCCTAATCCCGTTGCCTGCTATAATCGGCGCGAATGTCACAAAAAATTCATAACCTTACGGAGGGCAAACGATATGTGCGGTATTGTCGGATACATTGGCGAGAAAAAAGCGGCCCCCATTCTCTTGGACGGGCTGACGAAATTGGAATATCGCGGCTACGATTCGGCGGGCATAGCGGTCGATTGCGGCGACAGCGTTTTTATCGAAAAGACGGTCGGGCGGCTTGACGCGCTCAAGGACAAGCTTAGGAACAATTTGCCTGCGGGCACGGTCGGCATAGGGCACACGCGCTGGGCGACGCACGGACGTCCCTCCGACAGCAACGCGCATCCTCATACCGATTGCCACGGGGATTTTGTCGTCGTCCACAACGGCATTATCGAAAACTACATGCCGCTGAAGGAAGAGCTAATCGCGCGCGGGCACAAGTTCACGTCCGAGACCGATACCGAAGTCGTGGCGCACCTGCTTGAGGAGGCTTATCACGGCGACTTCATTGCGGCTGTCCGCGAAGTTCTTGGCAAAGTCGAGGGCTCTTATTCGCTGGCGTTCATGGCGAAGGCGCACCCCGACGTTTTAATCTGCGCGAAACAGGACAATCCGCTTGTCATCGGCTTGGGCAAGGGCGAAAACTTCATAGCGTCCGACATTCCCGCGATTATCAACCACACGCGGCAAACTTACATCCTAAACGACGGCGAGCTTGCCCTTGTGCGCAAAGACGGCGTTCAGATTTTGAATCGGCGAGGCGAAGGCGTCAAGAAGAAAATCTTTCACGTGACGTGGAATGCCGAGGCGGCCGAAAAGGGCGGCTACGAACACTTCATGCTCAAGGAGATTAACGAGCAGCCTAAAGCCGTTCGCGACACAATGAGCAAACGCATTGCCAAGGACGGCGGCTCAATCGTCTTGGACGAGCTGAATTGGGATAAAAATTTCCTTGACGGCGTCGACAAGATTTATATCGTGGCGTGCGGCACGGCTTATCACGCGGGGCTTGTCGGGAAGTTTTATATCGAAAAGCTTGCGCGCAAGTTGGTTGAAGTCGATTTGGCGAGCGAATACCGCTACCGCGACCCGATTGTCGACGACAAGACGCTGGTTATCGTCGTGAGCCAATCGGGCGAGACGAGTGACACGCTTGCCGCGCTGAAAGAGTCGAAACGCTTGGGCGCGAAGACTTTGGCTATAACCAACGTCGTCGGCTCATCGATAGCCCGCGAGGCGCATCAAGTGATTCACACTTGGGCTGGGCCCGAAATTGCGGTTGCGTCGACTAAGGCCTACACCACGCAGCTGATTTTGATGTTCATGTTGGCTTTGTACATGGCGCAGATTCTCAACACCTTGTCGCCCGAAAAAATACGCGAGCTGATTGCCTTGCTGAAAAAAATCCCCGCGCAGATTTCGGAGACGCTTTCGGACGTGGAGCCGATAAAAACTTTCGCGAGGCAATACGGCTTCAACGAGGACGTGTTTTATATCGGGCGTTCGCTTGACTACGACGTTGCCTTGGAGGGCGCGCTCAAACTCAAGGAAATTTCCTACATTCACGCGGAGGCGTATGCTTCGGGCGAGCTCAAACACGGGACGCTTGCTTTAATCGTCGAAGGCGTGCCAGTCATTGCGCTTGCCACGCAAAAGAGCGTCTACGAAAAAACTTTGTCGAACATCAAGGAAGTCAAGGCGCGCGACGCGATTGTCATAGGCATAGCGGCGGCTGGCGACACCGAGCTTGAAAAATATCTTGACCACGTGATTTTCGTGCCGGAGACCGACGAGCTGCTGATACCGTTGCTGACGGTCGTGCCGTTGCAGTTGCTTGCCTATTACGCGGCGATAACGCGCGGCTGCGACGTCGACAAGCCCCGCAACCTTGCAAAGTCGGTGACGGTGGAGTAATTTTTCATGGAAAAAATCGACGGCAAAGAAAAAAGTCTGCGCGAACTTTTGCAGAGCAAAAAATACACGCTTCATTATTATCAGCGCGAATATCGTTGGCAACGCAAACACGTCCAAGAAATGCTCGAAGACCTCACGACGGAATTTCTTGACAATTACAGCCCCGAACATAATCGCGAAGACGTTAAAAACTACGGCGTGTACTTCATGGGCTCAATCGTTTTGGCGGGCAACGAAAACGCGATTATCGACGGGCAACAGCGGCTGTCTTCGCTGACGTTGCTTTTAATGTATCTGAATAATCGCCAAGCTTACAATATCATTGACCCCATGATTTTTTCCGAGGCGTTTGGTACAAGGTCTTTCAACATAAATGTTCCTGAACGAGAAGCTTGCATGACGGCGATTTACAATAACGAGCTCAACAACTTCGACACCCGAAACACTTCGGAGTCCGTGAAAAATCTTTGCGCGCGCTACAAAGACATTCAAGACAATTTTCCGCAGACTATAACCGACGAGCTGATTCCTTACTTTTGCGATTGGCTTGCGGAAAAAGTTTACTTCATGCAAATTCTTGTCGCCACGGAACAGGACGCGCATAAAATCTTCGTGACGATGAACGACCGCGGGCTCAGCCTCACGCCCGCCGAAATGCTCAAAGGCTATCTGCTGTCCGAAATTACCGATGATATCTTGCGCGAAAAAATGAACACCGTCTGGAAAAGTGCAGTGCTTGTCTTGGAAAAGGATACCGAAACTTTTATCAAGGCGTGGCTCCGCGCTCAATATGCTGCGGACAACAGCGATTCCGACGCAATAGGCGGCGCGTTTCATAAATGGATTCGCGAAGCACATGATAAATTGGGGCTCAATTCTTCGGCGGCTTACGCGCAGTTCGTAAAGGATTTTTCGCGTTTTGCAGAAATTTATCGGAAGATAAAGCACGCCGAGAAAAATTTTTCCGAATCGACAAAATATATCTTTTACAACGCGCAATTAACTTTTACTCTTCAGTCTCAAA
The DNA here is from genome assembly GCA_946407095.1 of uncultured Selenomonadales bacterium. GTDB lineage: Bacteria > Bacillota > Negativicutes > Selenomonadales > Selenomonadaceae > Quinella. Next base: position 1,580 of record CAMJMR010000043.1, on the reverse strand, counting down.
TGCTCATGGCTCCCATTTTCCCGAACGATGATACAGCTGCCGTTACGCAGAAAATAAATCTTGTGGCGCGTTTTATCGATTTGTTTATTAACGCGAAGGTTACCAATTACAAAAAAGTTGACCGCAATAACATTGAAAATTATATTTTTAATTTGACGAAAGACATCCGCCATAATTCGGTCGACGCTCTCAAGGTTACCCTGAAAAAAATTTACGACGATTTAAGTTACAATCCCGATAATGCAATTCCAAATTTAAGGTTGAATCAGTTCACGAAGAAATACATCAAAAATATTTTGGCGCGAATCACGAGCTTTATCGAAGAGCAAACGAGTGGCACGCCGCATTACGTAGAATACATGACGACGACAACGGATCCTTTCGAGATTGAACACATCATTTGCAACAATTTCGATAAATATCGCGACGAATTTTCACGTGACGAATTCGCCGATTGGCGCGACAACATAGGTGCACTGCTCCTTTTGCGCAGAAGCATCAACGCCAGCCTCAATGACAGCGATTATTCTCAAAAGCTTGTCAAATATTGTTCGGCGGACGGAAACATCTACGCGGCGTCTTTAGGCAAGCAGACCTATCAAAACAATCCGCGCTTAAAGTATTTTATCGAAGACAACGGTTTGTCTTTCGAGCCGTCTGATACCTTCGGCAAAGCGGAAATTCAAAAGCGCATTCGGCTTGTCGTCGAGCTGATGGATTTGATTTGGAATACCGAGGAGTTTGCTAACTGTAGATGAAAACATTGACATTCATAGACAAAAAGAGACAAACAGCTATGTTACAAGCATATAAAACAGAAATTTTGCCGAATCCGAAACAAGCCCTGAAAATCCGTCAGACGCTGGGAATATGCCGCTATTTATACAATCTCTATTTGGCAAGCAACTTTGAAGTCTACGAGACATTGGGTAGCGGATTCTTCGTCACGGCGTACACCTTCGACAAATACGTCAACCACGTCGTCAAAAAAGAATTGACGTGGATAGACGACTGCGGAGCAAAAGCGCGTAAACAAGCAATGTGCAATGCCGAACGTGCTTTTAAAAATTATATGAAGGGCAAAGCGAATCGCCCTAAGTTTAAAAAGAAGTGTCAGCAGAAAGTCAAAGCCTATTTCCCGAAAAACAGCAAAGGCGACTGGACAATTTGGCGACACAAGGTGCAAATTCCGACGATTGGGACGGTGCGGCTCAAAGAAAAAGGCTACCTGCCGACGAATACAAAAGTCCGTAGCGGCACAATTGCTTACAAAGCCGGTCGTTATTACGTGTCGGTACTCGTTGAACTATCGGATATTAAATGTGAACCGCCGCAAGGCGAAGGAATCGGCATTGACTTAGGCATTAAAGAATTGGCGGTGATGTCCTATGGCACAGTTAAGCCGAACATCAACAAGACGCCACGAATAAAGAAGTTAGACAAGAAACTCAAGCGCGAGCAGAGGGTTGCTAACAGTTAAGGTAAAGTTATAAAATATTATAAAACGCTGTTGATTTTTGAAGGTTTTTTTTGATAGAATATCTTAGGGGGTGGACTTCTTGAGATATTTCACAATCAAT
>CAMJMR010000042.1 GCA_946407095.1 uncultured Selenomonadales bacterium | reverse complement strand
ATTTTGGCTTGAGAGTAGAGATAAGTAAGAAGTTAAAGCCGCACGGCTGGCAAGTATTGCCAAAACGGTGGATAGTGGAGCGGACTTTTTCTTGGCTTAATCACTCTCGGCGACTTAGCAAAGACTACGAGCTGACGGTTGCTTCTGCCGAGACCTTGATTAAGATTTCTCATATTCACACTTTGCTTAAACGTTTATGAACACTGATTCTAAGGTCGTAAAAAAAATCCCGCCTTTCGACGGGAAAAAATTTTTATCGTAAGCAAATCAGTTCTTCCACAAGACAACGGCCGTCCGCGCAGGAATGTAAAGCTTGAGCCAATCCTTATCCTGCCTGTCATAGACGGGGTCGTAGTTCGTGTAGTGCGGAATGGTGTCGTCCGTCAGGCCGAAGCCGCCAAAAGCTCTGTCATCGGTGTTGAGCATGACATCGTAGTCGCCTTTGGGAACCAGGAAGCCATAATCGGTGAAAGACTTCGTCGGCGAAAAATTGAACACGAACAGCAGCCGCCCGCGCATGTAAGCCAAAACTTGGTCGGCGTCGTCGTGCCAGATCTCACGGACGGGCAAGTTGGCGAAGTCGGGCTCCGCTTTGATAACTGCCAGCATTGCTCTGTCGAAGTCGCCCAATTCGTGATAGCAAAGCGATTTGTCGTCGAGCAGGTGCCATTGACGGCGCGCGTATTTGTAGCTCCAGCCGTTGCCTTCGCGCGGGAAGTCAATCCATTCGGGGTGACCGAATTCGTTGCCCATGAAGTTCAGATAGCCGCCGTTCATCGTCGAAGCCGTCGCCAGCCGAATCATCTTGTGCAGGGCAATGCCGCGATTGGCAACGTCGTTTTCGTCGCCCTTGCGGAAGTGCCAATACATATCGGCGTCAATCAGGCGGAAAATAATCGTCTTGTCGCCGACAAGTGCCTGGTCGTGACTTTCGGCGTAGGAAACGGTTTTCTCGTCTGCGCGGCGATTCGTCAGCTCCCAGAAAATGCTTGACGGTTTCCAATCCTCGTCGCGCTTTTCCTTTATGGTCTTAATCCAGTAGTCGGGAACGTTCATTGCCAAGCGGTAGTTGAAGCCGAAGCCGCCGTCCTCGAATTTGCTTGCCAAGCCGGGCATTCCGCTTACGTCCTCGGCTATCGTGACGGCGTTGGGCTTGACTTCGTGAATCAGCTTGTTGGCAATCATCAGGTAGCAAATCGCGTTGTCGTCCTGGTGACCGTTGAAGTAGTCGCCATAGCCGCAGAAGGCCTCGCCCAAGCCGTGGCTGTAGTAAAGCATGGACGTTATCCCGTCGAAGCGGAAGCCGTCGAAGTGATATTCTTCAAGCCAATACTTGCAGTTGCTGAGCAGGAAGTGAAGCACGTCGTCCTTGCCGTAATCGAAGCAGAGGCTGTCCCAAGCGGGATGTTCGTGACGGTCGCCGGGATAGAAGAACTGATTCGGGTCGCCCGCCAAGTTGCCAAGACCTTCGACTTCGTTCTTGACGGCGTGGCTGTGCACGATGTCCATTATGACGCCCAAGCCCATTTGGTGCGCGGTGTCGATTAAGTCTTTGAGTTCTTCGGGCGTGCCGCAACGACTGGAAGGCGCGAAAAAGCTGCTGACATGATAGCCGAAGCTGCCGTAGTAAGGATGCTCTTGAATCGCCATGATTTGCACGGCGTTGTAGCCCGCCTGCTTGATTCGCGGCAAGATGTTGTCCTTGAATTCGACGTAGGTGCCGACTTTCTCTGCGTCCTGCGCCATGCCGACGTGTGACTCGTAAATCAGCAAAGGATTCGTGTCAATCGTGAAGCCTTGGTCGTGCCACTGATGCGGTTGCGGCGGATCCCAAACTTGCGCGGAAAAAATTTTGGTATTGTCGTCTTGCACGACGCGCTGACACCATGCTGGAATGCGTTCGCCCTCGCCGTTGTCCCAACGCACGCTCATCTTGTAGAGGTCGCCGTGTTTCATCTTATCGGCGGGCAGTTTGAGTTCCCAATTGCCGCCGTCGAGTCTTTTGCAACGATATTCCTCGGTTTTCTGCCAACCGTTGAAGTCGCCGATTAAGTAGATAGCCGAAGCATTTGGCGCCCATTCGCGGAAGACCCAACCCTCCGCCGTCTTGTGCAGACCGAAATACAAATGCCCGCTCGCGAAGTCCGACAAAGTGCGCTTGCCGTTTTCCGTCAGCTGCGAAATTTTCCAGACAGCGTGGTCGTGCCGCCCGCGTATCGCGTCCTCGTAGGGCTCAAGCCAACCGTCCTTCGCCACCAAGCCGATGTGTTCTTTCGCCATAATCATTCCTCCCCTAATAACATTTGAGTTTTCCGCGTCGATTGTAGCAAAAGTAGCGGCAAGGGACAAGGGATAAGGAAAAAAGTTTTTTGGTGCTGCTGTCCGCGTAAAATTGCTAAGGCGGCGGCATTGTGCTAAAATCGGCGGCAGAAATTTTTTGCTTCGCGCAGGAAAGGCGGAGACACATGGCTGACATCGAATACTACAACGACCTTGCGAGACGGGCAACGACCGACGAGGAGGCTTTCGAGGAGCTTTACGAACATTTTTTCCCGCGAGTCTATAATTTTGTCTATGCGCGGCTGAAAAATTCTGCGGACGCCGACGACGTGACGAGTATCACCTTCATGAAGATGAATGAGAATCTTGAGCGGTACAATCCCGCCGTGGCTGCCTTTTCGACGTGGCTGTTCCGTATTGCGTCGAATGCGATAATCGACCACACGCGCCGTCACGAAAAGTCCGGCGAGACCGAGTGGGATGACTTCTTCGACCCCGCCGCGCCCAAATATCAAGAGCCCGAAGCGCAAACCTTGACTGCAGAGGGCAACCACGAACTTTTGACGGCATTGGACACGCTAAGCGAACGCGAACGCCGAATCGTCGAGCTGAAATATTTTTCGGAAATGGACACGCGCGCCATCGCCGAGCTTATGTCAATGACCGAAGGCAACGTCCGCACGACACTCCACCGCACGCTTGCCAAGCTGAAAAAAGTTTTAAGCTGAAGCTAGAAATGCGCATGCATTTCGTATCGGCGCGGCGATAACCTTTAAAGTGTCGGACGGCACGGCGCGTTAACTGTTCCGCCGCTTTCAAAGCGGCCGTCACGTTGCCGCTTGCCAAGCTGAAAAAATTTTTAACCAACATGTAACAAATCTGCGCGGCGAACGTATAAGCGGCAGAAAATAATTTACAGGAGTGATTGAAATGACAGCAGAAAGCAAATTGGAAGCAATGGACTTCTCGCAGTTCAGCAAGGTAAAGGACAGCCTGCTTATGCGGCTGAAACTTCGCCGCCGCGCCATCAACGAGGAAATGAGCCTTGAAGAGCTCGACATGGTAGCAGCCGCCGGCAACCCGAACTTGAAAGACGCCTCCGACCGAAAACCGCAAGTATGAAAACAAAATCCCCCGTCAATCAATCGACGAGGGATTTATTTTTTTGCGTGATTCATTACTTAACGGAGGCAAGCCAATCGCCGTAACCCTCCTCCGCCATTCTTTCCAACGGAATGAATCGCAACGCCGCGCTGTTTATGCAGTAGCGCAAGCCGCCCTTGTCATTCGGGCCGTCGTCGAAGACGTGACCCAAATGCGCGCCGCTCGCCTTTGCTCTGATTTCCGTGCGTTGCATGCCGAACGAAAAATCTTTGCGCTCTTCAAGAATCGCTTTGTCAATCGGCTTGGTGAAGGCAGGCCAACCGCAACCCGAATCAAATTTGTCCGCCGAAGCGAAAAGCGGCTGACCGTTCGTCACGTCGACGTAAATGCCCGTGCGAAATTCTTCGTCGTATTCGTTCTTGAAGGGCGGCTCGGTAGCGGCCTGTTGCGTGACGGAGCGTTGAAGGTCGCTAAGCGTCTCAAGTGTTTCCTTGCTCGGCTTGCCGTACACTCTGCCGCGCGAAAAATCTTTGTTCTCGAACGCGTGCGCCGCCTTCGCCTTGGCCTGTTCGTCAATCATGGCTCGCGATATGTGGCAGTAGCCGTTGGGATTCTTAATCAAATATTCTTGATGTTCCTCTTCGGCGCGATAGAAATTTTTAATCGGCGCGTACTCGACGGCGACGGGATTAAAGAAATTTCCTTGCAACTCTTCAAGCGATGCCTTGATAACGGGCTCGTCGGCGGGGTTGCTGAAGTAAATCCCCGTGCGATATTGCAAGCCGCTGTCGTTGCCCTGCCTGTTTACAAGCGTCGGGTCAATCGATTGATAGTAGACGTTCAGCAGCTTGGGCAAGGGGACGACGCTTGGATCGTAAATGACGTGCGCGGATTCGGCGTGCCCTGAGCCTTTGCAGACTTCGCGATAATTCGGACTGCGCGTCGTGCCGTTTGAGTAGCCGACTTCGACGCTGGTGACGCCGGGGACGTTTCGCATTAAAAATTCCGTGCCCCAAAAGCAGCCGCCCGCCAAATAAATTTCAGCTTCGCCGTCGGCTTTTTGATTCTGTTGGATGATTTCTTCCGGCAACGGTGCGTTCGGCTTGTAAGACGCGGCTGTATTCTTCGGCGACATGAAGACATACGCTCCGAGCGCGACCGCCACCGCTAACGCAAGGACACTCATCAAAACTTTCCTCCTCGACATGGCAACCACTCCTCCCCATAAACACAAAAGCCCTTCAATCACGCGAAGGGCTAAAAATTTTTCTGCTCTATATGGTCTGCTCCTTAGTTCCGGATTTTGGTGCGATTGGCGCGATTCGAACGCGCGACCTACTGCTTAGGAGGCAGTTGCTCTATCCTGCTGAGCTACAACCGCGTGCAAAAAGTTTAACACGCAGTCAAAGATTTTGCAAGATATTTTCCACTTCGCTCAAAACTTTTGCCTGCGCGGCGTCGGCTTTTCGTTGCCACGTTTCCGCTTCGGCCGAGTTGCCCGCTTTCTTGTGAAGTTCGACGAGTTTGCACATTGAATCAAAATCACCGAGCGCGACAGCTTTTTCAAACCACTCAACGGCTTTTGTGAAGTTGTCCGTTGCGACGCTGACGATTGTCTCCCATTCGTAAATGTCGGCAAGCATTTTGCAAGCGGTGATTTTCAAATCGGGCGAGCCAAGTTCAAAAGCCTGCGTGAGGTATTTTATCGCTTTAGCTTTTTTGGGTTTTATGACGCCGTCGACTTTCGGACGGTAGATATCGCCCAACTGAATCATTGCTTCGACGTTGCCCGCCTCCGCCAAATTTTTCAGCATGGCGGCGGCAAGTTCATAAAGCTTGCAAATTTTTGGCGGCTTCGGGAAGTCTACGTGACCTTCCCGCGACAAATCGGCTTGAAGAAAACGGATTTTCATGTCCGCCAATTTTTTCATGGCGAAGGCGTCACCTTTTTCAGCCTGAAACTCATAGTAGCTTACCGCCCGCTTAAACCAAGAATATTCCGAATCACCAAACCTTCCGCACACATCGCCGAGGGCTTCAAAAGCTTTTACGTTACCATTGTCGGCGGCGCGCTTGAGCCCTTCAGCAAATTCGCTAAACGGCATAACGCAGCCCATTTAGCTTAGCTGACACATTGCGTCTGTATTGCCGAGCCGCGCAGATTTTTCAAGCAAAATTTTTGCTTGCGTCTGCAGATGATAATTTTTCGCCAACAAGCCTGCTTGATAAAGTTGTTGAGATTTTTTCTGTTCGTCCATAAAAATTGGCGCGCCCGCGTCGGGGATTCGCGCCGTCACTTCCTTTCCGTATTAAATTTTTAGCGGAGTCATTATCGTAGTGCGCTGATTCATTGTCAAGCGCAGTTGACAGAAAAATTATTTGACGATAAAATTCAATGCTACTGATTGACAATAATATGGAGAAAGTATGCGCGTCGTGTCCAATGGCAATTCAAAGGTTACGCCGCGCATTAACTTATTAGGGACCGAATCCCTAAAAAGGAGTGACGGTTTTAATGTTTAATCCTGTTCAAGTCGGCAAACGAACACGGTACAGCTATGCGCGAATCAAGGAAATAATGAAGATGCCGCACCTGCTCGACCTGCAGCGCAACTCCTATGAGTGGTTCAAAAAGGACGGGCTGCAAGAAATTTTCAAAGACATTTCGCCCATCGCTGACTTTTCGGGCAACTTGGAACTTTTCTTTGAGGATTTCACTTTCGGCGAATCAAAATATTCCCTCGACGAATGCAAGAAACGTGATGGCACTTACGCCGCGCCCGTCCGTGTCAAAGTCAAACTCCACAACAAAGCTAAGGGCGACGTCATCCTTCAGGAGGTGTTCCTTGGCGACTTCCCTATAATGACCGAAACCGGCACTTTCATTATCAACGGCGCAGAACGCGTCATCGTCTCCCAACTTGTGCGCTCGCCGGGTGCTTACTACACCAAAGAGATTGACCAGACGGGGAAATTCATTTATACCTCACAAGTCATTCCTAATCGCGGCGCGTGGATTGAACTCGAAACCGACTCCACTTCCGCTATCTCCGTTCGTATTGACCGTACCAGAAAAATGCCGCTCTCCTATTTCCTCCGTGCTCTCGACTTTGAAACAAACGAACAGATACTTGAACTCTTCGACGTAAGTTTTTTCATCGAGCGTAAACTTCACGACGCCGACATTTCCGATAAGATTATCGATTACCTTTCCGCCGATAGTTCCGATGTTCGCAACACTTTAACTCTCGGCTACCTCAGACGGCAAGGGCACCACGATGCCGACACCTTCGACGCACTCCTTAAAGCTTACACTCAACTTGACGAAAAAAATGATATCCTCTCCAACTATAAATATCTCCTCGACACCTTCGCCGCCATCGACGATAAAAACACTCTCACTGCGGGTTATAAGGCTCTCGTCGATATGCTTGATACTGACCGCCGCGCAGGGGAAGACAATAAGGAAAAGGCACTCATTGGCATCTATAATCGCTTGCGGCCTGGGGAACCGCCAAGCGCCGACAATGCTGCCAACTTGTTGCAGTCACAGTTCTTCGATAGTAGGAGGTATGATCTGGCGGCGGTGGGCAGATATAAAGTAACTAAGAAGCTTGGGTGGAAATATCGGCTGCTCGGATTGAAACTCGCTGAGGATCTTTTCGACCTTTCCACTGGGGAATTACTTCTTCCTGCTGACACCACTATAACTCAACAAATGCTCGATAATATTCCCGACGAATCCGAATCACTCATTTTCAACCTGCAACCCGATAACGCACGTCGCGGTTTTTACTTTCCCATTCCACTACGCGTTAAATCTCCGCACGGCGACTTCACTATGCTTTGCTCGCCCACTCTTTCCATTAACGATAACCGTACACTCTGCGTTGCCGATATAATTTCTGCTATTTCCTACATTTTTAACCTTATGAGCGATACCGGAATCAAAGACGATATCGACCACCTCGGTAACCGCAGAGTCCGCGCCGTCGGCGAACTTCTTCAAAATCAGTTCCGCATCGGTATGACACGCATGGAGCGCGTTGTGCGCGAGCGGATGACTACTCAAGACGCAGAAATTATCACTCCACAAAATCTTATTAACATTCGTCCCGTCGTCGCCGCTATCAAAGAATTTTTCGGCTCCAGTCAGCTAAGTCAGTTCATGGATCAACATAATCCGCTTTCCGAACTTACTCACAAACGCCGCCTGTCAGCACTCGGCCCAGGGGGGCTAAGTAGAGAAAGGGCTGGCTTTGAAGTGAGGGACGTTCATAATTCTCATTATGGGAGGATGTGCCCCATAGAGACGCCTGAAGGACCTAATATTGGGCTGATTGGGTCGCTTTCTAACTATGCCCGCGTCAACCGTTTCGGCTTCATGGAGACGCCTTACCGTAAGGTCATCAAAACCGATGATAAAAATTTCGTTTCTAATCAAATCGTTTATATGACCGCCGACGAAGAGGAAAAATTTGTCATCGCGCAAGCCAATGAGCCACTCGACCAAAACGATTGGTTCCTTAACGAACGCGTCACTGCTCGCGTTAACGAAGAAACTACTAAGGTACCCCGCGATAAAGTTCAATTCATGGACGTTTCTCCTAAGCAAGTCGTTTCTATCGCTACCGCTATGATTCCCTTCCTCGAAAATGACGACGCTAACCGCGCACTTATGGGTGCCAATATGCAACGTCAAGCCGTGCCGCTTCTTAAAACTCAAGCACCGCTCGTCGGCACCGGCATGGAATTCAAGGCTGCTTGCGACAGCGGCGTCATGATTCTCGCAAAACACCCCGCTACCGTCGTGGAAGTTGATTCTAATCACATTACCGTGCTTATCGACGATTTTATTTCTTACCCGCTCAAGCCCGATTTTAACGTTGACGTTGAAGTTAATCAGTGCATCCGCGCCAATCAAGTTATCGCGCATTCCGACTCTGAGGAATTGCGCTCCGAATTTGACGGCATTGTCAGGGAAATAGGGAATGAGGGCAGTAGGGAGATAGGGATTTTGCTCACAGATGTCGATACTTATTCTTATACTTCCTTGCCGCTTGTTGAGGTGGGGCAAACGGTTCCTAAGGATTTTCTGCTTGCCAAGGCCGATTCCGATTCCAAAAATCCGCCGCCACTTTCCAAACGCTCGGGCATCGTATCGCATATCGATTCTTACTACAAAGAAATTTCCGTTCATGTGCTCGATTCAGATATTTACCCTTTGACCAAAAATGATAAGCCGCTGGTGGAATGCGAACAATTTCTTGATAAAGGCGACCCTATTTCGCATTTGCTTACTGCGCGGCGCGCCGGCACTGTTGTGGAAGTTGGGAAGGATACTGTCGTCTTAAGACCCGCTCGTTATCATACCTACTATCTCCAAAAATTTGTTCGTTCCAATCAAGGCACTTGCATTAATCAAATTCCTATCGTTGAAGAGGGCGAACACGTTGACTTTAACCAGCCCATTGCCGACGGCCCCGCTACTTCCGACGGCGAGCTCGCACTCGGATACAACATCATCGTCGCTTATATGCCTTGGGAAGGATATAACTACGAAGACGCCATTTTGCTTTCCGAAAACCTTATCAAGCGCGACATTTTCACTTCCATTCATATTGAAGAATATCAATGCGATGCGCGCGACACCAAACTCGGGCCGGAGGAAGTCACTCGCGATATTCCTAACGTTGCCGAAGATTCTTTAACTAATCTCGACTCGGACGGCATTATCGCCATTGGCGCTGATGTGCGCACCGGCGATATTCTCGTTGGCAAAGTCACTCCTAAGGGCGAAACGGAATTGACCGCTGAAGAACGCTTGCTCAGGGCTATTTTTGGCGAAAAGGCTCGCGAAGTGCGCGATACTTCCTTGCGCGTGCCGCACGGCGAAAGCGGTAAGGTCGTTGCCGTCAATGTTTTCACTCGCGATAACAATGACGAGATGGCTCCGGGCGTCAATAAGCAAGTGCGCGTTTATATTGCTCAGAAACGCAAAATCAGCGTGGGCGATAAGATGAGCGGGCGGCACGGTAATAAGGGCGTCGTTTCTGAAATTCGCCGTCAAGAGGATATGCCTTTCCTGCCTGACGGTACGCCCGTAGATATCGTGCTTAATCCTCTGGGCGTGCCCTCTCGCATGAATATTGGTCAAGTTTTTGAAACTCACTTGGGCATGGCCGTTAGAAAAATTGGGCTCGATATTCATCACGCCGCCATGGCTTCCGTCATTGAGCCGCTTGAGCGGAGGGTTGCTTCTCTTCGCAGACAACTTGCGCATAATCCTTCCAATCATTTAGAAAAGGAACTTTTGGACTCGAACAAAAAGCTTGCTGCTCTTTACGCCACTCGCTCCAAACGCGAAGAGGCTCTTAAACGCAACTTCAAGGCTTTTGGCTTCGACGTCGATTCTTTCGGGTTGCCTAAGCCTTCTAAAGCCGGCGTTCATATCGCCACGCCCGTTTTCGATGGCGCGCGCGAAGATGACCTTATGCAAACCATTGCTCTTGCCAATCTCGACCCTGACGGAAAAACCGTGCTTTTCGACGGCAGAACAGGGCTTCCTTTCGAGAATCGCGTTACTGTCGGTTGCGTTTACATGCTTAAGCTTCATCACCTTGTCGATGACAAAATTCACGCCCGCTCCACTGGGCCTTACAGCCTCGTCACTCAGCAACCACTCGGCGGAAAGGCGCAATTCGGCGGTCAACGTTTCGGCGAAATGGAAGTCTGGGCTTTGGAAGCTTATGGCGCCAGCTACACCTTGCAAGAAATTCTTACCGTCAAATCTGATGACGTTGTCGGACGCGTCAAGGCTTACGAGGCCATTGTCAAAGGCCAAAACATTCCAGAGCCTGGCGTCCCTGAATCTTTCAAAGTTCTTATCAAAGAGCTTCAGTCTATCGGCTTGGACATTCGCGTACTTAGCCGCGACAGCAAAGAAATTATCATTCACGACGACGACGACGACGACGACCGCTCCATTAAAAACAAAGCTGACGATTTGGGCGTTGACGTTGGTTCTTTTGCTGAACACGAACTTAAAGCCGACGAGCCGCCCGCTGACGATGACATTATTGCCGACGACGAGTCCAATTTAGACGACCTTTCTGACGAAGAAATCGACGCTCAACTTAAAAACTTGGGCGATCTCGAACACGCTGCTAAGGATGAACTTTCTCTTGACTCTAACCAGCTTGATTCTCTTCCTGACGATTTGGCTTCGCTCTTCAGTCGCCTTAACGACGACCTTTAAGCTAGGAGGGTTTTTATGCTTGACGTTAATGTTTTCGATTCTATGCGCATTGGGCTCGCCTCCCCAGAAAAAATTCGTCAATGGTCTCACGGCGAAGTTAAAAAGCCCGAAACTATCAATTACCGCACTCTCAAGCCTGAACGCGACGGTTTGTTTTGCGAACGCATTTTCGGCCCCACTCGCGATTGGGAATGTCATTGCGGCAAATACAAGCGTGTTCGCTACAAAGGCACCATTTGCGACCGTTGCGGCGTCGAAGTCACTCGCGCCAAGGTGCGCCGCGAGCGCATGGGGCATATCGAACTTGCCGCTCCCGTTAGCCACATTTGGTATTTCAAAGGCATTCCTTCTCGCATGGGCTTGCTTTTGGATATGTCTCCTCGCGCTCTTGAACGCGTCCTTTACTTCGCTTCCTACATCGTCCTTGATCCGGGCCAGACCGATTTGCACCTTAAGGATTTGCTCACTGAAGGCCAATTTCGCTCTTATCGCGACGCTTTCGGCCGCGATTCCTTCAAAGTCGGCATGGGCGCCGAGGCCATTCAATCTCTTTTGCGCGATATTGATTTGGAGCTTTTGGCTCAGGAATTGCGCTCTGAATTGCTTTCTTCCAACGGTCAAAAACGCCTCAGAGCCATTCGCCGCCTTGAAGTCGTTGAGGCCTTCAGAAAAAGCGGCAATAAGCCCGAATGGATGATTTTGTCCGTCATTCCTGTTATCCCGCCTGAATTGCGTCCCATGGTTCAGCTCGACGGCGGCCGTTTCGCCACTTCCGACCTTAACGACCTTTACCGCCGCGTTATCAATCGCAATAATCGCCTTAATCGCCTCCTTAAACTCAAGGCTCCTGACATTATCGTTCGCAATGAAAAGCGCATGTTGCAAGAGGCAGTTGACGCGTTGATTGACAACGGCAGGCGCGGGCGACCCGTCACAGGGCCGGGCAATCGCCCGTTGAAGTCGTTGTCGGATATGTTAAAGGGCAAGCAAGGACGCTTCCGCCAAAACCTCCTCGGCAAGCGCGTGGACTACAGCGGCCGCTCTGTCATTGTCGTCGGCCCCGAATTGAAACTTCACCAATGCGGCCTACCTAAGGAAATGGCTCTCGAATTGTTTAAGCCTTTCGTTATGAAAAAACTCGCGCAAGAAGCCGGCTTGACGATAAAGGCTGCAAAAAAGAAAGTTGACCGCGCCTCCGAAGACGTTTGGGGCGTTTTGGAAGAAGTCATTAAGGAACACCCCGTTCTTTTGAATCGTGCGCCGACATTGCACCGTTTGGGCATTCAAGCCTTCGAGCCGGTGTTGACAGAAGGGCGGGCGTTGAAATTGCACCCATTAGCGTGCACGGCATACAATGCTGACTTCGACGGCGACCAAATGGCAATCCACTTGCCTTTAAGTGCCGAGGCGCAAGCGGAAGCGCGAGTGTTGATGTTGGCGGCCAATCACATACTGGCCCCCAAGGACGGCAAGCCGATAATCGTACCGACGCAAGATATGGTTTTGGGCACGTATTACTTGACGAAAATCCGCGCAGGTGCCAAGGGAGAGGGCTCTTTCTTTACTGGCATTGAAGAGGCGTTGATGGCATACGACAGCAATTTGTTAGCGTTGCAAGCGGAAATCAACGTGCGAATTAGCCGGGAGCGGTTACCGGCGTTTGTAGTGGCTAGTCTTTCGCCCGAGCAAGATTGGATAATGGTAAAGACAAGTGTCGGGCGGTTAATCTTCAATGAGAAATTGCCTGGTAATCTGCGCTACTATCATCAAGCCGAAAACGGCGCCTGGGTCTTGGGCACGGTTATGAACAAGAAGGAATTAGGCTCGTTGGTAGCAGCGTGCTTTAATGCTTTCGGGGCTACGCGCACTGCCTCTGTCATAGACTCTGTCAAGCGCTTGGGATATCACTATGCCTGTATCGCGGGGATGACCGTTGCCATTTCAGACGTAATCATACCTCCTGCCAAGAAAGACATCCTAGCCTCTGCTTCAGAGAAAGTAAAAAGAGTAGAAACTTATTACAGTCGCGGGATATTGACTGAAAAGGAACGATACGAAAAAGTGTGTGCGCTGTGGAATGAGGCCACAGAACTAGTCGCAGAGGCTATGATGGAGAATATGGATGAGTTCAATCCTATCTTCATGATGAGCGACAGCGGCGCAAGGGGCAATAAGCAACAGATGCGACAATTGGCTGGCATGCGCGGCTTAATGGCTGACCCTTCCGGCAAGATTATCGACTTGCCGATAACTGCCAATTTCCGCGAGGGCTTAAGTGTCAGTGATTACTTTATCAGTAGTCACGGCGCGCGAAAAGGTTTGGCTGATACTGCTCTTCGCACGGCTGACAGCGGCTATTTGACTCGCCGTTTGGTTGACGTTGCTCAAGATGTCATTGTTCGCGAGGAAGATTGCGATGTTTCGGTTATCAATTTGACCTTGACTCGCGCTCTTTTGGCTGAAGGCACCTTCGGAGCCTTAGAGATTTTGAATGAATTTTTAATCGGGCGGGTTTTAGCTCAAGATGTCCTTCATCCCGAAAACTCCTCCGTCGTCTTGCAAAAGGACTCTGTTTTGGACGAGGATAGTTTGGTTAAGTTGGGCGAATGCGACGTTCCTTTTGTTGTATTGCGCGGCTCCGCCTTGACTGAACCTTTCGCTGCCAAACGCTTTACTGAAACCATCACTCTTGGCACTCGCCTCCCCGCTTCTCGCGAGAAACTTCGCGCCGACTTTATTTCTTCTCTTTTGGGAAAGGAGCTTGCCAAACCTATTCTTGACCTGCCGGCTGGCCAAAAGCTCTCTTCTTCTATCTTGGAGGCTCTTTTGCAGGCCGAAGAGGTTAGCGAAATCCATATTCGCAACAACAATATCCGCGGCATCGCTGTTGAAGCTATTCGCGAGGACTCTCTCAGCCGCGGCGTTATCGAGCCTTTAAAGGAGCGTATACTTGGTCGCGTCTTGGCAGAGGACATCTTTGATAATGAGGGTAATTTAATCGCCGCCGTTAATGAAACTTTGGACGACACCTTAGCCGAGGCCGTCTGCGCCGTCCGCCAAAAAGTCTTGATTAGAAGTGTCTTGACCTGCAAGGCCGCAAGTGGCGTCTGCAAAAAATGTTACGGCCAAGATTTAGCCAACCGCACTGAAGTCGAAGTCGGCGAAGCTGTCGGAATAATAGCGGCGCAGAGTATCGGCGAGCCCGGCACCCAGCTTACTATGAGAACTTTCCACACTGGCGGCGTCGCCGGCGGCGATATCACCCAAGGTTTGCCCAGAGTTGAAGAACTCTTCGAAGCCCGTAAACCCAAAATGAGCGCCATCATAGCCGAAATCGACGGAACCGTCTCTTACGGCGAACCCGATAAAAACGGCCTCAAAACTATAGTAATAGAACCCTTCGACCCCCAAAACCGCCAAAAAAGAGAATACACGATACCTTTCGGCGTCACCCCCCGCGTCAAAGAAGGCGACGAAATAAAAGCTGGCGACACAATAACCGACGGCCCAAAAAACCCCCACGATATCCTCCGCATCTGCGGCATCCGCGAAACCCACCGCTACCTTGTCAAAGAAGTCCAAAAAGTCTACAAATCTCAGGGCGTCGAAATCAACGACAAGCACATCGAAGTTATGGTTCGCCAGATGCTTCACAAGGTGCGCATTGAAGATTCGGGCTCCACGGAATTTCTGCCGGGCGAGTTCGTTGACATCAACGTTTTCGAGGCGTCCAATACCAAAGCCATAGAAGAGGACAGAGCGCCCGCCGTCGCCAAGCCGATTTTGTTGGGCATAACCAAGGCGTCATTGGCGACCGACTCTTTCCTCAGCGCGGCGAGCTTCCAAGAGACCACGCGCGTTTTGACGGACGCGGCGATTAAAGGCAAGATTGACCCGCTCATCGGCTTGAAGGAAAACGTCATAATCGGCAAGCTGATACCTGCAGGCACGGGCATGGCGCGCTATCGCGAGCTGACCGTCGTCGACAAAGAGGCTTCAGAAAGCTAAACCGTTTCGACAATTTAATCAGACAAAAAGCCTCGGCGCGCAGTCGGGGCTTTTTCAATGCGGATTTAGGAGCTACGAATGAAAAAAATTTTTTTAGCCGTCAT
The DNA here is from genome assembly GCA_946407095.1 of uncultured Selenomonadales bacterium. GTDB lineage: Bacteria > Bacillota > Negativicutes > Selenomonadales > Selenomonadaceae > Quinella. The sequence goes on along the minus strand of CAMJMR010000042.1, from coordinate 8,334 downwards.
TGCGTCGGCTGTCTTATTTGCGCTGACGACTTCGCCGAAAATTTTTGTCGGCACCGAACATCAAGCCGTTGCCGTCGTCGACGCCGCGCAGGGCTTGCCGATAACGATTGAGTTCATGCATTCGGTGCAGAAGACGCCCGTCATTGAGGAGCTTGCCTTCGACGCGGGTGAATTCGTTTTGCTTAGGACGCGCTACAAATCTTTGGGCGTGGGCTTGCCGTTCGACGCGGGTGACGGAAATTTCAGGCGAGAGGGCGATTGGTTCATTATGGACGATATGAATCGCCGCTTCAAAAGCCTTGAGCTTAGGACGGGCAAGGGCACGCGCTTAAAAATCACCGTCGACGGGCGCGAATACGAACTGTACAAAAAATTTCCGCTCGGCACCAAAATTATCGTCAAGAGTTTCTGACGCCGCTAAAGTTAGCGGACTAGCAATACGCTAGCGTTGCGTTCCGGCGCGGCGATAGCATTTGAATCGTCGGACGTCAGAGCGCGCTCACTGGATGCAACGTCACGTTGCTTATCGCCAAGCGTTTCTGATTATGATAAAATCCTCCGCACAAGGGAGGTTTTTTTATGAACAGGCGAACGTTTATCAAAGGGGCGATTGCATTGGCGGCGACGGCTTGGGCGAATCCGATGATTGTTATCGACGCGGCGGAAAATATTAAATGGTGGCAAAGGAAGCCCGTCTATCAAATCTACCCGAAAAGTTTCCTCGATACTACCGGCAAGGGCACGGGAGACCTGCGCGGCGTCATAAGCAAGCTGGACTATATCAAAAGCCTCGGCGCGGGCGCGATTTGGTTGACGCCGATTTATCCTTCGCCGATGGTCGACAACGGCTACGACATTTCCGACTACACGGCGATTAATCCGCTGTTCGGCACGCTTGACGACTTCGACGAGCTTGTTGCCGAGGCGAAGGCGCGCGACATCCGTATCGTCATGGATTTGGTTTTCAATCACAGCTCTGACCAACATCCCTGGTTCCTTGAGTCGAAGGCGAGCCGTGACAATCCCAAGGCCGATTGGTATATTTGGCGCGACGAGAAAACGAATTGGCGAAGTATCTTCGGCGGCAGCGCGTGGCAATGGTGCGAGGAACGCAGGCAATATTATCTGCACACGTTCGCGACGCAACAGCCCGATTTGAATTGGGAAAACCCAGCCGTTCGCCGCGCTCTTTACGACGCCGCAAATTTTTGGCTTGACCGAGGAGTCGGAGGCTTCCGCATTGACGCGATTGTTTATATCAAAAAGCCCGCGCTCTTCGTCGACGGCAAGCCCGATTCCGACGGCACTTGCAGCGTCCACAACATGACGGCGGCCTTGCCGGGCATTCTTGACTTTCTGCACGAGTTCAAACGCGAAGTTTGCGACGGGCACGACATCTTCACGGTCGGCGAGGCAAACAGCGTCAAGCCCGAAGACTTGCCCTATTGGGTCGGCGAGCATGGTGTCTTCGATATGCTTTTCGAGTTCAGTCACGTCAATGTCATGTTCCCGCACGGCGAAGTTTGGCACCGCGCAGAACTTTACAAGCTTAGCGACTTCAAGCAAGCCTTGACCGACAGCCAACGGGCGACGCGCGATACTTGGTATCCGATTTACTTCGAGAATCACGACAAGCCGCGTTCGGTGAACAATTTCTTCCCTGCGGGCACCGACAGAATTTTGGCGGCGAAGGCTATGGCGATGATTCTTTTGACTCTGCGCGGCACGCCGTTCATTTACCAGGGCGAAGAACTGGGCTTGTCGAACGTTGCCTTTGATTCGATTGACGCCTACGACGACGTTTCTTCGCGCGGACAATACGATATGGCGCGGGCGGACGGCTTGAGCGACAAGCAGGCGTTGCGCTTCGTTCACCGCTTCAGCCGCGACAACGCCCGCACGCCCATGCAATGGGATTCGTCGAGCAATGCGGGCTTCACGAGCGGAAAACCGTGGTTGCCCGTCCATGACGACTTCAAAACTTGCAACGCGGCTGTCGAGGAGCATGACGCCAATTCCGTGCTGAATTTTTATCGGCGGCTTAGTGCTTTCCGCAATGCGAGCGACGTTTTGCTTAGCGGCGACTACGAGGAACTTTATCACGACAGCGAGGAGCTTTACATTTTCACGCGGCGGCTTGGCGACAAAAAACTTTGCACGGCGGTCAACTTCACGACGCACGACGTAAAATTGCCTGCGGGCTTCAAGGTCGGCAAGAAACTTTTCGGGAACTACCGCGACGAGAAAAATTATTTGCGAGCGACGGAGGGGATTATCTGTGAGCTTTAAAGTGGCGGCGAGTGATTTCGACGGGACGCTTTTCCGTGGCGAAACGATATCGGCGGAAGATTTGGCGGCGATAAAATCTTGGCGGGCGGCGGGCAACAAGTTCGGCATAGTGACGGGGCGTTGCTACCCGATGCTGACTTCGCGGCTCAAAGACTTCGACATAACGCTTGACTTCGCGATATGCGACAACGGCGCGATAATCTTCGACGGCGCGGGACAAGTCATCTTTGAAACGGAGCTGTCGACGGAACTTTTGCTTGCGCTGATGAACAACGCTTGTGCGGCAAAAAGTTTTCATTTCCTGTTCGAGGCGGCTGACGAAATTTTTTGCGTAGGTCTCACTGAAAAATCTTGGGTGTGGCGCGAGAGAATTAATTGGAAAAATTTTTTGACGTTCACGGACGCCGCGCAGGTTGCGACGTTGCCGAAAAAAATCAATCAGTTGGCGTTGGGCTTCGATACGGCGGAGGAGGCACAGGTTGCGGCGGAGACGTTGAATCGCGAGTTCGCCGCGCAGATTTTCGCGCAACGGAACACTTACAGCCTGGACATAGTGACGGCGGGCATAAACAAGGCTCAAGGCGTGGAGACTCTTTTGCGGCTGACGGATTGGCGCGGAAAAATTTTGGTTATCGGCGACGAGGCGAACGATTTACCGATGTTGCGACGATTCGGCGGGTGCACGGTGTCGACGGCGAAAGAATACGTCCAGCGGGAGGCTTCGGCGGTGTTCGATTCGGTCGGCGCAATGCTGAATCATTTCGGCGCGGCGAGTAGTTGAAGTCGTCAGGCGTTGGAGCGCGTTATCTGTTCCGCCGCTTCTAAAGCGGCAAAAATTTTTCTTGACGAACACGTTGCAAGTGAGAAGGCCGCCAAGGATGGCGGCCGCCGGCAATAAAAACATGGAAGTTTTTTTGCCGGCACAGACGGTTTCGGGTTGCGCGGACGTTGCGGCAGTGGTCGGTATCCGCTCCGCGCGTAGGCGAATGCGCGCTGGCAAGCATTCGCGCTTTCTTTGCTACTTGCTTTCGACACTGAAAGAAAGTAGATTTAACAACTCAGCACCGCAAAAATTTTCCTTGACAAAATCTGATAAAGCCTTTATAATGCGCGCTGTGTTAGTCAAGTGGCTGATACGACAAGCGGACATAGCTCATCTGGTAGAGCGCAACCTTGCCAAGGTTGAGGTAGCGAGTTCGAGCCTCGTTGTCCGCTCCAAGCGGAAGTAGCTCAGTGGTAGAGCACAACCTTGCCAAGGTTGGGGTCGCGAGTTCGAGCCTCGTTTTCCGCTCCAATTTTTTTGACAACGAGTTGGTTACCGGTTGGACCCGTAGCTCAGTTGGTTAGAGCAACCGGCTCATAACCGGTCGGTCCTAGGTTCAAGTCCTAGTGGGTCCACCAACTTATCATAAACGACTCTGTAGCTCAGCTGGATTAGAGTATTTGACTACGAATCAAAGGGTCGGGGGTTCAAGTCCCTCCAGGGTCGCCACAAGTCGGGTAGGTGGCCGAGTGGTTAAAGGCGACGGACTGTAAATCCGTTCTCACTGAGTACGATGGTTCGAATCCATCCCTGCCCACCACTTAGAAAAAACAAACGTCGTCGAAAGGCGGCGTTTTTGCTTATAAGGAAAGTCGGTTCGGCTTACGACAGCGATACAGGAGGCGACAGCATGAACTACAGAGAGCTTTGGTTTAAGAACAACGAATCGAATCACGGCTGGTACACCTGCGCCAAGTGCGGCAAAAAAATTCGCAAGGCGGACGTCGACATCGACCACATCATTCCGCGAAAACACGGCGGCTCAGACAGATTGTATAATCTTCAGTGCCTGTGCAAGCATTGCAACCGCTCGAAGCAGGCAAGCATGAAAGATACCATTCCTGACCTTGCCAAGGCCAATCATCAGCGCGCCGTCAAAGCCGTGAAGAATGCCGCGAAGTCCGCTAAGAAAGCCGTCGTCAAAAAAATCAGCGGCGACGGCAAGAAGAAGAAATAATCCTTTCCACACGAAAAAAACCGCCTCAACTTAATGAAGCGGTCTTTTTTATGCTCGTTACGATATTACAGAACAGAGATTGCCTTCAAGAGCCGGTCTTTCAAGTTGGCTTTAACGGCATTGGGCGCGGCGACTTTTACCTTGTTGCAGTGTTGGCAAAGCCAATCGTAAAGCCGCTCGTCCTCTCGCAGGCGAATCGTCACGCGATATTGATTTTCGCCGTCCTCAACGCGCCCGTTCGACGCAAGTTGCCTGATTCGATTAAGCCCGAATCTTTCAACGACGTTTTCGATAAAACTTTCGAGGAAACTGATTTTCAAGTCAATCAGCGGCGCATCTTCGCGCGTCCCGTCCAGGTGTTGCTTAAGAGAAAAATTTTTTGCCGATTGAAATTCTTCGGCTTGAATGTCAATGTTGCGCATCAACGCGACTTTAAAATCTTCGTGCGCCTCGCCGACCGCCGCCGTCAAGTAAAGTTCGTTGTCTTTGCCGGTAATGAAGCAGGGCGACGCGGTGACTTCGTGCCAATCGTCGGCTGCGCTGTTTTTTCTGAGACTAAAGGTTATCTGTTTGCCTTCGACAATCGCTTGGCAAATGGTTTTAACTTTATGGAGGATTGAATGCGTCCTTATGTTCGGCTTGTCGTCGATTTTGATTTGTAGCTCGAAGCCGTAGATGATTGAAGTGCCGTCGGTGTCCGTCGCAGATTTTAATCTGTTCAAGATACGTTTCTTCTCGTCGACAGCCAAGCTTGCCGACTGATAAATCGCCGCGCTGACAACGGCAGCCTCCGCCGTCGAAAGGATGTGGCTCGTGTTGTAGTAGCCAAGCTTGTTGTCGTCGTGGCTTTTTATGTTGTACAAGCCGCTTGCCTTAATCGCCTTAACGTGCCGGTGTATCGTCTGCAAGCTGAGCGGTTTATCGTCGGCGGGCGCGGTCGGGAAAATTTCTTTCCAACGGCGTTCCACTTCGCTTTGAATCTGCCTTGCCGTCTTCGGAGCCTCGCGGTCGCTTTTTATCAGCGATTCAAGCATAAGGATATGTTTAACGAAATTGTCAGCCATAATGTCCTCCTGTTCGCTTGTCAAAGAGCCGTTACTTCCTTTAGGTCAGATCCTTAAGAAATGATTCATGCGATTCCTCCCAACCGTTGAATTTTAAAAACAATTTATTATACACCAAAAGTCAAGTTTAATCGGGCTCGGCAAGGCGAACCCTTACCAAATTTGTCACGTGATGACTTTTCGACGCGGTGCCGCCAAAATTTTTGCCATTAAGCGTTTGCGTCGTGTATACTCGCCTCGACGAAAGGGGGGCATGCTTATAGCGGAAACTCGTTAAGCAATTCAAAGCGGAGCGGCTTTAAGCTCAAAAATTGCAACCAAGGTCTACACATAGACTTTGACGACGGGGAAGATAATCCCCGAACGTGAACGGCGGCGGGGGATGTCAATGCGGCGTCCCCGACGGCTGCAGAAAAATTTCAACGGAGGTCAGCATGATGAAAGATTTGATTGAACAGTGGGCAAAGGCGGGCGACCCCAATGCAATGATCAGGCTCGCGACGATTCGCACGGAGGAGGGCAGGCTCGACGACGCCAAGAAACTTTTGGCGCAGGCGGCAGAAAAAAATTATCGTCCCGCCGCAAGCAAGCTCGCCCGAATCCTTCACGACGAAGGCAACTTGCCCGAAGCCGTCACCTTCTACAAAAAGGCAGTGGAGCTCGACGACGTGGAGGCTATGGACGTGCTCGTCGAAACCTGCGCGGGCGACGAAGAAATTTTGAACTTCGTATTGGAAAATATCGACAAGCACCGCAACAACATCTACTTCAGCTACCACATAAGAGACGCGGCAGATTTTACGTCAAGATACGCCGATGCCGTCGAACGCCGCAGAATCCGGAATAAAATTCTGCAACTCAAAGCTAAGGAGGCTTGATTGACTATGATGACCGTCAACGAAAGAAATTTGCACAAAAAGGCCGCGAAGGGCGAACTCAATGCCATTAAAACTTTGGCGCACTACTACGACAAGCAGTCGGGACGCTGGACGGAAGAGCCCAACGTCGGCGAAAGCGTAAGCATTGATGAATTCTTCGCCAACATGGAACGCGAGGAACACGAGCCCGCCAAGGCGAAAGCCTTTGAATTCTTCATGAAGGGTGCCGAACTCGGCGACCCCGAATGCATGTACGAAATCGGCCACAGGATTTACGACAATATCGGCTGCGAGGAAAGAGGCTGGCCTGAACGCGGCGTGCTTGCGCTGAAATGGTATCTCAAGGCCGCGCAGGCAGACTACGTGCCCGCCATGAGAATCACCGCCTACATGTACGCCGGACTCGTCGAAGAGAATCTGCCCGAAAGTTTCAGCTGGTATCTCAAGGCGGCTGAACTCGGCGAAAAAAAATCCGCCTGCGAAGTTGCCAAGTGCTACGTGTTGGGCAAGGGCGTCGAAAAAAATTTGTCGGAGGCGTACAAGTGGCTCTTGACCCTCGACGACGAAAATTATCGCGCTACCCTTCACGAACTGGCTACGGCGGACGCGGACAATAAAATCATGTGGCTCGACAAGCTGATTGGACGCAACGACCCGCTTGCCATGAAGTACAAGGCTGATATTTTGGCGACGGAGGAAAAATTTTCCGAAGCCCTGGAGCTGTACATAAAGGCCGGCACAAGCAAATCGCGCGACTACAATCCAATTTTTTTGGCGGAGGCTCTCGTTCAAGCGGGCAATCTCTACTACACGGGCGACGCGGGCGTTCAAAGCTACGACAAGGCTCTGAAGTACTACACGCTGGCGGCTCGCAAGCGGTACATCAAAGCCATGATTCATTGCGGCAAAATGCACTACGCTCGCGGGGAATTCGACAAGGCGGAGGAATATTTCCACTATGCCGCGACTCACACCGAAAGACTTCCGTTTTACAATCGAATCAACGGCGTTGCCCGCAAGTACATGGGTCTGCTCTGCGAACGGCAAGGCAATTCGGCGGAGGCTCATCATTGGTACGAATCGGCGGCGGAACAGTATGACTACGGTCAAATGCAAGTCGAAATGGGCGACGCGTATTTTTACGGCGACGGCGTTCCCCGCGACGTTCAGAAAGCCCTTGCCTTCTACAACGAGGCCGCCGAGTACAAATGGCACGATTATTACTTCGAGGCGCGGACGAAGCTGGCATGGATTTACGAGCTGGGCGAAGGCGTCGAAAAGGACTTGGCGAAGGCCGACGAGTATTGGGCTGAACTGCCGCCCGAATGCAAACCTGCGCGGGCTTGATAAGGAGGAAAACTTATGGAGAATCGATTTACTTTGATGATGAGCGACGACAACGAAATCACCGTGAACGGCACGGACGCGGAGATAAAAAAGGCGTTGCGGGTGCTCGGCGAATTCATTTTGAATGACGAGGCACTTCGGGCGGCGAACGTCAACGCGTTGGTCGAAATGGCGCACTTCTTTTGGAACAGAGGCGAAGCAAGCCTGGAAGACTTGGAGACGGCGAAAAAATTCTTCGCGGCGGCCGAAGAGTTCGGAGACCCGGAGGCGTCCGATTATCTGTCGACGTTGCAAGACAATCCGCTTGTTGCCGAGGCGATGTGGTTGCGCGCCGCCGAGCGCAATGCCCCTTCGCCCGTGTACACCTTGCAAGAGGATTACGCGGAACAGGCGGCCTATTGGCGGAAAAAAATCGCCGAGGCTGAAGGCAAACCCTTCGAGGACGACGCGCCCGCCGACGACGAAATTTTGAAGTCCGACCGTCTGAAATTCTTCACCGTGTACAAGCGGGCATTCGCGGGCGACCTTGACGCCATGACGACTTGCTTGGAGTTCTGCGCGGAAGAGGCAGCCTATTGGAACAAACGCGAGCCCTGATTAGAGTTTGTCGGCTCTGATTCGGCGTTATTTAACTACTTTCTTTGACCGAGCAAAAACCCGCTTTAAAAGCGGGGGAACAGTGTAAGCGCGGCGAGCAGCGATTCTAGGGGTTGTTGGTAAAGTCGAGTACAGAAAAAAACATAAGCAAATCTTTGA
>CAMJMR010000041.1 GCA_946407095.1 uncultured Selenomonadales bacterium | reverse complement strand
GAGCACCGTGTTCGGGACGCGGGGGTCGCAGGTTCAAATCCTGTCAACCCGACCATAACTAAAATTCAAAGGCGGAGGTTAAAAGCTTCCGCCTTTTGCGTTGAGGAGGCTTGCAATGAAAAAATTTTTGGTAATAATCGTTTGGCTAATTTGCGTGGCTTATGCCGTCGGAGATTACTTTGTCGACTTCGCGCTGAAACGCGGCGAGGATTTGTCGCCGCCCAAGGCCTGCGCGGACATCGCCGACCCGAATTTGAAGGCTCCACCCGCGCCCGACTTCCCCGCCGAAGATTGGACGCTTGAGAGCTTCGACGGGCTTAAGCTTCATGCCAAAAGATTTTCGCCCGCCGAGAGTTCCGAGCGTTGGGCGATTTTGATTCACGGCTACGGGCGCGACGGCACTTTTGCCTACGACTACGCCGACGAATACCTTAAGCGCGGCTGGAACGTTTTAATTCCCGACTTGCGGGCTGCAGGGCAGAGCGAAGGGCAATTCATAACGATGGGCGCGCTTGAAAGCCGAGACGTTTACGATTGGGCTGCCAAGCTTCCCGCCGACGCGAAATTCATTTTGCACGGCGTGTCTATGGGTGCGGCAACCGCTTTGATGACTGCCGCGCTTGAGCCGAAAAATCTTGTGGCGGTCGTCGAGGATTGCGGCTACACCTCCGCTTACGAGATGTTCGCCGCGCAGCTGAATAAAATTTTCGGCTTGCCCGAATATCCCGTGATGCCCTGCGCCGATTGGGTTTGCAAGTTCCACACGAGCATAAAAATATCGGACGCCGCGCCGCTTGCGGTCGTCGACAAAATCAAGGTGCCGGTGCTGTTCATTCACGGCGACGCCGACGGTCTGGTTCCATTCGAGATGATGACACGGCTTTATGACGCCTGCGCGGCTCCGAAAGAAAAATTCGTGGTGGAGGGCGCAGGTCACGCCGACGCCAAACGTAAAAACCCCGCCGTCTACTTCGACAGAGTGTTTGTTTTCCTGAATCAACATTCGCAACTGTGAGCGGACGCCGATAAAGTTTCCTTGCCAAAAGTGGCAGGGAATTTTTTTTGCCTATGTGCTATAATCGGCGGCAGAAATTTTTTTGGAGGTGTCAACATGGCTGATTCATCGGTCAGTTATAAATGCCCGAATTGCGGCGCGCCGTTGAGCTTCATGCCCGGCAAGACGACCGTCACTTGCGAATACTGCGGCACAGAGTTTGAAGTCAGCGCGATTGAAGAACTTTTCCGAGCCAAAGAGGAAATGGCGGCGCGTGCGGCGGAGGCTCAAGAGGCCAAGTGGGAAACCGAAAACGCGGGCTCCGAATGGTCGGGCGACGAGGCGAAGGCTTTGCACGCGTTCACCTGTTCGAGCTGCGGCGCGGAACTGGTTTGCGACGAAAACACCATGGCGACCGAATGCGTCTATTGCGGCAACCCGACCATGATTCCAAAGCGTTTCGACGGAATGCTCAAGCCCGATTACGTCATCCCCTTCAAAAAGACCAAGCAGGACGCCGTCAACGCTCTGAAGGAATTCTACAAGGGGCACATGCTTTTGCCGAGCAACTTCACCGCCAACAACCGCGTCGAGGCGATTCAGCCCATGTACGTGCCCTTTTGGCTCTTCGACTCCAAAATAACCGCGCAAGCCGACTTCCGCGCCGAAAAGCACCACGTCATAACCACGCCCAAAGAAATTATCACCGAGATAAGCGTCTACAGCTGCCGCCGCGCAGGGACAATGGGTTTCGAGCGCATTCCTGTCGACGGCTCAAAAAAAATGGACGACGCCTACATGGAAAGCATCGAGCCCTTCAACTACGGCGAATTGGTTCCGTTCAGCGCGGCCTACTTGACGGGCTACCTTGCCGACAAGTACGACGTGGATGCCGAGGCTTGCGCGCCCCGCGCAGATAAACGCGTCGAGAACAGTGCCATTGAGGTGCTGGAAAGCTCCGTCGAGGATTTCGACGCCGTTCAGCTGGAAAATGCCGCCGTCGTGAAGGATGTCGGCAAAGTCAACTACGCAATGGTGCCCGTCTGGATTTTGACGACGCGCTACAACGACAAGCCCTACACCTTCATGATGAACGGGCAGACAGGCAAAGTCGTCGGCAGCCTGCCCTACGACACGACCAAGGCCTTGCTTTACCCCGCGCTGTGTGCTTTGGTGCTTACGCCGATTATTTACTTCTTGCTTTTAATGTTTACTTGAGGAGGGCGCGTCATGTTGAAAAAATTTTTCGGAGTCCTCGCACTGATTGTCGCCTTGAGCTTTTCGACAGCCGATGCCGCGCAGATTAAATCGGTCACGGACAAGGCGGGCGTCTTGAAGGCTGAAGAAGTCGAATTGCTTAACCAGCGCATTCGCAACGTCGAACAGGCGCACAAAATCAAAATCGGCGTCGCGTTCGTCAAGACCGTCGGCGGGCGCGATATGGTCACGGCGTCGAACGATTTGCTTGACAAAAACTTTGCCAACGGCGCGAACGGCGGCATTGTCCTTTTGGTGGCAATGGACAAGCGCAAATACGAAATGTCGACCGACAGACGCCTGCGCGAGATAATCACGGACTACGAGGGCATTTCGTTTCTGAAGGACGCGTTCAAATCGGATTTGAGTGCGGGCAACTACTACGGCGCGGCGAGCAATTTTGTCGACGGCGTCGACGAGCTTTTGACTTACTACGAAAAGAACGGCGTCGCTTACGGGCAGCGAAAGCCCGGCGAGTTTGATCCGATTGCTGCGGCCGTGGCTTTCGTGACGGCCGTTGTTTTGAGCGTGTTTATTCGTTCGGTGCTTATCGGCTCCATGAGCAACATTCATCACGCAATGGCGGCGCTTGACTACCTGAAGAAAAACACCGTCAAGCTGACTGAAAACCGCGATACGTTTCTGTTCATGACGGTCAAGCGGCGTGCGCGAAGCAGTGGCGGCAAGCGCGGCGGCGGGCATGGCGGCGGCGGTCACGGCGGCGGCGGCGGCAGTTTTTAAGGTCTGTTGCAAGTAAGCGAGGCTAGCAATGCGCAGCGTTGCGTATGGACGCGGGTGACTGCTCTTAATCGGTGTCACGTTGAGGCGCGCTATCTGGGGCAAGCGTCACGCTTGCAAAAAAAAATTTTAAAAAGTACTTGCCAAATCGTGAAAGGTATGCTATATTGCGCCTTGTTGATTCAAGGTTCTTTAAACGCGGTTCGCTAGCTCAGTCGGTAGAGCACCTGACTTTTAATCAGGGTGTCCCGGATTCGAGTTCCGGGCGGATCACCAATAAGGCGCCATCGTCAAGAGGTTAAGACACCGCCCTTTCACGGCGGGTTCGTGGGTTCGAATCCCGCTGGCGTCACCACAAGCGGCCCGGTAGTTTAGTTGGTTAGAATGCCGCCCTGTCACGGCGGAGATCGTCGGTTCAAGTCCGATCCGGGTCGCCATTTTTTTTACTTAAGCAGTGAAGTTAGCAATGCGCAAGCCTTGCGGCGTAAAGACACGAGGCTAGCAATTCGCAGCGTTGCGTATAAGCGCGGCGATAACGTTTCCAATGTCGTAACGTCGGAGCGCGCTTGCTGTTTGCTACTTTTTAAAAGTAGGCCTCGGTAGCTCAGTTGGTAGAGCAGGGGACTGAAAATCCCCGTGTCAGTGGTTCGATTCCGCTCTGAGGCACCATTACAGAAAATCCAAAAGCTCGTCAGGTCGACGGGCTTTTTCCTTTCTTGCCCGCACTCAAGAAATGAATCAAAGAAAGTTTTTCGGCGGAGGCGGCGCGGCTCTTCAATTCGGCTTTTCGATTAACCTTTGTGTTTAGGATCTACTTTTTCTTTGCGCGCCCAAAGAAAAAGTAGCAAAAAGAAAGGGCGTAGCTGCCGACCACCGCCGAAACGTCCGCGCTACCCGAAGCCGAGTGTGCCCGCTTATTTCGCGTCACGCTCAATAGCGCGGGCGGCCGTCATCCGTGACGGCCTCTGTTCCATATTTTTTGGAGGTTTTATCATGATTGTTTGTGAAATATGCCCACACCACTGCAGGCTTGAAGTCGGCGAGGTCGGCAAGTGTCGGGCGCGAATCAACGACGGCAAAAAAATTACCGCGCTCAATTACGGCGCGATAACGTCCATTGCCCTTGACCCGATTGAAAAGAAGCCGCTCTACCGATTTTTCCCAGGCAGTCGGATTTTGTCGGTCGGCAGCTACGGTTGCAATTTGAATTGCCCGTTTTGTCAGAACTACGAAATTTCTATGGCGGATTCGACTTTCCCGACGCGTAAAATTACTCCCGAACAACTCGCCGCGCTTGCCGCCGAACTAGTGGCGCAAGGGAATATCGGCGTCGCCTTCACCTACAATGAGCCGTTCATCAGCTACGAATTCGTTCGCGATACGTCTGCCCTGCTCAAAGAACGCGGCTTGAAGAGCGTCCTCGTCACCAACGGGACTGTCGCGCTCGCCGCCTTGAAGAAAATCCTCCCGCTTATCGACGCAATGAATATCGACTTGAAGGGCTTCAGCCAAGAAATTTACTCGTTGTTGGGCGGCGATTTTGAAACCGTTCGACGGACGATTGAAGTTGCCGCGCAGAGCTGTCACGTCGAAGTCACAAGCCTGATTGTGCCGACAATGAACGACTCGCCCGCCGATATGGACTCGGAGGCGGCGTGGCTCGCGTCGCTGTCGAAGGATTTGCCGTTGCACATCAGCCGATTCTTCCCGCGCTACAAGGTCACGAACTTGCCGCCGACGCCCGTCAAGAAAATTTATGAGCTCGTCGACGTGGCAAAGCGGCATTTGAATTTCGTCTACGCGGGGAATTGTTGAAGTATTATTAGGATATATTTTTTCGCGCCGTATGAAAAATTTCTGGCATGTGTTATAATCGACGAAATTTTTAGCAGAGGAGTTTTTAAGCCATGAAAATAATTTTGACGGGCGACCGTCCCACGGGCAAGCTTCACCTCGGTCACTACGTCGGCAGCCTTCGCGAACGCGTGCGCTTGCAGAATTCGGGCGAATTCGACGAAATTTACATCATGATAGCGGACGCGCAGGCTCTCACCGACCACGCGGGCACTCCCGCCAAGGTGCACGAAAATATTTTGAACGTCGCGCTTGACTACCTTGCAGTCGGTCTTGACCCCGCCAAGTCGACGATTTTCATTCAATCGCAAATCCCGCAGCTGTTCGAGCTTACCGCCTACTACATGAACATCGTCACGGTGTCGCGGCTTGAACGCAACCCGACCGTCAAGGCGGAAATCGCGCAGAAAAATTTCGAGGCAAGCATTCCCGCGGGCTTCCTGTGCTATCCCGTCAGCCAAGCCGCCGACATTACCGCCTTTGACGCAAATCTTGTTCCCGTCGGCGAAGACCAGGCTCCCATGCTTGAACAGACGCGCGAAATCGTCCGCAAGATGCACGAACTCTACGGCGAAGGAATTTTGGTTGAGCCCGAAATTTTCCTCCCGCAAAGTCAAGTTTGCAGACGGCTCCCCGGCATCGACGGCAAGGCGAAGATGAGCAAGACGCTCGGCAATGCGATTTACCTTAGCGACGACAGCGCGACCGTTGCCGCCAAGATTAAGGACATGTTCACTGACCCGACGCACATCAAAATCACCGACCCCGGGCACGTCGAAGGCAACGTCGTCTTCACGTATCTTGACGCCTTCGCGACCGACACCGACAAAGTGGCCGAATTCAAGGAACATTATCAACGCGGCGGGCTCGGCGATGTTGCCGTCAAAAAATATCTGCGCGGCGTGCTTGAAGAGACTTTGGAGCCGATTCGCCGTCGTCATGCCGAATACGAGGCGCGTCCCGATGAAGTCATGGACATTCTCAAGGAAGGCACCAAGAAGGCGCGCGCCAAGGCGTCGCAAGTCCTCAATCGCGTCAAGCGCGCCATGAAGATTGATTATTTCAACGTGTAAGGAGACCGAACGCATGAAAAAATTTTTAAGCCTTGCGCTAATCGTCACACTGATTCTGACCTTGACGGCCTGCGCGGACGCAGCAGAGAAAAAGCCGAAAGTCAAATTCAACAAACGACAGCTCAAAAAAATTGAACTGGTCGAATCGCCGCGCCACGGCAACCCGATGATCGTCTTGCGCGAAAAATATTCCGACGTGCCGATAATGGGCGAGCCCGTCGCCACGCAAGAGCAGATGGTCAACTACATAAACAAGCGCAACCCCGAACCCAAACTCAATTGCACCGTCAAGCAACTCGTTCACCTGTACTACTTTGAAGGCGGCCGCGAGGGCATTCGTCCCGACATTGCACTTTGCCAGGCGATTAAGGAGACGGGTGTCTGGGGCTACGGCGGCGATGTCATTCCCGAACAAAACAATTATTGCGGGCTCGGCACGACGGGCGGCGGCGTCAAGGGCGAATTCTTTGCCACGCCGCAGCTGGGCGTTCGCGCACACATTCAACACCTGCTGTCCTACACGTCGAAGCGTCCGCCCCGCGTCGAAATCGTCGACCCGCGCTACGAACTGATAAAAAAATTCCGTCCGCAAATTTTCGGCAAGCTGACCAAGTGGACTGACTTAAACGGCGTGTGGGCTGTCCCCGGTAACCATTACGGCGAAGACATTTTGAACTTGTGGATGCAGGCGCAAATGCCCGACGCCTCCGAAGCCTCGATGGAAGCGGCCGACTTGAAAATCCTGCTTGAGGACGACAAGGCGGCGGCTTACGTCTATCGCGGGCTGGTCAATATGGAACGCGAAAATTTCTACAGTGCCGTTTCCGACTTTGAAACTGCTTTGGAGGCCGAGCCAGAACTCACGGAGGCGCTCTTCGACCTCGCCATTGCCCAAGAAAACCTCAACAAGCCCGACGCCGCGATTAAAACCTATGACGCCCTGCTTGCCGTCGACGATAAGTTTGTCGACGCGTGGCACAACCGCGGACGGCTCAAGCTCGCCAAGAACGACTACAAGGGCGCGATAAAAGATTTTGAGACCGCGCTGAAGATTGAGACGATTAACCCCGACGCTTACAACGACATGGCGGTTGCCTGCTTCAGGCAGAAAAAATACGACGACGCCTGGAAGTACATGGAGCTTGCCGCCGCGCAGAGTTCAACCAACGAAGTCGTCAAAGAGAATCACGAAAAGTTTGCGGCCTGCGTCAAAGTCAAAAAATAAGGAGGGAAATATTTATGCCTAAAATAATATCTTCACCGAATCAACAGAAAATCCGGCGAACCTTTAAAGAAGGCACCTCAATTGTCATGACGATCGGAGCTTACAGTTACGCTATAGACTTTGCCTACTGGCTTCCTCTTCCGCGCACTCACATCATGATTGGAAAATTTTGTTCATTGGCTCGAAATCTTGTTTTTAATGTTGGCAGAAATCACAATATTCAAATAGTCACAACTTTTCCGTTAGGTGTAATAGACAGAACAAAAACAATACCCGCACCTAAACATATTGTGAAAAATCCTCATCAGATAATCCTTGGGCACGACGTGTGGATTGGGCACAGCGTGACGATTATGGGCGGCGTAAAAATCGGCAACGGTGCCGTCATCGGCGCAAATGCGGTCGTGACGAAAGACATCCCGCCCTACGCTGTTGCGGTCGGCAACCCTGCACGGGTCGTTAAGTATCGCTTCGACGAAGAGACGATTAAAAAATTTCTCGCCGTCAAGTGGTGGAATTGGGACTTGAAAAAAATCGCCGACAACCTGCCGCTCATGACGGACGTTGAAAAATTTTTGGCGGCTCATTATTCGCCCGCGCTTGAAGATTTTCCCGAAGACGACATCACCCGCCAACTTAACCGCGCAAGCGGGGACGTTTATCACTTTATCGCCGACTTTCAAGCGCAAAATCCCTTGTGGTCTAAAGTTATCGAAGACTTTCAAAAAGCACCCCTGGCAGATGCTGTCCTTGTCATTTGGCTCGACACCGAATCAACGGAAGAGGACTCAAAATCTTTGACGGCGGCGGTCGGCGAAAGCAAAAATATTCTTACGTTCAAACTCGACAGAAACTTTTCGCCCGCCGCGCTAAGGAAGGGCACGCACTTCATCACGACGCGCGAAATGACGACGCTTGAGGCTCTGGATTATCTTTGGGGCACGGACGTTAAAATTGTTTCCGCGCTCGACGACGGCATCTTTTCAAGGTAAGTCGACGCCAATAAAAAAATCTCCTGTGACTTGCGCAGGAGGTTTTTTAGTTTGCGGGCGGCGTGCTACAATACCCGCCGAGGAGTGGATGACGCAATGTTTGAAAATTTTATCGTGGCAGTGAGCGCAGTCGTCCCAATGTTTTGCTTAATGGCAATCGGCGCGTTCGTGAAGTTTCGACGCTGGCTGACCGACGAGGAACTCAATCACATGAACCGAATGGTCTTTCGCGTGTTTTTCTGCTGTATGCTGTTCCATTCGATTTACACGACGGAATTGGCGACGAGCTTCCGTCCAAAGCTGATGTTGTTCGGAGCGGGCGGCGTGCTGATAATTTTTGCGTTGCTGATGATTTTCGTGCCGCGAATCGAATCAGACAACAGGAGGCGCGGCGTACTCGTGCAAGCGATTTTCCGCAGCAACTTCGTGATAATGGGCGTGCCGATTGTGGCGAACATTTTCGGCGAAGCAAATATCGCGGTCTCGACGATGATGATTGCGATTATCGTGCCGATTTACAATATCCTGGCGGTGTTCGCGCTGGAAACTTTTCGCAACGGAAAATTCGCGCTCTTGCCGATAGTCAAAGACATTTTCAAAAATCCGATGATAATCGGCGGGCTGGCTGGCGCAACGCTTTTGTTTTTGGGAGTGGAAGTGCCCGCGCCGATACTCAAGCCGATAGGGCAAATCTCGGCGGCTACCACGCCCGTTGCGCTGATAATCTTGGGCGCGTCCTTCAAGCTCGGCTCGACGCATGAACACCGCAAGCAACTGGTCGGCGCGATTTTCGGGCGATTAATCCTCGTGCCCGCCGTGATGTTGACGACGGCGGCTTACGTATTCGGCTTTCGCGGCGTGGAGTTCGTGACGTTGGTTGCAATCTTCGCCTCGCCGTGCGCGGTCGTAAGTTTCGCAATGGCGCAACAGATGGGCGGCGACGCGGACTTGGCGGGCAACTGCGTCGTATTCACGTCGGCTCTGTCGTGCTTAACCATGTTCTGTTGGATTTTGCTTTTCAAGACGCTGGGAATATTTTAGCGTCAAGCGCGAGCGGCTTTTGTTGCAAAAATTTTCGTGCTGTGCTATTGTCAAGCGGCTTTACGGGAGGCGTTGCGATGATTAGCGTTAAAGACGTGAGCTACACCTACATGACGGGCACGCCCTTTGAAAAGACCGCGCTGAAAAATATTTCCTTCGACACCGCGCAGGGCGAAGTTCTTGCTATCGCGGGACACACCGGCTCCGGCAAGTCGACGCTGATTCAAATCGTGGCGGGCTTGATTAAGCTGACGAGCGGCGCGGTCGAGATTGACGGCTTGACCGTTGCCGACAAAAAAATTCGCCGCCTTGTCGGCATCGTCTTCCAATATCCCGAACATCAGCTTTTCGAGGAGACGGTCGAGCGCGATATCGCCTTCGGACCGAGGAATTTCGGCTTGAGCGAGGCTGAAGTATCTGCGCGGGTGGAAGAGGCAATGCGGCAAGTCGGCTTGGAGGCGGGCTTGAAAAATCTTTCGCCGTTCGAGCTTTCGGGCGGACAGCGGCGGCGCGTGGCAATCGCGGGGATTCTTGCGCTGAAACCGAAATATTTAATCTTGGACGAGCCGACGGCAGGGCTTGACCCGCTTGCGAAGGAAAACCTCCTGCGCGAGCTGTTCGGCACCGTCAAGCGGTCGGGCGTCACGATAATTTTGGTATCGCACAACATGGAGGACATTGCCCGCTTCGCCGACAACGTCATCGTCTTGGCGCAGGGCGAAATTTTATTCAAGGGCACGCCGCGCGAACTCTTTGCCCGCGAAGAAATTTTAGCCCGCGCAGGTTTGGAGCCGCCGCCGATAACTCAACTGTTGCGCAAGCTGAACATCGACGAACAAGCCTTGACACTCGACGAGGCGGAAAAAATTATTTTGAAAAGGAGACTTTGACTTGAGCACTTTGACATTGGAACGCGCCAAGGAAATCCTTCGCAAGCACACGACCGAGCCGCATCTTTTCGTACACGCAGCGGCGGTCAGCGGAGCCATGGGCGCACTTGCCGAGCATTTTGGCGGCGATAAGGAACATTGGGCGGCTATCGGCTACCTGCACGACGTCGACTTTGAAAAATTTCCGAACGAGCATTGCCAACACGTCCGCGAACTTTTAGAGCCCGAAGGCATCAGCGAAGACGACATCGTCACGATAATTTCTCACGGCTACGGCTTGACGGGCGCGACGATTAAACCTTCGACCGATTGTCAAAAATCGCTGTTCGCCGTCGACGAGCTTACGGGCATTGTCCACGCCTACGCCCTTATGCGCCCCGAAAAAATGGCGGGCATGAACGTCAAGAGCCTCAAGAAAAAGTTCAAGGACAAACGCTTCGCCGCCAAGTGCAATCGTGAAGTGATTCAGCGCGGCGCGGAGGATTTGGGGCTTGACTTGGGCACGCTTATGGAACTTTGTATCAAGGGCATGAGTGAACGCGCCGACGAGCTGGACTTGCAATGAATGATTTTTAATCGGATTCTCTTTCAGGAATTGTCTTGAAGGAGAATTTTTTGTTCAACCGGCAAGTTCGTTGAGGACGTCGTCGCGAGTTATGGCGTAGGTGCCCGATTTGCGCAGGACGATGCCCGCCGCCAAGTTGGCGATATACGCGCCGTCGACGGGCTTCAAGCCGCCCGCCAATGCCATAGCGAACGCCGCAGCAACCGTATCGGACGCGCCCGCGCTGTCGTAAACTTCCTGAACGCGCGTGGGCAGGTGAAAGGCGTCGTCCTCCGTGACCAGCGTCATGCCCGACGCAGAACGCGTCGCCAAAACGTTTTTGATTTGAAACTTGCGCATGATGTAACGCCCTGCGCGTTCGGCAGCGTCGTCGTCGCCTGTCGCTATCGGGCTGAGCAAAATCTTGTTAATCTTGGCAACGTTGGGCGTGACGTAATCGGCTTGCGCGTATTTAATCCATTGCTGACCGTAGGGCATGACGACGACGGGCACTCCGTGATTATGCGCCGCCCGAATCACCGAGGCGCAAAATCTTTCGGTGCAGACGCCCTTTTCGTAATCCGCCAAAACAATCGCGTCGAGGCTGTCATTTAGCCGTTGCTTGACGAAACTTTTCAGCGCGTCGAACTGTTCCTCACTGCGCGGCGTCAAGTCCTCAAAATCCATGCGGAACATCTGAACATGCCCGCTCATAATCCTAATCTTCGTCGTGGTCGGCCATTCGGTCGCGATTAAGCCGTCTTGGTCGATGCCGCTTTCGTACAGTTGCGTCGACAGCAATTCAAAATTGTGGTCGTCGCCGACGAAGCCCGCCACCGCCGTCTTGCAGCCGAGGTTGGCAAGGTTGTTGGCGATATTGGCCGCCGCGCCCAAAGACGCTTTGCGATTGACAATCTTCGCCACAGGGACGGGCGCGTCGCTTGCGAACTTGCGCACTTCGCCGTAGTAATATCTGTCCATCATTATGTCGCCGATAACCAACACGTTGCACTTGCCGACCTTATTCGCGAAAAATTTTTTCCAATCGTCCTTAGTCATTGAGTTCAGCCTCCAAAATTTTTTCAGCCATTATAGCACGCGGGCGGCAGGGGATAAACTTGCCGCGCAGAATTTTCCTGCCGAGGAATTATGGGGCGTTGGCAAGTTGGCGGCTCCGATTTGGCTAAGGAACAAGGAAGAAGGAACAAGTGTTTTGGCGCGGGGCGACCTCTGTCCCCTGCAACTCATTCCTTAATTTACCAACACGCCCTAATAACTTTTTGGAGGAGGATAACTTAAATGAACGAACTGGAATTGAAATACGGGTGCAATCCGAATCAGAAGCCCGCCAAGGTTTTCGTCGAAGGCGGCGAGTTGCCTTTTGAAGTCCTCAACGGGCGTCCCGGCTACATCAATCTGCTTGACGCGCTTAACGGTTGGCAGCTGGTTCGCGAGTTGCGCGAGGCGACGAATCTGCCCGCCGCCGCGTCTTTCAAGCACGTGAGCCCTGCAGGTGCCGCCGTCGGGTTGCCGCTTGACGACGTGTTGAAAAAAATTTACTTCGCCGAGGATGCCGAGCTGTCCGCGCAGGCAGCCGCCTACGTCCGCGCGCGCGGTGCCGACCGTATGAGTTCTTACGGCGACTTCGCGATTTTGTCGGACGAGTGCGACGCGTCGACCGCCAACTACATTAAGCGCGAGGTCAGCGACGGGATTATCGCGCCCGCCTATTCGCCTGAAGCCCTGGAGATTTTGAATTCGAAACGCAACGGCAATTATCTGGTGCTCAAGATGAATCCCGACTACGAGCCGCCCGCCGTCGAGACCAAGCAAGTTTTTGGTGTGACGTTCGAGCAGCGGCGCAACGACGTTAAAATTTCCGACGCGTGCCTTGCCGACGTGCCGACGCGCAACAAAACTTTCACGCCCGAAGCCCGCCGCGATTTGTTCATCGCGCTGATAACGCTCAAGTATACGCAATCGAATTCGGTTTGCTACGCGAAGGGCGGGCAAGCTATCGGTATCGGCGCGGGGCAACAAAGCCGCGTTCACTGCACGAGGCTGGCGGGCAACAAGGCTGATTATTGGTTCCTGCGTCAATGCCCGAAGGTGATTGGTTTGCCGTTCAAGCGCGGCGTCAAGCGTCCCGACAGAGACAACGCCATTGACGTTTACCTTGGCGGCGAGACTTTTGCCGACACTTGGGAAAATCTTTTCACCGTCAAGCCCGACCCGTTCACCGACGACGAGAAACTTGCTTGGCTTGCGAATCTGCGCGGGGTGTCGTTGGCGTCCGATGCCTTCTTCCCGTTCGGCGACAATATCGAGCGCGCGCATCTTTCGGGCGTAGACTTCATTGCGGAAACGGGCGGCTCCATTCGCGACGACAACGTTATCGAGACTTGCGACCGCTACGGCATTGCTATGGCGTTCACGCACGTGCGCCTCTTCCACCATTGACATGAAGAGAATTTTTAACGGCTTGCTGGGCTTGCTGCGGGACATAATCGCGAATCGAAAACTTTTGTGGCAGATGACAAAGCGCGACTTCCGCCAGCGATATTTGGGCTCGTATCTTGGGATTTTGTGGGCGTTCATTCAGCCGGCAGTGACGGTCTTGATTTTCTGGTTCGTCTTCCAAGTCGGCTTCAAAGCCGCGCCCGTCAACAATTTCCCGTTCATCTTGTGGCTGGTGTGCGGAATGTTCCCGTGGTTTTTCCTGAACGACAGCATACAGAGCGCGACGAATTCTGTCGTCGAAAGCGCGTTCCTGGTCAAGAAAATCGTCTTCCGCGTGGAGCTGTTGCCGATTGTCAAAATCATGTCGGCGTTGGTCGTGCATATCGTCTTCGTGGCGGTCTTGTTCGCGATGTTCGCGATTTACGGCTACGGCGTGTCGATTTACAACTTGCAAATCGTGTATTACTTTTTCGCGATGATTTGCTTTTCGCTGGGGCTTAGTTGGCTGACGAGTTCGCTGACGGTCTTCATGCGCGATATCGGGCAGTTCGTGGCGATGATTTTGCAATTCGGCTTTTGGTGCACGCCGATTTTCTGGAACTTGAAAATGGTGCCGGAGCAATTTCAATTCCTGCTCAAGCTCAATCCCGCGTACTATTTGATTGAAGGCTATCGGCAAAGCTTGATTTACAACGAATGGTTTTGGCAGCACGTGCATTTGACGGCGTATTTCTGGGCGTTGACGGCGGCGGTGATGTTTATCGGCGCGTGGTGCTTTAAAAAGCTGCGCCCTCACTTTGCTGACGTTCTTTAGTCATTTCGCGGTAGGTCGGCACCGCCTCAAGCTCAACGTAACTGTCGGCGTCCAGGTAAAAGCAAAATAATTCTTCGCCGTTGGTCAGTATGCAATAGGCGCAGCCAAGCTTTTCCGCGTAGTCGAACGTTTCATTGAATGCCGCGTCGTCCAAGGGCGTTTCGATGGCTTTGCACTCGACGACGGCGACGGGACAAGTAGAATTTTCCGCGCGGTCGAATCGCTCAATCACGACGTCGGCTCTGTGGCGGAACGGCAGGCCGTAATGCGACAGCTTTTCCCCGATACGAATCATGCGCTGCGGCACTTCCAGTTCCTCAATCAGATACGGTACGACGCGTTGACGCACCGTTTCGCGCGGCGTGACAAGCACATACTTTTTCCGCACGGGGTCGAAGTAATTCGGCTGATTGTCGATGCGATAGATGTGCGGCGGCAAAAAATCTTTCAGCATAAGCATTCCCCTTTCCGCCCGCCATGTTAGCTTGCGCGGGCGATTCTGTCAAAAAGGAGGCCGGAACTTTGTTTGAAGTTGAAGTAAGCGCGGCGTTCGAGGCGGCGCATTTGATTCGCGGCTACGCGGGCAAGTGCTCAAGGCTTCACGGGCATAATTGGACGGTGGCGGCGATTGTTCGCGGCGAGGAGCTTGACGAACTGGGCATGTTGATAGATTTCAAAATTCTCAAGACGGAGCTGAAAAGAATCCTTGACGACTTCGACCACAGGTTTTTGAATGAGTTGGTGACGTTCGCGGTGGAAAATCCTACGGCGGAAAATCTTGCGCGGACGATTTTCAAGCGACTGGCGGCGTCGGAGATTTTAGGCGGCTCTGCGACGTTGTACGCCGTCAAAGTTCACGAATCGCCCAATTCCTGCGTGACGTATCATGAGTAGCGCGAACGTCACAGAAATTTTCTCTTCGGTGCAGGGCGAGGGAAAATATATCGGTTGCCGCCAAATTTTCGTGCGACTTGCCGATTGCAATTTGAACTGCGCTTATTGCGATACCGACTGCCGCCGCGCAGATTTTTGCCGAATCGAGACGGCGGCGGGCTCTGCGACTTTCCGCAACGTGAAAAATCCTTTGTCGGCCGCGCAGGTTGCCGAAGTCGTAAAAAATTTCAGCGACGACGTTCCGACTCAAGCGGTGAGCTTCACGGGCGGCGAGCCGCTTTTGCATTGGGCATTCGTTCGCGACGTGGCGGAGGCGGTCAAAAATTTCGGCGTGAAGATTTTCCTTGAGACCAATGGCACGTTGCCCGCCGAACTGGAAAAAATTTCGGGCGTCGTCGACATTGTCAGCATGGATATTAAATTGCCGGGCGTCGTCGGGAAAAATCTTTTCGACCTGCACGAAAAATTTTTGCGAGCCGCGCAGGGCAAAGACTTATGCGTTAAAATCGTCGTGACGGGCGAGACGACCCGCGAAGAATTTTTTTCGGCCGTCGAGCTGCTTGCGGGCGTCGACGCAGAAATTTTGCTGATAATCCAACCCGTGACGCCCGTCAAAGCCGTAAGCGCAATTTCGGCAGAGGAATTGCTTTCGTTGCAAGCCGCCGCCCTTCGCCGCCTGAAAAACGTCCGAGTCATCCCGCAAACGCACAAATTTATCAATCTGCTTTAATCGGAGGTGTCACAGTGAAGAAATACTTTTTCTGCGCGAAAAATATCGAAGACTACCGAAAAATGTACAACGCCGCGATAACCGACAAAAAAATTACCGTCACCAACGACGCGGGCGAAGTAGTCGAGGAAAAAATTATCGACGAGAACAGCGACGCGGCCGACAAAGAACTTTTCGAGCAACACCTTTTCCTTGACCAGCTGAAGAAAATGTTCGAGCTGTCCGATAAGGTTTTCGATTACAAAACTTTTTGCGCGACGGGCATTGACGGGCTCCGCTACGATTTCAATTTCGGCTTGCGAATCGACGTGCCCAAAGGAAATTTCCGCGTGAGAATCGGCGACGCCGACAGCGGCGATATTTTTTTCGACAGGCGCATTTTCGACGGCGGCAGGTTGCTTTCGCTTGAGCAGCATTACATTCGCTGGCACTTTGAAGTTTTCCGCGACAATGAGAAAGTTTTTGAGCACACGCTGAACTTGGCAGGGCAACCCGTCACCTTGATGATAGCGGGCGCGATGGGCGACCATATCGCCTTGCTGCCGTTCGCGACGGAATTTCAAAAGCGGCACCGTTGCAAGCTTACCGTTTGCGTCCAAGATTATCTGAAGGACTTCGCCGAACACCTTTACCCCGACTTGACGCTCGTCGACAAAATTTACTTTGAGACCTACGCGACCTACTACCCCGTCATGATGCTTTCCGATTTGTCGATTGGCGTGGGCGACTTGCGCAACATGCCGCTTGAGCGAATGGGCGGCGCGTTCCTCGGACTCAATGCCCTTGCGCCGAAGCCGACCTTCAAGCCGACTGCCGCGCCCGTCACCCGCGACCCTTACGTTTGCATTGCCGTGCAAGCCTCCGGCAACAGGAAATGCTGGCTCTACGACGGCGGCTGGGATATCGTCGTCGATTATCTGAAAACGCTCGGCTACCGCGTCTTTTGCATTGACAGGAGCCCCGAACAGATTAACGACGACTTGACCATTCGCAAGCCCGACGGCGCGGAAGACTTCACGGGCGACCATTCGATAATGGAGCGGGCGAACATGCTTTATCACGCGGAATTTTTTATCGGGCTATCAAGCGGGCTGGCGTGGCTCGCCAATGCCGTGAACTGTCCCGTCGTGATGATTTGCGGCTTTTCGCAGTCGTGGTTTGAATTTTACACGCCCTACCGCGTGGCGAATCGGCTGGTCTGCAACGGTTGCCTTACCGACATTCGCGTCAACTATCTCAAGCGACGTTGCCCGCGACATCACGACACGCCCCGCGAATTGGAATGTCAAAAGAAAATTCATCCGCGCCAAGTCATTAACGCCATTAATCGGCTGATTGTCGACAAGGGCTTAATACCGCCCGCCGTCAAGCATTAGTCGGGGGCTGTTGATAAATTGAGTTGCGGCTCCGAGTCGGCGATTTAATAGCTTTAATGTTTAGAATCTACTTTCTTTCACCGAGGAAAGAAAGTAGCAAAGAAACTCGCCGCTACGCGCGGGGCGGCTACCGACCACCGACGAAACGCCCGCGCTACCCGAAGCTACCTGTGCCGGCAAAAAAACTTCCATGTTTTTGTTGCCGGCGGGCGCGCGTCCATGCGCGCCCCAAAATTACGCGGCGCGCTATCTGTTCCGCCGATTTTAAAGCCGCTTGTGAAGGGGAATTGATTATGCGAACACTTTTTTTTTGTGCAAGGAACTTTAAAGACTACCTGCAGCTTGTCACCGACGAGGAACGCGACGCGCTAAAGGACGTGGAAATATCTGCGCGGGACATCCTCAACAGTCCGCAATCGCAAGACATCTTGCAGGCGCACATGAAAATCTACGACGCCTGCGCGGCGGGCTGTGAGGCTCCGATTATCGGGCGGACGGGCATTGCGGGCTTGAAGTTGGATTTTAATTTCGGTTTGCGGCTTGAAGTGCCCGAAGGAAATTTTCACGTGAGAATCGGCGACTTCGACACCGCGCAGATTTTTTTGGACGAGGATTTGTCCGACGTGAGGCTTATTTCCGTCGAAAAGTATTTTATCCGTTGGCAAGTAGAAGTTCTCTGCGACGGCGTGAAAATTTTTTCGCACGTGCTGAATCTGCGCGGTCAAAGCGTGACGATTGCGGCGAACATCGACGGCTTGGGAGACGTGTTGGCGATTCTGCCCTACGCCCGCGAGTTCAAGCGTCAACACAAATGCGCGGTGAGCGTCCTTTTGCCCGACTATCTGCGCGAATTCGCGGCGCACCTTTACCACGACATCCCGCAAGCCGACGCGTTGCACTTCGCCAACTACGCGACCTACTACCCCGTCATGTGCGTGAGCGATTATCCGAAAACGCCCGTCGACCTGCGCAACTGCCCGATTGAGCGCATTGCCGGCACGATTTTGGGACTGGAGACTTTGCCCGAAAAGCCGACCTTCAAGCCGACTGCGCCGCCCGTCACGCGCGACCCTTACGTTTGCATTGCCGTGCAAGCCTCGTCAAATCGCAAGGGCTGGCTCTACCCCGGCGGCTGGGACATCGTCGTCGATTACCTCAAGGCTTTAGGATGGCGCGTCTTTTGCATCGACAGGAACGCCGTGGAGACGAATTGCGGCTTGACGATTCGCAAGCCCGACGGCGCGGAGGATTTCACGGGCGACCACTCGATAATGGAGCGGGCGAACATGCTTTATCACGCCGATTTTTTTATCGGGCTGGGGAGCGGCTTGGCTTGGGTTGCCGACATCGTTGGCTGTCCCGTCGTGCTGATTGCGGGCTTTTCGCTTGATTGGGCGGAATTTTACACGCCCTACCGCGTGGCGAATCGAATGGTCTGCAACGGCTGCTTTAACGATTTGCGCGTCAAGTTCATTGGCAAGAGTCTTTGCCCGCGACACGGCGGCACGCCTCGTGAGTTGGAATGTCAGCGGAGGATTTATCCGCAAGCGGTTATCGACGCGATTCAGCGGCTGATTCTCGACCGCGCCTTGATTCCGCCGATTGCCGCCAAGGCTTGACATGCGGAAGATATTTTTTTGCGCGCGTGCGCTCGGCGATTATCTGTCGAAGGTAAAAAACATCGGCAAGCTGAAATTGCCTCCCGACCCGTTGAGCCTGCCGCCCGTCCAAAAAATTTTGGGCAGCTTATCGCAAAACTCGGACGACGGAGAAATTTTTTTGGAAACGAGCATTGACGGACTGCGCTTGGACTTCAACAGCGGCTTGCGGCTCGATGTGCCCAAGGGGAGCTTTCGCGTCGTGATAAGCGACTTCGACAGCGGGCTGATTCTCTTCGACCGTGAGCTGTCCGACGTGAGGCTCGTTTCCGTCGAAAAGTATTTCATTCGTTGGCAAGTGGAGGTTTTCAACGGCGGCGCGAAAATTTTTGAACACGTGCTGAACTTGGAGGGGCAAACCGTTCGCGTCGTGTTCGACAGGGCGGCGGGGCTCGGAGACACTTTGGCGAATCTTCCTGCCGCGCAGGCTACCGCAAACTTCCACAAGTGCCGCGTCGTCATCACGGTGCCCGCGTATCTTGCCGACCTTGCCGCGAATCTTTATCCCGAACTCGAACAGGTTGCGACCGCGCCCGCCGAAACTTACGCGACGTTCTGCCCCGTGATGAATTACGGCGACTTCCCGACCGTGCCCGCCGATACCCGCTCTGCGCCGCTGAACCGATTGGCGGGCGTAATTCTGGGACTCAATGCCGTTGCGCCGAAGCCGACCTTCAAGCCGACTGCCGCGCCCGTCACCCGCGACCCTTACGTTTGCATTGCCGTTCAAGCCTCCTCGGCGACCAAGGGCTGGCATTACCCCGGCGGCTGGGCTGTCGTCGTCGATTATCTTAAAAGTCTCGGCTACCGCGTGCTGTGTATCGACAAGAAAAATTTTCGGCGCGACGGCGATTACACTTGCGCCTTGCCCGACGGCGCGGAAGACTTCACGGGCGACCGTCCGATAATGGAGCGGGCGAACATGCTTTATCACGCGGAATTTTTTATCGGCTTGAGTAGCGGGCTGGCGTGGCTCGCCGAAGTCGTGGGCTGTCCCGTCGTGATGATTTGCGGCTTCAGTCACGATTGGCACGAATTTTACACGCCCTACCGCGCGGCGAATCGCCTGGTCTGCAACGGCTGCTACAGCGACGTCCGTGTTCGCGCCGTCGACAATTTTTGTCCCTATCACAAGGGCACGCCTCGCGAATTGGAATGTCAAAAAAAAATTTCGCCTCGCCAAGTCCTCAACGCTGTCGAACGGCTGATTGTCGACCGTGGCTTGACGCCGCCAAAAATTTTGTCGTAACCCTTGAGATAACTGCAGGCAGGAAAAAATTTTTCCCTGTCTAATTTTTTTGCGTCAAAGGAGAGTGAACGCCATGATTTATCGCGATTTGGGCAACACGGGCTTGAAAGTCAGCGAAATAGGCATGGGGTGCGAGGGCTTCGGCGAAGAGAACTGCGCCATGACGAAAAAGCTTTTCGACGCGGCGGAGGCGGCGGGCGTGAACTATTTTGACTTGTACACGTCGAACCCCGCTGTGAGGACGGCTGTCGGCAATGCCCTGCGCGGACGCCGAGAAAAATTTATCGCGCAATCGCATATCTGTTCCGTGTGGCAGAACGGGCAGTATAAGCGAACGCGCAAGCTGAAGGAGGTCGTTGCGGGCTTCGAGGAGTCTCTTGAACAGTTGCAGACCGATTATATCGACGTGGGCACGATTCACTATTGCGACGCGCTTGACGATTGGCAACAAATCATTTCGGGCGGCATCCTTGACTACGCGCGCGAACTCAAGGCGGCGGGCACGATTCGGCACATCGGCTTAAGCAGTCACAATCCGCAAGTGGCGTTGACGGCGGTCGAGAGCGGCGCGATTGAAGTGCTGATGTTCAGCGTCAATCCCTGCTACGACTTGATGCCCGCCTCCGAGGACGTCGAGGAACTTTGGAACGAAAAAAATTACGCAGGGCATTTGACGAACATGGATCCCGACCGTCAGCGGCTTTACGAGACTTGCCAGCGTTTGGGCGTGGGTATCACGGTCATGAAGTGTTTCGGCGGCGGCGATTTGCTTAATGCGGAACTTTCGCCGGCAGGCGTGGCGTTGACGGCTCATCAATGCATTCACTACGCGTTGAGTCGGCCGGGCGTGGCGTGCGTATTGGCGGGCGCGCATTCCGTCGAACAGCTCAAGCAAAGCATCGCCTACGAAGACGCCTCCGACGCCGAAAAGGATTACGCCGCGACCTTCGCGACCTTCCCGAAAATTTCTTGGCAAGGGCATTGCGTCTACTGCAGCCACTGCGCGCCGTGCGTCAAGAAGATTGACATTGCGTCCGTCACGAAGTTCCTGCACTTGACGGAGGCTCAAAGCACCGTTCCCGAAACCGTTCGCGAACATTATGCGGCATTGGCTCATCATGCGGGCGAGTGCATTCAGTGCGGCGTGTGCGAGACGCGTTGCCCGTTCGGCGTCGACATTCGCGCGAACATGCGCAAAGCCGCGCAGGTTTTCGGCTATTGAGGAGGCGATTAAAATGTTTGAAGACGGCGCGAGAATCGACGATATCTTGAATGTTTTGCGGCGACCGACTTTGGACAAAAGCTCTGACAAAAAGGAACCACGGGACGCACGTTTTTCAGACGACACTGTCCGTTACGAATCAAACATGCCGCCCCGCGATACGAGTATCAAATTCGATTTCGCGGCGGGCAGAAGTATGGGAGGATTATAAATGAGCAAAACTTTGGTAGCGTATTTTTCGGCGAGCGGCTCAACGCGCAGGCTTGCCAACACCTTGGCTGAGGTTGTCGGCGCGGACACTTACGAGATTAAGCCCGCCACGCCCTACACCGGCAAAGATTTGAACTGGAACGATTCAAAATCGCGCAGTTCGGTAGAAATGGCGGATAAAACTTCGCGCCCCGCGCTTGCCGACAAAGCCGCGCCCGTTGCCGACTACGACACGATTTTCCTTGGCTTCCCGATTTGGTGGTACGTCGCGCCGCACATCGTCAACGCGTTCTTGGAAAGTTACGACTTCGCGGGCAAGACGATTGTGGTTTTCGCAACGTCGGGCGGTTCGGGCTTCGGCGAGACCCTTGCGCAACTTAAGCCGTCCTGCGCGGCGTCCGTCAAGTGGATTGAGGGCAGAGTGTTCCGCGGCCGCACCGACAAAGCTGCTTTGAGCGATTGGGTTAAGACCTTGCCGCTTTGATTGATTACTTGCAACAAAAAAGCCTCCGCAACCTGCGCGGAGGTTTTTTTATCTTTGAAATTATTTCCGATACTTTAAAGAGGCGTTGTCAACAACCCGCTGCATCCGATTAAAGGGCGGTAATGACCCACAGATAATTTTTCGCGGCGAGTTCGTTGACTTTTTGAATCTGCGCGGGCGTGAGCTTGGAATAGACGTTGAGCTTGGGCGTCGACGTGAAGAGCGGCACCTTGCGCCCCGTGAGCCCGTGAGCCTTCAGGAAAGCCATAACTTCTTGCTCGTCTTGGAGCGATTCGTCGGAAATTTTATCGCCTAAAACTTTTTCGTACATCGCCTTGGTCTCGGCGTAAATCGTCGGGGCTTGCGCTTCGCCGAAGAGAGCCGCCGCCGCGTCCGTGAAATATTTTTTCTGGTTGAAGTCGCTGGTTATCAGGCAGCCGCCGTGGCTTTTGAGGACGTCGCGAATGTTGTCGAACATCTGCGCGCGCACGTCGTCGGCAAGGTAAATGATAACGCCCTGCTCGATTATGCAAAGTTCGCCCTTGAGCTTGTCGGCACTTGCCATCATGCCCTGCCTGTCTTGGAGCCAAAAGGCATCGTAGGTGACATTTTTCCTTGCCTTCTTGCCGAATTCGTCGACGCACCAATCGCCCAGCAGGCAAACCGTTTGCAGCTCGCCGACAACGACTTTGCGCCCCTCGTCGCCCAAAATCATGGCTCGCGGGGAAAGACTGCACGCCAAATCGAAAACGTTGCCGTAATTGTTGGCGCGCACGTATTCAATCGCGGCGGCGTAGTTCAGCTCTTGGTAGAGGCTGTTGGCAAGCTGAATGCGCTCGAAGTCGTTAAGATTTTTCGCGTTGAAGAAAACGGGACGGTCAATCAGCTTGAGAAACTTTTGCGCTTCTGGAATGCCCGCCGCCGCCAACCATTGCAATTTGACTTGCGCAGAGTACTCGACCATCTCGAATTCTGCTGCCCGCGCCGTCGACACCGTCAAAGCCGCTATCAGCACGAATGCCGTTAAAAATTTTTTCATACGGTAAAACTCCTTACTTAAACTCCACGAACTCGTTAATGTTGGCACCGCCCTTGGTCATGGGTTCGACGAAACTGCGCCAGACGTTCAGCACGATGACGCGGGGATTTTCGGTGTCGTCAAGGGCTGTGTTCAGCGCGTGAGCAAAATCTTCCTGGGTTGAGACCGCCTCCGCCTTTATGCCGAAACTTTGCGCGTACATGACGTAATCGGGCTGATAATCGAATTCGCAAGCAATGTAGCGTTCCTTGTAGAAAACCCGTTGCAGTTGGCGAATCATGCCGAGGCTGGTGTTGTTGACAATCAGCGAGATAATCGGCAGCTTGAGGCGGGCAATGGTGTAGTATTCGTTGCCCGTCATTTTTATGCCGCCGTCGCCAGTGACGCAAATGACGCGCCGCTTGTTACCGTAGGCGAGCTGTGCACCCATGGCGGCGGGCAGTCCGAAGCCCATAGTTCCCAAGCCGCCCGACGTCAGCCACGTGCGCGGCTCCTCTACGTGCAAGTGCAAGGCCGCCCACATTTGATGTTGACCGACGTCCGTCGCGTAGGCGAAATTTTTCCCCGCCGTCTTCTTCGCGATTTGATTCATTGCCCAAGGCACCGTCAGTCTGTCGACTTGATAATCGTAGTCGTATTCTTCTTGCCATTCGGCGATTTGCCGCCACCAATCTGCGCGGGGCTTGCCTGCCTCGTGACGCATAAGCAAATTCAAAATGACTTGCATGTTGCCCGCGAGGCCGAGACTGCCCTCAATGTTCTTGTCGATTTCGGCGGGGTCAATGTCAATGTGGATGAACTTTTTCGAGCGGGTGTACTTGCTGATGTTTCCGGTTTGCCTGTCGCCGAAGCGGCTGCCGACCGCGATAACCAAATCCGCCGCCGCTACCGCGTGATTCGCCGCCTTTTTGCCGTGCATACCCGCGAAGCCCAGATTTTGCGGATGAGAGCGCGGGACGGCTCCGATACCCATCAGCGTGTTGACGACGGGCAAGTTAAACTTTTCAATGAACGCGATAATCTCCTTGGACGCGCCCGCCGATATCGCGCCGCCGCCCACGATTACCGCAGGACGTTCCGCCTTGACGATTTCTTCAGCCGCCTCCGCCGCGCAGATTATGAAGTCGGCATCGGGCTTGGCGGGAAGTTTTTCTTTGACTTCCTGCGGACGCCAATCGACCTCCGCGAAGAAAATATCCCTTGGCACGTCGACGAGTACGGGACCGCGCCGCCCGCTTAGTGCAATGTCGAACGCCTGCCTGATCGTCGGGACTAAAAGCCGCGCCTCTTTGACTTTGAAGTTGTGCTTGGTGACGGGCATTGTTATATCGAGAATGTCGGTTTCTTGGAAGGCGTCGCGTCCGAGCAGTGCGGTGTCGACTTGCCCCGTGATTGCCACGAGCGGGATTGAATCCATGAACGCCGTCGCAATGCCCGTGACCAAATTGGTCGCGCCGGGTCCCGAAGTCGCCATGCACACGCCGACTTTGCCTGTCGCTCGCGCGTAGCCGTCAGCCGCATGAGCCGCGTTCTGTTCGTGCGTGACTAGAATTTGTTTTATTTCCTTTTCGTCGACAAGGGCGTCGTAGAGCGGCAGAATCATTCCGCCGGGGTAGCCGAAAATCATATCGACGCCGCGTTCTCTCAAGCACTCGACGATAGCCCTCGCGCCTGTCATCAGCATAAAACCACCTCGCGCAAAAAAATTTTTCAACTGTCGAATTCTATCACAGAAATTTTATCCGCGCAAAAAAATTCGCCGCGAAGTTTTGGGCGCACAAGGACGAGCGCCGTGCCGTTCGTAATTCAAACGTAATCGCCGCGTCGAAACGAAATGCTTGCGCATTGCTAGGGACTGTGGACAATTCATTTTAACCAGAGAAGAATAGCAGCAA
>CAMJMR010000040.1 GCA_946407095.1 uncultured Selenomonadales bacterium | reverse complement strand
AAGATTTCTCATATTCACACTTTGCTTAAACGTTTATGAACACTGATTCTTAGAAATCAGACTTCGGCAACTGTAGCTGAGCCGTGGCAACAATTCCTCGTGACATTACAACAGGCGATAGCGACGAGCACGGCGTTGATTGCTGTCAACAAGGACGAATTCGAGCAAAACGGCGGAAAATATGTAGGCTTTCAACGATTTGACAAAGACGGCGCGGAGTACGTCCTATCCGCCCGACAAGGTTATATCGAATGCTCGGCATTTGCTGGCGGATTCGGGACGTGAACTAGTGTCTGATTCGACGACGATTTTTAAGGAGCTCTTGAATCACGGCATTAGCAAGGGGTATGAGAACAAAGACGGCAACGGCGGCACCCGCAAGCGTTACCTAAAGCGCGTAAAACTAAACGACCACCTCGTCGAGATGTTGGTCATATCGAAAGAGGCAATGGAACGCACCATTGAAAAATTTCTTGAGGAGGAGTGATTGTGTTCTACTTATTACAAACTTGGCAGAGCGTAGCTTTCTGTTCTAACGTTGACGAACTTTATTCGGCTTTGTCTAATCGTCCCATTGCTTCGGCAATGCTTCACAGCTCAGATAAATGGGACGACTTGCGTCATTTGGCGGGAATTTCTCAACATCGGTTCATCGAGTGCAACGCCGACGAAAAAAATCCAATCACTCAAATCTCCTTGCCTTCGACTGTATCGGAGACGGTTTGTCTAAAGACTCCCGTGTTGGATGATTCAGTCGCGTTGAACTTGATGCCACTCGTGCAAACGGGGGAGTGGGCAATCAGTGCGTTGAATGGCTTTTGCACCGCGCCGGGAGACATTGAACTTTGCCGCTTGCTCGCAGGTGGTGCCCTTGCATACCCTATGGCTCAGTGGCTTGAGGCATCACATGAAACTGCAGTGATTGCCGCTCGTCAAAATTATGTTAAGAGGTTTTATTCACGCTACTGGTACGACGCCGAACAAACTTTCCTGCCTCAGTGTTGGCTTGATTGTTTTCAAGACAGGTACTTCGCAGAGCGAGAAAAACGGCGCGAAGCAACCTTAGCTGAAGGATACGAAAATTTTCAAATGACACGAATAGCTATGGGCTGGTAAGCCTAAAAGGCGAATAAGTTGATAAATTTAAGGATATACTATAGTGACGAGTACTATGCGGAAGGTGATTACTATGAAAAAATTTTTCTCGGTCAAGGAGGTTGCGGAGATTCTCGGCGTGAGTAGGTCATTGATTTACGACAAAGTTTGCAGAGGAACAATTCCTTCACGACGAGTCGGACGTAGAATTTTAATTCCATCAACTTACGTTGAAGAAATTCTCGCGGCATAAATTTTGAGGCGGCAGGAGGTAACATAGTTGCTCCTGTCGCCGTTTTATTTCAATCGGAGGTGTACTTTATGGGCAGACGAAACGCCGGAGAGGGCGTCATATATCAAGACAAAAATCGCGGGCTTTGGATTTATCAAGTAAGTTACAAAGCTCCCGACGGCTCAGCGAAACGAAAAAAATTTGCCGCCAAAACCAAGCATGAAGCCATGGAAAAAGGCAAAACTTTTCTTCTGGCGAATCAGCAAGGCAGTATCCTCTTAAAAGCTGATATGACTGTTGCCGCATGGATTGAAGAGTGGATGGAAAACTACGTCAAGCCTCGAATCAGACCGCGAACTTTTGAAAAATACCGGAGCAGTTTGAAAAATTACATCGTGCCAAAGTTCGGGAATCTTAAACTGGCGGCATTGGAGGCGTCGAGCCTGCAGAAACATTTCAATTCGTTGTTGGTAAACGGACGAGCCGACGGCAATGCCCTGTCGCCTTCCACAGTACGAGCGGCAAGAAGATATTTCGCAATGTGCATGGACGATGCCGTCCGCGAAGGATTGGTCTTGCGAAACGTAGTGCGTTTAACAAAATCTTCAAAGCTGACGCGCAAGGAAATTGTCGTGTTGACACGAGATGAAGTTACAACCCTAATCAAAGCGGCAAGAAAAATCAGCAATGAATTTATGAGGAACATGATGCCAGAAATTTTATCGTTCACGGTCAAAACAGGTTTGAGGCAAGGCGAAGTATTCGGTCTCAAGTGGGAAGACGTTGACTTTAAAAATTCGTGCGTATTCATAAGGCGTTCGCTTGCCCATGTTGTAGGACGCGGCGCAGTTTTTCAGGAACCGAAAACCAAAAACAGCCGAAGACGTGTCTTGCTCATGCCGGAAGATGTTCAATCTTTAAAAGAGTATCGCGAATGGCAAAAAAAATACGCCGATGAATTAGGCGATAAATTTGCACGAAACGGATTAATCTTTACCAGTTCGTTCGGCGAGCCGATAAGCCCGACAAATTTTACACGACGATATTTCAAGCCGTTGCTGAAGGAATGTCACATCAACCCCGACTTTACGTTTCACGGCTTGCGACACACTCACGCAACGCTACTTCTTCAACAGGGCGTCAATCCCAAAATCGTTCAGGAGCGTCTCGGTCACAGTTCAATCAAAGTTACAATGGACACTTACAGCCACGTCCTGCCCGATATGCAAAGGCAAGCGGTAGACGCTCTGCGCGAACTTTTCAAATAATTTTTGAAACCGGAAGTGCTCGATTCTGCGGGTACTTCTTTTTTTACTGATTCAGATGTTTTCTTCATAAGGCGAACGCCCAATATCAGCTATGGCAACTCTGTCTTTAAATTTCCCGTGTCCGTCTTTCCAACGAGTAGTTTTGTGGTCGCGGACAGCGTGAGTGCACTTTCCCTTATAAACTATCCTGAGAAAAAAAGTATAATCGCTGAGATTGCTCTTTATTATATTGAGCGTATCCTCCAATTGCTTTATTGCATGATGGATGTCTTTACCTTTCAATTCAATCAGATACGCAGTTTTCAGGTCGTCATTTAAAACGAGATAGTCACATTTGTTCCCCACGGTAATTATATTTTCGTCAATTTTATACTGACGAACAACAGAGCGAAGATTATTTTGCTTTACAACGTTCTGTGCCCGATGTTGACAATCGATTCTGCGGTCTTGCGATACAATAATTGGCTGACGCTTGTCTTTGCAAAGATTTTCATAATCGGAAAGGTTAATTTTCATTCTGCTCCTCCGTCGACCATTTCAGCTCGATAAGCCTATCATTTTCTGTGTTAATTTCGTCGGAGTCACCATCAATAAGTGAATTGATAATCAAATGATCTTCCATTGCGTCTTTAACAAAACCGTCCGCGAC
The DNA here is from genome assembly GCA_946407095.1 of uncultured Selenomonadales bacterium. Taxonomy (GTDB): domain Bacteria; phylum Bacillota; class Negativicutes; order Selenomonadales; family Selenomonadaceae; genus Quinella. The sequence continues at coordinate 23,095 of CAMJMR010000040.1, read as the reverse complement.
GTAAAATGCCCGCGAATTATCGTAGGGCAAAATTTTTTCTTCGTCCACGATTTCGTTACGTTGCTCATCAACGCCTTGTATCTCGTTGGCGTAAAGCAAATTATTGAACTCGCCCAATATGTAAGGGCTGTGGCTCGATTTCCCGCATGAACAAACAAGCCAATCAGCTCGCTAATATATTTTTGAGAATCGGGGTAAAGATGAGCTTCCGGTTCCTCCAGAATGATAAACACGCGGTCGCCGTGAAAGAGATGATAAAACATGATGTTGCATACCCATAAAATTTCTTGCTGACCCGACGAAGCAAAATTTATCCAAACATTAGCGGTCTCACCGTCAAATTTTTTCACACGGAGAAATTCCGCGCCCTCTCGGTAGAAATATTCGCCTTTGATAATCTTTTCGGACAGCAACAAGAATTTTTTCATCAACGACATCTTGGAACCTCCCCATGCTCGACGAACTTTATAAAGTAGGTTGGACGTCCCTTCTGCAAAAAATTTTCTCAACAGCAAAACAGTTCTAATGTATCTTTGAATAGCATAATCAAGATTTTGCATGGCACTGCGAGATCTGGTGCCGCCACTCGACAAAAGAAGTTCACCCATAAAATCCGTCATCAGTGTAACGACGCTCCTGCCCGCCGGAATATACAGCGGTTTGTAATGCACGTCGAAAATATTTTCCAGTTCTCGATTCAACTGTTGACTGTTCTTATCGACAGTCCAAAAGGATAAATCTCGTTCATCATAACGTTTTACCAATTCAACTATATTGTCACTAAAGTTAATGGTAAGATTAAAGCCGGTAGAATCATTTTCTTCAGTATAGAGTTGAATCTTCGTATTTTCGGTGTAAACATATTCCAATGAGCAACTGACTGATTTGGAAAGCGTATCGCTGAAGAGCTCGTAAAATGTATGAAGTAAAAACTCACCGAGAATATCACTTTTCGACTTGCCGGCATCCTTAACTTTGCTCCCGGTAATAAAATCAAAACAAAGTTCTTTTACCAAGGAAAAATAATAAATGGCTTTAGCTATTGTGCTCTTACCTGCGGCTTGTGCGCCCGTCAAGACGATGAATTGAGCCAAATCCATTTCACATTCTTTTATCGGTCCGAAGTTATGAATAATTATTTTCTGCACTTTTCACACGTCCTTATAATGAATGACAGATTCGACAACTGTATTTTCTTTACCTGCCAAAACTTCTTGACCGAATCGGAAAAGCTCATTAAAATTCGACTGTGAATAAATTTTACGGGAAGTGATAGCATGGCAAACGTGTCGGTGGAAATTAAAATGGATGAAGAACTGCAACGAGCGGCAACGGATGTATTTGAAAAATTAGGTTTGGATTTTTCGACAGCGATAAAAATTTTCTTGAAGAGAGCTGTATTGGCAAACGGAATTCCTTTCAACATGACTTTGCCCAAACGCAATTACAAAGCGGAGCGTGCTGTTCGCGCCATGCAAGAATTGAGCGACGCTTCTGCAATCAATGGTGTTTGCAATTTGACGTTGGATGATATTAACGCAGAGATTATTGCCTCGCGACGAGAAAGGGAGGCTCGCGCCGCAAAATGAACTATTACGCCGTGCTTGATACAAATGTACTTGTGTCCGCGCTTATACGCAAAGAATCAGTGCCGGTAGCAGTTGTCACTCACGCACTCGAAGGAAAAATTATTCCGCTTGTGAACGCTGAAATTCTTGAGGAATATAACGACGTGTTACGAAGAAAAAAATTCAAATTCGACGAGCAAACCGTTGAGGTCATAATAGCCGGAATAATATCCCGTGCAATTAATATCGATGCGGTTAAAACAGATGAATTCTTTCACGATCCCAAAGACGCAGTGTTTTACGAAATTGTAATGGAATCTCGCAAAGAGCACGACGCCTATTTGGTTACGGGGAATTTAAAGCATTTTCCACAACGAACATTTATAGTTACGCCGCGTGAGATGTTGAACATTATTGAACTTGAAGAATGAATTTTTGTGGGGCAATTAGTGGGGCATTAGCAGAAAAAATGGGCGAAATTCTTGGAAAGGAGGCGACGGAAAAATTGATTCAACCCTTTAAAATCAAGACTTAACGTGACTTATGGAAGGCTAAAATTCAAGCTTTAAGCCTTCTAAGCCGTGGGTCGCGTGTTCGAGTCACGCCGGACGCGCCATATCGAAATCAAAAAAGCCTCGCTGATTCGGCGGGGCTTTTTCCGTTTAATCTAGGAGTTGTTGGTAAATTGACGAAAGCGTTGCAAAGGACGAGGCGCGCATGAATGGCGGTCGCCGGCGCTATAGAGTGACGCGAAATAAGCGGGCACAGTTGCGCGGGCGTTGAACAAGTGGTTGCTAGCCGCTCCGAGCCAAACCCCTTTTTCCTTATTCGATTCGGAGCCGCCAAATTTTATTTACCAACAGTCCCTAAGAGTAGTTCGCAAAGTACAGTACGGCAAACAAAAAACGTCCCGAAGATTTTTTCGAGACGTTTAATTTTTTGGCATAAGCTTACTTCAGGAAGACGCGGACGATATCGTTCTTCGTGGCGAAAATCATCAGCATGAGCAAAAGCGCAATGCCGACGCGTTGAGTGTAGGCGACCGCCTTTGAGCCCAAGGGTTTGCCTCTGACCGCCTCGATGAACAGGTTGACGAAATGCCCGCCGTCAAGCACGGGCACGGGCAACAGATTGACTATGCCAAGGTTTATGCTGAGCAGTGCGGCGAAGTTCAAAAGCGGAATGAAGCCGCGCTCTGCGACCTGCCCCGACATCTGCACGATTCCTATCGGTCCCGCAAGTTGGTCTGTTTGTTCGGGATTTTTGAACAGCCCCGCGATTGCCTCAATCATGGCGACCGTGATTTCCTCCGTGTGATTCACCGCCAACACGAACGCTTCGGGGAACGACCTGTCTTCGTAGACGACCGAATTTTGCACGCCGACCAATGCACGATTTGCCCGCTTGTCGAACTGCGGCGTCACCGTGACTTCGCCGATTTCCTCGCCGCGCTTGTATTGAAGCAAAATATTTTGCCCCTCTTCGACGCCCTTAAGCTTGTCGGTGAATTCGTTCCACGTCGTGACGGCTTGACCGTTGACGCTCAAAATCCTGTCGTCAGCTTTGAGACCCGCCTTTTCCGCCGAAAAGCCCGCAATGACTTCGCCGATAACGGGCTCGGTAGAAGGTTTCACTTCGCCCAGCGCAGAGAAAATCGCGAAGAACAGCAGAATCGGCAGAATGAAATTCATCGTCGCTCCCGCAAGAATCACTATCATGCGCGAAAGGACGGGCTTGGCGCAAAAGCCGCGCTCGCCCGCCGTATTGTTTTCGGGATCCATGCCGGCAATGTCGTTGAAGCCGCCCAGCGGTATCGCGCGCAATGAATAAACGGTTTCGCCGTGTTTCCTGCTTATCAGCTTGGGGCCGAAGCCGATTGCGAATTCGTCGACTCGCATTCCCGTCATCTTGGCGGTTATGAAGTGTCCGAACTCGTGAACCAAAACCAACAGCCCGAATACGAAGACTGCCGATGCTATCGTTAAAATCAAACCAATGCCTCCTTGACTTAGAGCGTGTTTGTAAAAGTAAGATGTGACGAGGAATTTGTTCGTATAACGCAAGCTTGAAGCTTGACCCAATAAGCGCGCCGTTACCTTAAAGCACGAGACTAGCGCCCCCCGTGGGCAAGCGTATCGTCGCGGACGATTACTCTAAACGGCGCAACGTTGAAGCGCGTCATCCGGATGCAACGTCACGTTTCCGGAAAAATAACCGTTACTTTTTAAAAGTTATTGACAGCCACTAATATATGCCGTCGATAAGCTCTTCCGCCATGATTCGCGCCGCGTTGTCTTCCGCCAGCAAGTTGTCGAACGTGGCGGGCAAAACCTTTCGGCGCGACATAATTTCTTGAATCACGTCGTAGATTTGCAAGAATTTTATCCTGCCCTCCAGGAAGGCGGCTACTGCCACTTCGTTGGCGGCATTGAACACGCAAGGCAACGTTCCGCCCACTGCCCCCGCGAAGTACGCGAACGACAGCCCGCGAAACGTGTCGACGTCGGGCTTGTAGAAATTCAGCGAGCGCAATTCCCAAAAGTTGAGCGGCTTGACGGGCGAAGGCAACCTGCGCGGGTAAGTCAGCGCGTATTGAATCGGCAGGCGCATATCGGTCGAGGCGAGTTGCGCGATAACCGAGCCGTCACAGAATTCAACCATGGAATGAACAATGCTTTGCGGGTGCACGACGACTTGAATCTGGTCGTAGTTGACGCCGTAAAGAAATTTCGCTTCAATGACTTCAAGCCCCTTGTTGACGAGCGTCGCGCTGTCGACGGTGATTTTCTTGCCCATGTTCCACGTCGGGTGAGCAAGGACTTCGTCAGGCGTGACCCGCATGAGGTCGCCGCGCCGTTTGCCTCTGAAGGGGCCGCCCGAAGCCGTGAGAATGAGTTTTTCAATCGAGCGTCTGTCTTCGCCCTGCAGGCACTGGAAAAACGCGCCGTGTTCGCTGTCGACGGGCAAAATTTTTACGCCGTGAAATTTGGCGAGATTGGTGACGAGTTCGCCCGCCACGACCAGCGTTTCCTTGTTGGCGAGCGCGATATTTTTTCCGCCCTTGATAGCCTTAATCGTCGGCTCCAAGCCCGCGAAGCCGCTCATTGCCGTCAAGACAGTCTCCACGCCGTCGAAGTCGGCCGCGTCGATGAAAGCCTGCCTGCCGCCAGCCAGCTCCGTGCCGGGAAATTTTCGGGCGGATAATTTTTTGTAAGCCGTCTCGTCGGCCAAAACCGCCAACTTCGGGCGAAATTCTTCAATCTGTTGAGCAAAAAGTTTGACGTTGGAATTAGCCGCCAAAACTTCCACGGAAAATTCTTCGGGCAAATTTTTTACTACGTCCAAGGCTTGCGTGCCGATTGAGCCCGTCGAGCCGAGTATTGCGATTTTTTTCATTATGCTATCCCCGAAAGAATCACGAAATAATAAAATACGGGCGCGGTGTAAAGTACGCTGTCGAAGCGGTCGAGCGCGCCGCCGTGTCCAGGCAGAAAGATTCCCGAATCTTTGATGTTGGCGAAACGTTTCAGCACCGATTCAACCAAATCTCCGAAGGTGGCCGCCAAACACAGCACGAAGCCCGCAACAGCCATCTTGACGAGCGGCAAGCCGAAGATAAACGTGCCCACGACAATCGCCGTCAAAATCGTGCCGACAATCGAGCCTAGGAAGCCTTCGACGGTTTTGCCGGGGCTTATCGACGAGGCAAGCTTATGCGAGCCGAATGCCGAGCCGATAAAGTACGCGAAGGTATCACTTGCCCAAGTGCACGCGAACAAAACCCAAACCAAGGCGCAACCCGCATCGACGTTCAAGTTCAAGCCAAAGTCGAGCGTCGGCAGGAAGTCGAGAAGTTTTGTCAAGTCGAGCTTGTCGAGGATTGTCGCGTTGTTCGAGGCGATTTCTTGAACGGTCGTTACCGATTCGCCCGGTTGCGGTTCATCTGTAAGGAAGCGCAGGAAAATCAGATGCGCGAACGGCAGCCCGATATACATTATCCCCGCCACCGAAACGCAGGCATCGGTCGGACGCGTGCTCCCGCGCAGAATCACCGTCAGCAAGAAAATCGTCATCATGCTCATTGTCAGCACGGCAAGCAGTTCTTCGACGTTTCCGAGCCACGCGCAACACAACAGCAAGACTAAAGCCAATGCTCCGAAAATGTAAGTCGTGATGACGCCCGCCCGTCTGAAGGCGGCAGAATACTCGTGCCACGCCAAAAGGGACAAAAATATCGCGAAACCCGCGAATGGTGCGCCGCCGTATTGAATCACGAACGCCGCTATTGCAATGCCTATAATTCCCGTGATAATTCTTAAAGCCAAGGCGTCACTTCCTCACTTTGTTTTTAGTTGCGCTTCCAGCTCCGCTATGCGAGCCTGTGCCTGCGCGGCAAACTGATTAAACTTTTTCACTTGCTCTTGAGCCTGCGCGGCAAACTGATTGAATCTTTGCTGATTGATTGCCGCCATCCTTTGTTGCGTATTTACGAGGGTACACAGCGCAGAAACAAGAACATCCTGTTCGCCGAACTTGTCGCCGAATTCCTGCTTTATCGCCTCATACACGGCAAACGGCGGCAGTTGAAAACTGTCGTTAAGAAAATAATCAAACATGGTATGAGTAAATTTTTCCAGCACCGCGTAACGATATTGAGGATTTTGTTGGAAGAATTCGTGTTTGCTCATAAGTTTATCGAGAGCTTTTAAGCCGAGAATGACGGGATTAATCCAAAAGTTTATCGTTTGTTGCGGATTTTTTTCTCCCGCATAATTGAGCCTTCGGAAAGACGACGAGTATAAACCGCATTGGGCACGCGCAAAAACTTTTTCGCGTAGAAAACCAAACCGTAAGTCCAAACAGTATCGTCTGAAGGGCGCGTGGGCGGGAAAAATATTCCGTGTTCAAAGATTAAACTGCGCCGTGCAAGCTTGCGCCATTGCGGTACATAATATTTCCATTGCAATATCCTTTGAACGCGTTCAGCCAAATTTTCTGTCTCAAAAGTCGGCTTATCGACGGGCGTTTCATTTGGATTAACTTCTATATCCAAAAATGTGCCGTCGTCTTTGGCGCGGTAATTTCTTTCGCAGTAGACAACGTCGGTATCATAATCCTTGGCGAGAGTGTAAAGTTCTTCCAGCGCGGTCTTGGTAACAAAGTCGTCGGCGTCTATGAAGAAAAGATATTCGCCGCGAGAGAAATACGCGCCCTTGTTGCGGGGAATGGCTCCGCTACCCGTGTTGTATTCCGTTTTCAAAAGTGCCAGTCGCCCGTCAAATTTTTCCTTGTAACTTTCGACGATGGCGGGACTGTTGTCCGTCGAGCAGTTATTGACTACGACAACTTCAAAATTTTGGAACGTCTGCGCCAAAAGACTTTCCAAACAGTCGGCAATGTACTTTTCCGCGTTGTACATGGGAATGACAACAGAGACTGCAGAGTAAGGTTGACGCGTAGGGGGGGGGGATTTGAATTGACAACCTTACGAGAATGCTTTTGCATATGTTTTGCCATGAAAATTTCTCCTTAGGTGTTTAGTGCTCCGAAACGACGGTTGCGTTTGCCGAAATCAATCAGCGCGTCGACGAACTCTTCGGGCGTGAATTCCGGCCAAGGCGTGTCGGTAAACCAAAATTCCGCGTAAGCCGCTTGCCACAATAAAAAATTGCTGACGCGCAGGTCGCCGCTCGTGCGAATCAACAAATCCACAGGCGGCTGACCGGTCGTGTCCAGCTCGTCTTCAAACATCTGCGCGGAAATATTTTCGGGCAACAATTCGCCCGCCGCCACTCGTCGCGCCAATTTCTGCGCGGCACGAACAATCTCGTCTTGACCGCCGTAATCCGCCGCAACATTGAACTTGACGCCCGTATTGTCTTTCATCAGCTCAACCGATTCGCGAATCAGCTTTTGCAAGGCGGGCGCGAAATCCTCCGTGCGTCCCAAAAACCTTATGCGGACGTTGTTGGCGTGCATTTCCTGCTTTTCGCGCTCCAGATAATCAGAGAATAAGTGCATTAAAAAATCAACCTCGGTGTGAGGTCGTTTCCAATTTTCCGTCGAGAAGGCGTAAACCGTCAAAGCCTCAAGCTTCAGGTTGACCGCCGTCTTCAAAATATTTTTCAGGGTCTTGACGCCGGCGACGTGCCCCGCGCTCCGCATAAGCCCGCGCAGATTTGCCCAGCGTCCGTTGCCGTCCATTATTATCGCCACGTGACGCGGCATTTTGGTCTTATCGACTCGCGCAAGCAAGTCGCCGTCGCTTTCCCACATAGTTCAGACTTCCATAACTTCTTTTTCTTTGCCCGCGCGTGCGCCGTCGACAAGCTTAATGTATTTGTCCAAGAGCTTTTGCATTTCTTCTTGCGCGTCTTTGCGGTCGTCTTCGGTTATCTCCTTGCCCTTTTCGAGTTTCTTAATCGCCTCGTTGGCATCGCGGCGGATGTTGCGCATGGCAACTTTGGCCTCCTCCGCCTTCTTGCTGACGACTTTGACGAGTTCCTTGCGGCGTTCCTGCGTCGGTTGCGGAATGGCAAGGCGAATGGTCGTGCCGTCGTTGTTGGGCGTCAAGCCGAGGTCGCTTTTCTGAATGGCGCGCTCAATGTCTTTCAGCGAATTGCGGTCGTAGGGCTTAATCATAATCATGCGCGGTTCGGGCACCGTGACGTTCGCGATTTGATTGACGGGCGTCGCCGTGCCGTAGTAGTCGACCATGACTTTGTCGAGCAAGCTGGGCGCGGCGCGTCCTGCGCGAAGGGTGCCGTAGTCTTTTTTCAAGCCGTCGAGCGTTTTGCCGAGCCTGTCCTCCGCCGATTCGATAACGTCCTTAGTCATTGTACTTTGCCTCCTTTGTAAAGGATGTGGGGGTTGGTAAGTTGTCGGCTGTCGACTTCGATTCGGCGTCATCTACCTACTTTCTTTCAGCGAAGAAAGAAAGTAGCAAAGAAATTCGCCGCTGCGCGCGGGGCGGATACCAACTGTTGCCGAAACGTCCGCGCTACCCGAAGCCGTCTGTGCCGGCAACTTCAACCAATCCCTAATCCTTAACTTACAGTCGTTCCTATCGTTTCGCCAATCGCGGCGCGGTAAATGTTTTCGTGGTCGTCGATGTTGAAAACTACAAGCGGAATATGATTGTCCATGCAAAGGCTGGTTGCCGTAGAGTCCATGACGTGCAGTCCCAAGTTCAGAATGTCGATGTAGCTTATCGTGTCGAATTTTTTTGCGTCGGGAAAACAATTCGGGTCGCAGTCGTAGACGCCGTCGGCTCCGCGCTTCGCCATGAGGATGACGTTCGCTTCGATTTCCGCCGCGCGCAAGGCGGCCGTCGTGTCGGTGGAAAAGTACGGATTGCCCGTGCCCGCTCCGAAGATGACGACGCGTCCCTTTTCCAGGTGACGAACTGCGCGGCGTCTGATGTAAAGTTCGGCGACTTCGCGCATTTCGATGGCCGTCTGAACGCGAGTGAAAACCTTCAGTTGTTCCAGGGCGTCTTGCAGGGCGAGCGCGTTCATAACCGTGGCGAGCATTCCCATATAGTCGGCGGAGGCTCTGTCCATGCCTTTCGCCGCGCCGCTCAAGCCGCGCCAAATATTTCCGCCGCCAACGACGATTGCCACTTCCAAGCCCGCCTCGTGAACTTTTTTAATCTGTCGGGCAATGCTTTCGACTACCGGCGGGTAAATGCCGAAACTTTTTTCTCCGGCAAGAGCTTCGCCGCTCAACTTCAGAACTACACGTTTATATTTCATAAAGTCAAACCGCCTCCGAAACTGCAATGTGAATTGCTTTTTCCGCCGCCAATTTTACTTGCTGATTTACCTCCTGTCAACAATTCCTTGCCCCGCGTCTTGAAAAGCTGAAAACTTTATGATACACTTCGCCGCTGAAAGAAGGTGATTCAGATGGCGGCTTTAAAGAAAATCGGCTTCGTAGGGACGGGCATCATGGGCGCGGCTATGGCGGGTCACTTGCTGGACGCGGGCTTTTCCGTCAGCGTGTACAACCGCACGAAGTCGAAGGCGCAAGGGCTCCTTGAACGCGGCGCAAAGTGGTGCGACACCGTTGGCGAATGCGCGGCGGGGCAGGACGTCGTGATTACAATCGTCGGCTACCCCAAGGACGTTGAGCAAGTTTATCTGGGCGCGGGCGGCATTGTCGAATCTGCCAAGGCGGGCGCATATCTCGTCGATATGACGACTTCCTCACCGATTCTTGCCGAAAAAATTTTCGCGGCGGCCAAGGCAAAGGGTCTGCACGCTGTCGACGCTCCCGTCACGGGCGGCGATGTCGGCGCGAAGAATGCCACGCTTACGATTTTGGTCGGCGGCGAACAAGCGGACTTTGACGCCCTGCAACCCGTCTTCTCGGCGATGGGCAAGAATATCGTCTACGAAGGCTCGGCGGGCGCGGGGCAGAAAACTAAGGCTTGCAACCAAATCGCCATTGCGGGCACGTTGGCGGGCGTATGTGAGGCTTTTGCCTACGCGAAGGCTTCGGGGCTCGACGTCGAAAAAGTTTACTCGGCGATAGCGACGGGTGCGGCAGGCAGCGTTCAGATGACGGGTGTGGCGCGCAGAGGGCTCGACGGCGACTTCAATCCCGGTTTCATGCTGAAACATTTCGGGAAGGATTTGGCTATCGGCACAGAGACTGCCACGGCTTACGGCGCGTCACTGCCGATTTTGGCGATGGTCTTGCACGAAGTGCGCAAGCTTGAGGCGGCGGGCGACGGCAACCTCGGCACGCAAGCCCTGTTGAAATATTACGGTGTCAAAGATTGATTGGAGGGAATTATTTTGTTAGACGAATGGAAAAAGTTTATATTACGCGGAAATGTCGTCGACCTCGCGACAGGTGTCGTAATCGGCGCGGCGTTCGGCAAAATCGTTTCGTCATTCACATCCGATATTCTCATGCCGCCTTTGGGCTTGATTCTCGGCAAAGTTGACTTTTCAAACCTGTACATAAACCTCGGCAGCGTCGAATATGAATCGTTCGCGGCAGCAAAGGAGGCGGGCGCGCCAATCATCGCTTACGGCGCGTTCCTCAACGTCTGCTTGGACTTCCTGATTGTGGCGACGGCGATTTTCATTTTGATTAAGCAAGTCAATCGTTTCATGCCGGCTCCGCCGCCGCCTGCACCCGACCCGCGCAAGTGCCCGTATTGCCGCGAAGTCGTTGCTGACGACGCGACGAAGTGTCCGCATTGCGCCTCCGACATCAAAGGCAAATAAACTTATAATTGCATAAAGAAAGGCGACTTCCCTCCGCGTGAGAGAAGCCGCTTTTTTTGTCGGCAAGCCTCGGCATATTTTAACTGTATCGGCAGGAAAAATTTTTCACGGGCAGAATCAATCAGTAAAAATTTTCGGCAAGGTGATTCAGGTGAATTTCTTTAAAAGATTTAAACGGAAACCTAAAGAGGAAGTCAAAGAAAATTTAAACGAAAACGTCGACGACAAGCAGAACGACAAAGACGATAAAGACGCGGCAAAGGACGTTGAAGAGGAAGTAAAGCGCACACCGAAAGATAAAGCGTTCGCGGTCTTGCGGACGATACGCAACGGCGTGCTGGGGCTGATAGTGCTGACGGCATTGGTTATCGGCGGCTTCGCGGCGGCAGTCAAATACGACGTGCTGGGCGCGGAGGATGTCGCAATGCTAAACGAGGAATTGGGCTTGTATCGGTTGCCGTTCGTCGGCAACGGCAGATATTTCGAGGTGCCCGAAGGTGTCGAGTGGCCGCCACCGCCGCCGCTTGAGCCTGAGCCGGAACCCGAGCCGCCTAAGCCTGAACCGGAGCCCGCGCCCGTCGCGGAGCCCGAACCTGCGCCCGAACCGCCTAAACCCGCCGCCGAGGAAAAACCTAAGCCCAAGCGCGAGGAAAAGCCCAAGGAAGTCAAGATTGACCGCAAGGCCATCGAAGAACAGCGCGCCAAGCGCGAGGCTGAAGAGAAAAAACGCGTCACCCGTTTGGCGAGGATTTACGAGAGCATGAAGCCCGAAGAGGCCGCCAATGCCCTAATCAACGTTGATTGGGACACAACCGTCCTAATCCTTCAGCGCATGAGCGAAGATTCCGTCGCGCAGGTTTTGGCGAAGATGGAACCCGAAACCGCCGCGCAGTTGACCGAAATGCTTTACAGAGGCACGCAACGCCGCGTGACGACGCCGTCGGACTCTTTGCGCAATGAACCCGTCACTCCGACCGAACAGATTCTTACTTCAGACTGAAAAAAAATCCCCGCCACTTGACGGGGATAATTTTTTTATGTGCGCTTGAACATTTTTGCCAGGTCGGCGGCGGAAAATTTGATTATCGTCGGTCGTCCGTGCGGGCAAGTGTGCGGGTGCGGCGTCTTCGCCAAGTCGTTCAGCAGGATTTGCATTTGGCGCAAGTTGAGTTCTTGACCCGCCTTTATCGCCGCCTTGCAAGCCGTCGTTGCCAAGACCGCTTGACGAATTTTTTTCGCGATGTCGTTCGCCTCGTTGACGCCGTTGAAAATTTCCTCGATTATCCCGCGCAAAAGATTTTCGGCGTCGGTATCGGCGGCATCGGCGGGCACTTCAATCAATCGGAATTCGTTTTCGCCGCTCGGCTCCATGGTGAAACCCAACTCGGCGAAGACCGCAAGATTTTTTTCAATCAGCTCGGCCTCCCGCGAATCGAACTTCAGCACGCGATGAATCAGCAAACCCTGCGCGGGCACTCGTTCAGCGTAGCTGCTCAGCCTGTCGAAGAGAATTCGCTCGTGGGCGGCGTGTTGGTCGACAAGGTACAAATCCTCCTCGCCCTGTGCCACTATGTAGCAACGCGCCACTTGCCCTATCGGCTCAAGCTCAAAGGCGGGCTTGACTTCGGGCGGCGGCGATTTTTTCTTTTCGGGCTCGGAAATTTTTTCGATGGGCGCGGGCTTGTCGACGGATGCAGGAATTTTTTCGGCGGGCGGAGGATTGTCGGCAAGCGGCGGATTTTTTTTGTCGGCGACCGTCAGCAAGACCTGTTCAAAGTTCAAATCGTCCTTAGGCTTTTTCTTGCGCTCGGAGGTTTTCTTAGGCGGCGGCTCTTTGAACTCTTCGCCCAAGTCCAACTGCTTGAAGTGCGGCGTATCGGGCGCGGAGGCCACTTCCGTCAAGTCGTGTTCGGCGTCCGATTTGCCCTCGACGGCCTCTCGCACCGCGTAGTAAGCCGCCTTGAAAATCGTGCCCTCGTTCTCGAATTTTATTTCAATCTTCTGCGGGTGAACGTTGACGTCAATCGAATTCTGCGGCACTTCAAGCGTAAGGACTGCAAGCGGAAAGCCCGTCTTGGGAATCAGCGATTTGTACGCCTCGTCGACCGCCTTTGCTATCGTCCGACTCTCCACGACGCGCCCGTTGATTATGAACGTCTGCCAGCTGCGATAGCTCTTTAGGATGTTCGGCTTGGTGACGTAGCCGCGCAGTTTCAAGTCGGCGGCGTCCAGGCTCAAGTTCAAAAGCGAATCGGTCAGCTCCGTGCCGTAAATCGCGCTTAGGGCGTCAAGCAAATTCCCGTTGCCGGGCGTCGACAGCGCAACGCGGTTGCCGTTGACGAATCGGAAAGCAATTTCGGGGCGGCTCAACGCCAGCTTGACAATGAAGTCGTGAATTTTGTTCGCCTCGGTCGGCGTCGCCTTAAGGAACTTCAGCCGCGCCGGCGTGTTGAAGAACAAATCCTCAACCAAAACGGTCGTGCCCACCTTGCAACCGATTTCGTGAATGTCTTGGATTTTTCCGCCGTCGATTGTGATTTTGGTGCCTAGTTCGTCATCTGCGCGGCGCGTCTGCAAAGTGAACTTCGATACGGCGGCGATTGTCGGCAAAGCTTCTCCGCGAAAGCCCAGTGTCGAAATGCTTTGCAAGTCGGCGGCGTTGGTGAGTTTGCTTGTGGCATGGCGTTTCACGGCAAGAACGGCGTCTTCCTTACCCATGCCCGCGCCGTCGTCCGTCACGCGAATCAGAGCTTTGCCGCCGTTTTGAATTTCGATTTCGATACGCTTAGCGCCCGCGTCGATTGAGTTTTCGACGAGTTCCTTTACGCAAGAGGCAGGACGTTCTACGACTTCGCCCGCCGCGATTTTGTTTATCGTGTTGCTGTCCAAAAGTTTGACGTTCGACATAAAGCCACCTCCTTGTCGTATTGGCGTCGAAAAGTTTAGCGTTCGACTGCGCGCTTGTCAAACCGCCGTGTCTAAAACGGCTTGCCGAAAAAAATTTTTTATGCTATAATCTGCCAAGCGTATGATTCAAAAGAGTTTTAGGAGGTTTTCACTATGGCTAAGTATGTTTGCAGCGTGTGCGGCTACGTGTACGAAGGCGACGCGCCGCCGGTTGAATGCCCTGTTTGCAAAGCTCCTGCCGAAAAATTCACCAAACAAGACGGCGAACTGACTTGGGCGGCCGAACACGTTGTCGGCGTGGCGAAGGGCGCTCCCGCTGACATCATCGAAGACCTGCGCGCCAACTTCACCGGCGAATGCACGGAAGTCGGCATGTATCTGGCTATGAGCCGCGTTGCCTATCGCGAAGGCTATCCCGAAATCGGCGAATACTGGCGCCGTGCCGCGTTGGAGGAGGCCGAACACGCCGCCAAGTTCGCGGAATTGTTGGGCGAAGTCCTCACGGACAGCACAAAGAAAAATCTGCAGATGCGCGTAGAGGCCGAAAACGGTGCCACCGCCGGCAAGACTGACCTTGCCAAGCGCGCGAAGGCTCTCAATCTCGACGCGATTCACGATACCGTCCACGAAATGGCGCGTGACGAGGCTCGCCACGGCAAAGCGTTCAAAGGTCTGCTCGACCGCTACTTCGGCAAATAAAATTTCTTATCCGTTCAGGCAAATAAAAACCCGCGTCACTGGCGCGGGTTTATTTTTTTTGTTTCGCCTCGGATACGGCTCGAAAACATCGGTAAGCTCGACAAGATTATCCAAGCTTTGTCTTGTAAGTGGCTGACCGATATTGAGCATCTCCGCAAGCACACTTCACGCGAAAGGATTCATTCGGACGTCCGACAGTTGATTTTCTCAACACTCGAAAGGACGGATAAGTATGTCACTGAAAAATTTCTCCTTCACGTAGCTCGACAAGAAAGCGGGCATCCTCCTCGCCAAAATGCAACCGGCGAAGACCGCCAAGGCTGACGGCGCGGGCAAGGCTGAAGTTTGCAAAGTGTATCAGAGCGGCGAAAAATTTCTTGTGCTGAATCCGTTGGTGCCCTCCTGGTTCGTCACGAACATCAACGGCGTGTTGCTCCTGAAATTATACGTCGAAGGCAAAAGCTTTGAGCAAATCGCTGATGAGTTCCTTGCCTTGGCGTCCGATTTTCCTCGCTTGCCGCTACTGAAATTTTTGGCCGCCGCGCAGGCCTATAAGCTTTTTGAACTGCCGACAGCTCCGCTGAAACACAAACCCTACGCGCTAAACGCCGTCTATCTGAACATGACCGACCGTTGCAACCTGCGCTGTATCTAATGCTTCGCCGAAGAGCGCAAGGAAAGCGGCATTGTGTTCACGTTCGCCGACTACAAAAAAATCCTCGACGAAGTGGCGGGCATGAATGTGGCGGCGAAAATCATTTTCACGGGCGGCGAACCTTTGCTTAGCCCGCTGACTTTGCCCGTTGCCCGCTATGCCAAGACCTATGGCTTCGATTGCAGGCTCATGACGAACGCCACGCTTATCAACGAACAAAACGCCGACGAGCTTGCAAATCTGTTTGAGACAATCAAAATCAGCGTGGACGGCTTCGACGCGGCGCGGCACGATTTTTATCGCGGCAAAGCGCACGTTGTCCCCTATTCCGACATCGATTTGGTCATCAAGCAACACGTCAACAACGCCGGCGTCTTGAAGTGCGCAATGGGCGACGGCGAATTCAGCATATCGCACAGCGGCGACGTCTACCTTTGCCAACTCCTCCACCACGAAGATTTTAAAGTCGGCAACGTCACCGAAAAGTCTTTGACGGAAATTTTCAAGCTGATATGCGGCGGCACGTGTCAAGCGCTCCACTTCAGCGAAACGGGCAGCTTGGACAGAGCCGGCGACTTTTGCGAATACGAGCGGCTTGCGATTGTCGACGGGATTGTTGCCGCCTCCGACGCCTTGGAACTTCAAGCAGTGCCTTGACAGAAATTTTTTCGCGTGATATTATCGCTTGCGTTGCGGAGGAGTGTCCGAGCGGTTGAAGGTGCTTGACTCGAAATCAAGTGTGGTCACAAGCCACCGTGGGTTCGAATCCCACCCCCTCCGCCACCAACCGAAAATAACAAGACCGCGTTCCACTTACGGAGCGCGGTCTTTTCGTGTCGGCAATTCGGTTATCGCGTTCAATCGCCGCCTTAATATGTGCGAATCCTTTCAAGCAGAGCCTCGCAGCCAAGCAAACAGTCTTCGTAAGTCGTCTTGTAGTCGTCGGTGTACCACGGGTCGGCAACGTCGCGCCGCTCGCCCGTGAATTCCATCAGCAAAAAAATTTTCCCATCAGGGTCGCCGCCGCAAATTTCCTTCATATAGCGGACGTTGGAACGATCCATGCCGATAAGATAATCGAAACGCGCATAATCGCCGTCAAGCAAAAGTTTCGACGTGCGCCGCGTGAACGGGATTTTATTCTTGCGGAGTTCGCGGGCGGTGCCTTCCGATAGCGGCGTGCCGATTGACGGATGACAGCCCGCCGATTCAATCACGAAATCCTTTTCCAAACCTGCGCGGGCGACCAGATGTTTCATGACGAATTCGGCCATGGGCGAACGGCAAATGTTCCCGAAGCAGACGAAAATAATTTTTGTCATAAAGAATCCTCCAATGCTTGGGCGGCACCCAAAATGCCTATCGCCGCGTGCTCGAACGTCAACCCGCCTTGCAAGTACACCGCGTAGGGCTCTCTAAGCGGAGCGTCCGCCGAAAGTTCAATCGACGCGCCTTGCACGAACGTACCCGCCGCCATGATGACTTTGTCGGCGTAGCCCGGCATATCCCACGGTTCGGGTGCCGCGAACGAATCGACGGGCGAAAATTCTTGAATCGCTCGACAAAATTTTATCAGCCGCTCGGCCGACCGCAATTCAATCGCTTGGATTATATCGCCGCGCATTCCTTCGGGCAAGGGATGAGTTTTGTAGCCCAGCTTGCCGAAAAGCCCTGCCGCGAAAATTGCGCCCTTGAGTGCCTGTGCGGTGGTGTGCGGTGCCGTGAACAGCCCTTGATACAGCAGACGCGGTGTGCCCAAGCTCGCGCCCAATTCGCCGCCCATGCCCGGTGCCGTCAAGCGATAGGACGCCTGCTCGACCAAAGCCGCCTTGCCGACGATGTAGCCGCCCGTAGGAGCCAAGCCGCCGCCGATGTTTTTAATCAAACTGCCTGCCGCCATATCCGCGCCGACTTCAACGGGCTCGCGCGTCTCGACGAATTCGCCGTAGCAGTTGTCGACGAACGTCACGCATTGGGGATTAGTCGCCTTGACCGCCGCGCAGATTCGCTCGATGTCGGCAACAGACAAAGGCTCGCGCAAAGAGTAGCCGCGACTGCGTTGAATCAAAGCCAACTTGGTTTTGGGCGTAAGGAAGTGCTTAATCGCGTCGACGTCGACCTTTCCGCCCGCAAGTGGCAGTTCGCGATAACTTATGCCGAATTCCTTCAGAGAGCCCTGCGCGGCGTGCGCGTGCCCTATGACGGTCTGCAAGGTGTCGTAAGGCGCGCCCGTCAAGGAAACAAGCTCGTCACCGGGGCGCAGGACGCCGAACAACGCCGTCGCCAATGCATGGGTGCCGCTGACGAATTGCGTGCGCACAAGAGCCGCCTCCGCGCCGAAAACCTCAGCAAAGAGCGCGTCCAACTTTTCGCGCCCGATGTCGCCGTAAGCGTAGCCCGTCGACGTTTTGAAGTGCGCGTCCGAAATTTTGAGCCGTCGCATGGCATTCAGAACTTTAAGCGTATTTTGCTCGGCAACGTCGTCGACGCGTCTAAAGTTATCGGCAACCTCGGCAAGCACAATGTTTTTCAAGTCAATCAATCGTTGTGAAAAAATATTAATCACCTCTGAAATCAGAGGCCGTCATGGATGACGGCCGCCGCGACTTCGACGCAGGACGCGTCGATAGCGGCACGAATGGCTGACTGGGACGCGGACGTTGCGGCAGTGGTCGGTTGCCGCCCCTGCGAGGCGAGTTTCTTTGCTACTTTCTTTGCTCGGTCAAAGAAAGTAGATGCTAACCATTAAAGCCGTTGAAACACCGAATCGAAGGAACGCGCCCGCCGCCATGTCAAATGGTTCTTTGAATCCTTGCTTGCGCGGCAAGAAAGGAAAGAGCCCCGACTTCGCGCCGAGGCTCCAAGATTGTGTAGGATTTAATTTAACAACGCGTCTCGCGGGTTCAAGTTCGAGTCACGTTGGTATATGCCGCAGGAAGAAGGTGCCGCTCAAAATTTGGGGAGAATCTTAAGCGGAATTCTCATCCCGAAAAGGTACAGTGATTAGCCAACCTGCCAAGAGCCGGTCTCTCTGTTGGCGGAGTAGGCAACCAAGTTGCCGCGTCCGTCGTTCAGATAGAAGCGGACTCTGTCTTGATTCGTAGGATCGACAGTCACGCTACCGCCGTTGTTGAAGGCAACCGTGACAGCGTTTTCGGTGATACCGTAGTTGCCGCCCGCCTGCGCCATAGCCGCATAGTTGATATCGGCAATGGTGACATCCGACAGGATGATGGAGTCGGTGTTGCAGTCGTAGCCGTAGATGATGTCGTTGGTGCCGCTGGTGTTCGAGTGGTCTGCGCCCGCAACGTAAGCATTGGCGTTCTTGGTGTAGAGGAAGAAGTCTTGGCCTGCGCCGCCGACGAGCGTATTGGAGCCCGCGCCGCCCCACAGGAAGTTGATGGTGCCTTCGCCGCCCGAAACGATGCTGTTGTTGGCAGCACTGCCCGTGAGGGTGGTGTTCGTGTAGGTTGCCGCGCTTGCGTCGATAACGCCTATGCCGCGATAGAACTTGCCGTCTTGTTTCTGGCCGTCCATGCGCACTTCGACGTTTTCGTTGGTGGCGTTGATGACGAGGGTGTCTCTTGCTTCGCCCGAAGAGCCGATGTAGTAGTCGACTTCCTTGTCATAGCTGAAGGTGTTGGCAATGGTGGAATAGCCGATTTTGGCAATGCCGTCCGATTGAGAGTCGGCAATCAGGACGTGATACATATCCTTGTTGTAATCGTAGCTGTTGGCATCTTCGTAGACGACCAGCTGATCGGTTTCGCTGAGCGCGAATTCGACGCGGGTGCGAGCGTTTTCGTCCACGTCGACTTTCAAGCCGGCAAGGTTTCCAAGAATGATGACGTCGGACTCCGTCTTGTCGGGATCGTCATTTATGCCGCTGTAGTGGTTGTAACCGACAATGGTGTCGCGACCGTCGCCTTTAGCGAACAAGAAGTCGTGAGCCGCAATGCCCGTGTTGCCGCCCGACATGATGTAGTCGTTGCCGCCGCCGAGCGAAATAATCTTGTTCGCGCCGACAACTGCTTCGCCGCCGACAACAACGGTTTCTCTGTCTGCCGAGCCGTAGACGACAGCACCGCTGTTGTTGTGGAGGACGAGGTTTCTGATGTCCTGATAGTTTGCGCTTGCGAGGTCGATGACGCCGAGGTTTTCAGTGACGCCGTTGGTGAAGATAAGCGTGCCTTCGCGTTCGGCGAAGTAAGCGTCTGCGATTTCGTCGTTGTTGGTAATTTCGGCATAGCCTGCGCCGGCGTCGCCGTTACGAATGCCGATGAACTTCCTGTCGTCGACGAGGATGTTGTATTGACCGTGCATTTGCTTGGCGTCGCCGAGGTCTGCCGTGTCGTCGAAGGACATGGATTCGCCGCCCTCAAGAGAGAGGAGCAGCCTGTCTTCAAAGACTCTGCCGGTGACAGCCGCGCCGCCCGCTACGAGTTGAGTTGCGCCCGACGCTTTGTCGAAGCCGTAAGTCCAGCCGCTGACGGTGTCATTGCCCGCGCTCATTGCCACAGCCACGCCGACGGAACCTTCGTCAATGGTAATGGTGTCGTTGCCGGCCGCGCCGCTTACTGTGTCATAATTGCCGACGGAAATCGTGTCTGCGCCTTCCGAGCCGACAATTGCATGGACGCCCGCGCCGCGAGCTGCATTGGCAACGATAAGCGCGCCGTTCGAGCCGGCTGCCGTTGCGTCGACAACGCCGTTGCCGTTAGCCAAAACGACATCGCGAATACCGCTTACGACGTTGCCGTCGTCGTTCATGACAGCGACTTTGACGTGAACAGCCGCATTCGGGTCGACGTTGCCGAGCGTGAGGAGGTATTCGCCGTTGCCGAAGCCGACTTGGTTGCCGATGCCGCGAACGTTGGCGGCAGTGACTTCGCTGAGGTTGTTGAGTCTGGAGGCAATGATAACGTCGCCTTCCGCCACGTTGTAATCGAGCGCGTAGCCCGACGTGTCGTAGAAGAGGTCGCCGCCCGTGCCGCCGCTTACGATATCGTGCGTGCTGCCTTTGATGGTATCATTGCTGGAGCCGCCCGCGATTGAAGCTCTGCTGTCGCCGTCGTGGCGAATCGCATTGGAGCCCGTGCCGCCAACTACGACGTTTTCGCCCGTCGCTTGAGCGCCGAGGTAAGCCGTGCTGGGATTTGCCGCAGTACCCGCGTTGCTGAGCTGAATGGCGTGCGAAGCAGTGACTGCGCCCGTCGTGCCGACAGCAACCGTCGAAGGCGTATCGGAATTGGTGAGGTTGACAGTGACATCAGTCACATTGGGGCTTTCGTTCTTTTGAATGTTAATCGGGACTCTGCCGACGTTGGAATCGCCCGTGAGGGTGACGTGAGCCGCGTCGCCGACAGCCGTCGCCGTACCGATAGGAGATTGACCGCTGATGTTGATAGACGATTCGGTGGAGGTGGGAGCGGTGTCGTCTTGGCTTGTGTAGCCCGCCACAGTGTTGCTGGCTACGCCGCTGGTGTTGAGGCTGTAGAAATCTTCGTAAACCTGCGCGTGGTTGGAAACAACAGTGTCGTCCGCGCCGCCGACGGAGGCAACTTCATCCCATTTGCCCTGGTCTGCATTTACTCTGGTCTCGGAGTCGTCGTTCATTATGTCTTCGACTCTGCCCGACGCAGGATTGGTGACAACATCGCCGCCGCTTGAGAGCGTGACTGCCGTGTAAGCAGAGCCGCCGACGGTGACTTCGTTTCTTGCGAGGGAGTTCTTGAAGTGATAGGTCGCGCCGCTTGCCACGCTGACAACCGCGTCGCCTTCGATACCTTGAACAGTGACTTCGGTGCCGCTGCTGTCGGCGGTGATGGTAACTATATTGGCATCAACATACTTAGCTTGGACGCTGATTTTCGCGCTGTTGGCAGTGAAGGTAACGACTTGCTCATCATCAACGTCATCTGCCGCCGCGAAGTAAGCCGTGTAGCCGTCGCTGTCGCCCGTGACGTTGACTGCATCGCCTGCGTCGAGCCCCGCAACTTCAGAAATGTTTGCTTCGCCGTTGTTCGCGGTGATGACATAATTATCCGTCGCCGAGTCGTTGTTGGTGATTGTAACACCCGCGCCGTTAATGGAGGCAGCGAATTTGCCGCCGCTTACCACATCGGTGGTAGTGAAGTCAGCGTCGCCGCCCGTGACCGAATAGTTTTTGCCGCCAACAACAGAGGTATTGAGCTTGTTTGCTTCGGCGTCGAAAGTAATGTTGTCCGCGTCGGTGGCAACGTTGTAGGTGTTTTTGCCGGCTTTAACTTCAAATGCGCCGTCACCGCTGACTTTAACCGCGCCGTCTTCTTGGTCGAAGGCAAGGCCTTCAATGCCGGTTTCGTCGAGGTCAATGGCGAAAGTTGAAATGCTGGCGTTATCAGCCTGAACCGTTACGTTGTTGGCAACGACACCCGCCGTCGTCAAAGCCTCAAAGCCGACTTTTCCGCCGTCTGCGCTCTTAACCGTGACGGAGCCGTCGCCGATAGCCGATTCAACGCTTTCAATTATCTCGGTGTTGCTGACGTGAGCATTGCCTTCCTTGTCGAAACGGATTTCGTCCATGTTGCCGCTGATAGCATCCCACTTGACGCCGTTGACAGTGAGAGCGGTACCGATGCCGTCGTTCGTTTTGAAGGTGACGCCTTTGGTTGCGCCGCTGACCACGGTGCCGTTGGTAATGGTGACGGGCTTGCGAGCGGAGGCTTCAAATTCAAACGCTTCGCCGTTTGCATTGGTGATGGTGTTCGTTGCGGAAGTGACAACGACGTTGCCGTCAACAGAGGTTACGGTTACGTCGTCCGCGAAGGTCAAGCCTACGCTGCTTATGGAGTCTGACTGTGCAGCCGCGCCGAGGGAAACGTTGGTTGCCGCGCCCGCAAAGACTGCCTTGTCGTTGCTGTCGATACCGACCGCAACATTGGCAACGCCGTCTGCGAAGGTGTAGTTAATCGCGCTTGAGCCGTCGGATTCGACCGTCACGGGGAGCTCGGCTTCATTGCGGTTTTGGACGTAAGTTGCAGAGCTGTCGAGTATTTCGTTGAAAGTTTTGCCGGCCTTGACGTTGATGACAGCTTTGCCGTTCAAGCCGTAAGCACCTTCAGCTTGCGAGAAGTCGCCGCTGATGACGTTTTTGGTGCCTTGAAGGTCAACATCCCACTCGTCTTTCACTTCGTTGATTGCGAAGCCGTAGCCGTCTTTGGTGCCTTTGAGGTAAATCTGATTGCCTGCGATTGAGGCGGTGCCTTTGCCCGTCGTGTTGAGCTGTGCAGGGTCTTCAGCCGTGCCGTTGCCTACGAAGGTGCTGCCGTTCTGCCAAGTGAAACCTTCTGCGCTGCCGACGAGCGTATCTTCGGGCGCGTTGGCGGGTGCCGAAGTGGTTACCATTTCGCCCTCGCCGTCGAAGCGCTGCAAATCGAAAAGAGTTTCATTAATCATAAATGCTCTTCCTCCAAAAAATGAAGTTTGAAAACACTTGTCGCGGTCGGAATGCATTCGGTTGCATTCTCACGTGTCGTGCTAAAAAAATACTGCCGCGCCGCGACGAACGACAGTCGGCGCACGACTTTCGGGTTTGACGATGCCCCTTTGACGGTTCGCAAAAAAAGGAAGCGAAACCGGTTGATCAAACCTTGACAGTGTCACCTCCTTTTCCCCGAGCCGTTCAAATTGTCGGGCACCGAAATATTTAATCCTGCACCGAAAGAAACACGGTTAGGGATTGTATGGGAGCGATAGGGCTCAATACTGAGAGTCCTGCAAGCCCGACGGGCGAGTGATCAAGTCGCCGCCAATTCAAAGTTGCAAAGGCACTGCGCCTTTAACAGGCGCAATTTTATAACCAAATTCCCCTGTGTGTCAATAGTTTTTCGACAGACGCTTTTCAGAAAAGCTTGCCCGCACGGCATTTTAATGTAATTTTTAACTTCGCTTTAAGCCACCGTAAAAAAAGTAGCGTCAAAATTAAACCTTTAGAACAGGTGTTCATAAATAGTAAAAAGTGATATAGTAATTGTACTATGAGAAAA
>CAMJMR010000039.1 GCA_946407095.1 uncultured Selenomonadales bacterium | reverse complement strand
GTATCAAAGATTTGCTTATGTTTTTTTCTTTACTCGACTTTACCAACAACCCCTACTTTCTTTCAGCGAAGAAAGAAAGTAGCAAAGAAATTCGCCTCGCAGGGGCGGAAACCGACCACTTGTCCAGCGTCCGCGCAACCCGAAGCCGATTGTGCCCGCTGTTGTTGCATCACGCAACAAGACGCGGGCGGCCGCCATCCATGGCGGCCTCTGTCCTTTGCAACGTCTTAGTTAATTTACCAACAAACCCTAGTTATCGGCACTTAATATGACATCTGCGCGGCGTCGATTAAACTTTTCTTAAAAACGAAAAAACCCCGACGTTGAGTCGAGGCTCTTTTTTCCGAGCTGTTGCATTTGCGTCACGAAGGGGCAGGATTCGGTTTTACCAATCGTCGCCGCCTCTGGTAACGCTGGCCGTAGTGTTCAAGAAGTCAATGAATTGCTGATGCGAAACGTGCTTGCCGTTAATGAAGTACAGGTTCCCAACCTTGTCGGCACTGCCGGCGAAAACCACACCGTCTTTGCCGAAATTCTTGTTGATGAGCGTGGTCAGCTTGCTGTTCAGGGAGTTTTTCGCATCGTCGGCGCGCTGGTCCCATTCCTTCAAGAGTTGCATCGTGCCTTGGGGGTCGACGTCCATCATTGCAATGAGAATGTCTTGATTCTCGCTGAACGAGCCGCCCGCCACTCCGTCGAGTTCTTCGTCGCTGAGCTTTTCGTTGAGCATGGCCTCTGCCTGCGCTTTGAGTTGTTCTTTGGTCAATGTAAATTTCTGCTACTTAAAACATAGACACTTATAGACAAGCGTCCTTTGTATCCATGTCAAGATGATTTGGACAGACCTCGCGATTCTGTCTTACTGCTTCTACGTGTCCGTCTTTGCCTTAGCTACCGACTTTTGTTTAACACTCCACAGTCGTAAATTCCCGGCCAGCCACCGGTACATATCAACAGCGTCTTTCAGGTGACAATCTGTTGATTCATCTGTAGCTTTCTCCTTTCGTAATATTTGATGAGTATAAAGCCCTCCGGCTTAAGTGCCACGTCCGCATGTCACCCTCGGAGTTCTACCTTTTAGTTATCAGGACTGTTTCAACCTGCACTGGCTTCCCGACGCTAGACTGCCTTAAAGCGGCAAACTGGCTCAACGGCTATTTTGGTTTATGAGCTTTCAGCTTTAAGCTGCACATTTGTCTACCTGACTAGACTTTTTTACACATTTTAAACTACAGTTGCTCACTCCTTTCAAGTTGCGTTTGCGTCGCGATTTCGGTTTTAGAAGTCGTCGTTGTTGCCCATGGCACTCAAGTAGCTCATGAAGTTTTCGTGCGAAACCATCTTGCCGTCAACCATGTACTGATTTTCGCGGTCGCCGATTCCGCCCAAGAAAACCACATCCATGCCTTGTGCGGAAAAATTCTTGTGCAAGAGCTTGCCCAAGCCGTCCCGCAACGTTTCCTTGTAGTTGCTTGCCTGCTGATTCCAGCCCTTCAAGAACTCCATCGTGCCTTGGGGGTCGACATCCAGCATCGCGTAAAGGATTTGCTGATTTTCGTCGAACGAGCCGCCTGCCACTGCGTCGAGCTGTTCGTCGCTCAGCTTTTCCTTGAGTATTGCGTCTGCCTGCGCTTTAAGTTGTTCCTTGTTCATGCAAAACATTCCTTTCAGTTGGTTTGTTGATTACCTTTCTGCCGCTTATACGTCCGCCGCGCAGATTCGTTACAAGTCAGTTAAAAATATTTTGCTAACACTTAAAGCTTTTTATAATCGCACAAATTTTACGTACATCATCTTCTGCCAAGCCGCCGTACATGGGCATACTCAAGACCTGTTGACCGACGACGTTTGCTGCGGGCAAGTTGGCGGGACTCGCCGAATTCAGCTGACGATAGCACGTGAACTCGCTGCACAGCGGATGAAAATATTTTCGGGCGAAGACGTTGTACTTGCGCAGCTCGTCGTAGACAAAGTCGCGCGAACGCCCGAAAACTTTTTCGTCAATGCGAATCACGTAATACTGATAGTTCAGCTTGACGTCGTCCGCGCAGGGCGGCATGAGCGTCAAGCCGTCAACCTCGGCAAGTTCCTCGTTGTAAACCGCGTGCAAGCGAATTCGTTTGAGCCGTTCGCCCTCGACGTAGCCCAACATGATTCTGCCGACGGCCGCGCTTATCTCGTTGAGTTTGCCGTTGATGCCGGGCATAACGACTTCGTCCTCGTTCTTTATGCCGAAATTTTTCAGCAGGTCTATTCGTTGCTTAAGGTGTGCGTCGCCGTGAGTCAGCGCGCCGCCCTCGACGGTGTGATAAAGCTTCGTCGCGTGAAAGCTGAACATTGAAATATCGCCGAAGGTGCCAATGCCGCGCCCGCCGATTTCCACTCCGAAGGCATGAGCCGCGTCGTAAATCACGCGCAAGCCGTAGCGGTCGGCAACCTCCTGAATCTTTACAACGTCGCAGGGCGTCCCGAAGACGTGCACCGCCAGAATCGCGGTCGTGTGCGGCGTTATCATCGATTCGATTTTGTCGGCGTCAATGTTCATGGTCGCGGGGTCAATGTCACAGAAAATCGGCGAAATGTTATTCCAACTCAAAACGTGCGGCGTCGCGGCGAAGGTAAAAGGCGTCGTGATAACCTCCCCGCTGAGGCGCAGGCTTTGACACGCAACGATTAACGCAATCGTGCCGTTGTTGAACAGTGACAGGTACGGGACTTTCAAAGCCTCCGTCAGCTCGTGTTCAAGCATGGTGTGTTGCGGACCGTTGTTTGTCAGCCACTTTGCCGCCCAAATGTCGCGCAATTTTTCCGTGACTTCCTCAATCGTCGGGAAGACCGGCCGCGTCACGTAAATCCTTTCGGGGAACGGTTCAAGATTTGTCATTGTCAGAAGTCTCCTTAGCTTTTTCGTTATCCTTGCGAATTTTATCGGCCGCCTTGGCGTCAATCTTGTCAAGATGGCTCAACGGAATCAAGCGGGGATTTTTCGACAGCTCGTAGCACTTGCGATAGCTCGCCTCCGCCAAATCGGTTTTGCCTTGTTCGTCGAAGATGTCGCCCTGCAATTTGTAGGCAATGGGATTTTTTTCGTCAATCGCCAAGGCTCGGTCGATATCCTCGAAGGCAAGGGCAAGTTCGCCGCGCATGTGCCGAACGTCGGCGCGATTCAAGAAGTTGTAAAGATTTTTCGGGTCTTGTTCGACGGCGGCATTCACATCGGCAAGCGCGCCGTCATAGTCGTCGCAAATCGCCTTCGCCCGCCCGCGTATCGCCAAGCACTCGGCAACGTTGTCTTGATTTTTCGCGGCAAGAGCGCGTTCAATCTGCTTGAGCGCAAGCTCGCCCTGTCCGTGGTCGTTGTAGACGTCGGCATTGACGCGCATTTGAGTCGCCGCCTTAGCTTTGGCGTTGTCGGCGTCGGATTTTATCTTTGCCCAAGATTTAGCCCGTGCCTCGTCGTCGTCGCGAATCTTTTGGCGGGTCGCGGGCGTCTCGTTGCGATAAGCCATCATCACCGCCGCTTGAACTTTTTCGCCGATATTGTACATGCTCGACAGCGCGCGCACTTCGCGATAGGCAAAGTCGTCCGTCAGGAAGTCGGTCTGATTTGTTGCGCCGCGTCTGAAGTTCCAAGCCTCGGCGGTGTCGTAGTCGTGAAAAGCCTTCGACAGCCCGCCCGCGAAGTAGTAAGCGTTGACCGCCGCGCTGGTGGGGTTGTCGCCCATGTTGACGGAGTAGAAAACCTCAATGCCGTCGACCAAAACTTTGTAGGCGCGTCCGTCCCGTTCAACCTTGACGTGCCCGCCGCCGTAAGCCGTCATCATTTCCAAAAGCTTAGCCTCGCGATTTTCGGTGTCGGGGTGGTCGCTGAAAGTTTCGTCGGAAGATTTGTCGTGGGCGTCGAATTCCAAAAGGTCTCGCGTCTCGTAGCGCACGTAGTAGCCAAGGCGATTCATGGCAGCCGCGCCGCCGCTGGGATTAAAACCCGCGCTCGTCATAAGGTAGAAGCCGCCCGCGTCCGCCGCGTATTCGACGGGCACGCTGATATTTTTCGCGATTGAGTAGTCAACCATGCCCGCGAACTTATTCCAGTCAATATCGACGCCGTTTTTGCCGTCGACGTTCATGCCGACCATCATCGCGCCGAGTTGTTGGGCAACGGCCTGCGCGTAGCTTTTGGCGGAATGCTGTTCAATGCCGTGAGTCATTTCGTGAGCCAAGACGGCAGCGATTTGGTTTTCGTCGCTGTTGAGCCCGCGCACCAGCCCGCGATTGACGCTGATATAGTTCATGGGGAAGCAGGCGGCGTTGAATTTGTCGCTGTCGTTGACGCTCCAGACGAACGGCAGGGAATTCGCGCGCAATTCGTATTGTCCGCCGTTGACGAGCCGCGTCATAATCGAATCGACCAGTTCAACGTCGCGCTTGTTCTTGTCGACGCCGTTCTTTTCCCTGTCCTGCTTGCGAACTTCCATTTGCGCGTTGACGTTGTTGCCGAGGGCGAGCATTTCGCGGAGGGTGGACTGATAGGCCGCCAACACGCCGAGAGCCTCCGCCGCCACAGCCCACGCGTCCGCCGCCAAGACCTGCGCGGGCACCGTCAACATCACGACCGCCGCGAGGATTGCGATTAAAAATTTCTTCACAACATCACCTCAATAATCGGCACAACATATGAGCGCGGCGATTAGCTTAAACCGTCAACGAACGACGGCGCGCCAACTGTTCCACCGCTTCTAAAGCGGGTCACCGAAAAGATTTTAGCA
Source organism: uncultured Selenomonadales bacterium (assembly GCA_946407095.1). Taxonomy (GTDB): domain Bacteria; phylum Bacillota; class Negativicutes; order Selenomonadales; family Selenomonadaceae; genus Quinella. The sequence continues at coordinate 21,614 of CAMJMR010000039.1, read as the reverse complement.
AAAGATTTTTCCCCGCGCAAACAAAAATCCCGAACGGCCTGTCGGGATTTGCTTATGGCTGTCTGCTCTGATTCAGCTTTTCGATAAACTTTTATATTTATTAACTACTTTCTTTTGCGCACCCAAAAGAAAGTAGCAAAGAAAAACCTCATGCTTGCCAGCGCGCATTCGCCCTCGCGGGGGCGAAGGGTCGCAAGCCGCACCGTCCGATAATTTTCAGCGTGGCTGCGCCGACGGTTTTTGCATCACGCAAATGCGTCGGCGGACGGCCGCCCGTCCATGGGCGGCCTTTTTTCAGCAACACGCCTTACTTTCGCAACAACTTGGCGGAAAAAAAGCCGTCGGTGTTCGTGACGGGCGGCAAAAGCGTTTTCATTTCGACGAGCTGAAAATCTTCGTGAGCCGCCAGAAATTTTTCGACGACCGCTTGATTTTCGCGCCGCGTGATTGTGCAGGTGCTGTAAAGCAAAGTTCCGCCGCACTTGAGGGTTTTCGCCGCGCTTGAAAGGATTTCGGCTTGCAAGGCGGGCAAGGCGTCGAGTTCGGCGGGATTCTTTTTCCAGCGCAAATCAGCCTTCCGCCTTAGGACGCCCAAGCCCGAACACGGCGCGTCGACGAGAACTTTATCGGCCTGCGCGGGGAATTTGTCGCCGAGGGTACGGGCGTCGATTAAAAGCGGTTCGATAATCTTTATGCCGAGGCGAGCGGCGTTTTGTTCGATGTGCTGAAGTTTTCTGTCGTAAACGTCGGCGGCAATGATTCGCCCGCGATTGTTCATGAGTTCGGCGAGATGAGTCGCTTTGCCGCCGGGAGCCGCGCAGGCGTCGATAACGAATTCGCCCGCCTTGGGGTCGAGGAGTCGCGCCGCCGTCATTGAGCTTTCGTCCTGCACTTGGCAAAGTCCGTCGCGCAACGGCTGAAATTTGTCAAGCGAGCCGTGCCCTTTGCAGATGACGCCTTCAGGCGCGAAAGTCGACGCCTCCGCTTGGAAGCCGATATTTTTCAGCGCGTCCAAAATTTTTTCGCGAGTCGTCTTGAGGAAGTTGACGCGCAGGCAAAGCGGCGGGTCCGTGTTGTCGAAGTCGAGCAGTTGCTTGGTCGCGTCGAGTCCGAATTCTTCCGCGAACAACTTCACCAGCCACGCGGGATGAAAACTTCGCAACGCCAGTGCTTGAACGTCGTCGCCCGTCGGGAAGTCCGATTTATGCAAGTCGCGCACCGCCGAGCGCAAAACCCCGTTGACGAATTTTGATTCGGCGAGCCCGCAAAATTTTTTCGACAGTTCCACCGATTCGTTGACCGCCGCCGAGTTCGGCACGCGCATAAAAAAAATCTGATACATGCCGCCGCGCAGGACTGCCAAAATTTTTTCGTCGACTTTGTTCAGCGGACGCTTGAGGTACTTGGCGATTTTCCAATCGAGTGACGCGCCCGCCTTGACTGCGCCGTAAACCAGTTCCGTGCAAAATTTTCTGTCGCGGTCGTCGAATTTCTCTTGCCGCAACATCTGCGCCAGTTCGACGTTAGCCCACGCGCCGAGCGCCGCCACGTTGTAGAGGATTTTCGTCGCCGTCAATCTTACGTTATCCAAAGCGAGCCTCCCAGAGTGTATTAATAACCTTAAAGTCATTATGTGACGAGGAATTTTTTCGTATGGCGAGGCGCAAGCGCGAAGGCGTACTAAGGTACGTCGAGCGCGCGGCAACGACGCCAGGCGGAAAAATAACCGTCACCTGTTAAAGTCCGCCAACAACCCTTAATCAATGCGCGTGACTTTGAGCTTGTCCGCCGCCGCGATGATTTTGTCGTCGCTTACTTTGCGGTTCCTGTCCATGAAGACTTCGATAAAATTTTTTTCGGGACGATAGGTCGCGTCGGTCACGCCGTCAAGATTTTTGAACGCGTCGGCAAGAGTAGCTTGAGCCTGCGCGGGCGCGTCGACGTAAACGACTTTGTAATCGAGGCGTTCGATTCTGAAAATAACCGGGCGAGTTCCGTCATTACAGCAGGCAATCATAATGTGTTCGTCGTTCGTCCAGCCGCGCATGATTGAGCCGCCTTGCAGAGCCGTGTAGACGTAGCGACTGAAACAATCCCATGCCTCGGCGCAATGCGCGCCCTTGCCCTGCGTCCAGAAGGTGTCTTCGTCTCCGTAGCGTTCAAAGAGATATTCCGCGCCGACTTCGTAAAACGGACACGCGCCCGACTTTGGGTCTTCAAGGTATTTTTTCTGCAAGTCGGCGAAAACTTTTTTATCGATAACAGTCATCTTGCACTTGTACTGCAAATCGCTCACTCCCCCTAAAAAAATGAAAAGCCTCTGGTAATTTCCAAAAGCTGTGTTATAATGTCGTTGTGTAACACTTGGCTCGCAGTCAAGGATGACGGCGGTCTAATCTGAAGCCCCCGGAAAGGGGGTGGAAACATGAAGGTTCTTACGATTGTCATCCGCGTGATTGTCCTCACCGGGATAATCCTCTTGGTTCTCAGCAAAACAGCTACCTAAACCTTAACCGGTTGAAGTAGCTGCTCTACAACGTTTCAACTAAATATCATGGGGGCAGACCGTTAATCCGAGCATCGTCCTGTTAGGAGCAGGGCGATTTTTTTTGCAAGCAACCGACTCCGTCCAATCCTTTCGACGAAACCAACTGCTTAATTCCAGTTTTTGAATCTGCAAGAATTATAGTCGCCGCGCAGGAAAAAATCAACCAAAATTTTTGTCGCTTTAAATGAACAGTTCCGTGACAAAGACGACCGAACAACACAGCACCGCCACCTTGAACAGACTCGCGCCGAACCAAGCCGCCGCTATCCCCGCTATCAGCGCAAGCCAACCCGATATTTCCGACTGCGTGGCGTCGATTATCGCGGGGAATGTCATAACCGCAAGCGTCACGTAGGGCACGTAGTGCAAGAACGAGCGAACAGTCACGTTTTTTATTTCGCCGCGAATCAGCGTAAGCGGCAAGATTTTTATCGCCAAAGTCACCGCGCTTGCGACCAAGATGTAAATCCAAATGTCATGCGTCATTGTCGTCCTCCTTGATTGGATACAGGACGGCAGCCGCGCCCGCTATCAAAATCGTCAAGGCGATTGTCCTGTTGCCCGCCGAGACTTCAGGGAAAAAATTTTCGGCAAGCCAACTCAAAGCGAAGCTGACGACGACCGCGCAGGCGATAATCTTGTCCTTGCGAGCGGGCGGGATAATCACGGCGAGGAACATGCCGTAAAGCGCGACGCTCAACGCACTGACTGCCGACGGCGAAAAAAATTCCCATGCGATAATTCCGCAAGCCGTCCCCAACGACCAACCGGGTATTGCCGTCAACATCGCGCCGTAGTTGTAAAAGGGATTCAGCCAACGTCCGCCGCGCGCTATCGTTATGCCGAAAATTTCATCCGTCACGTCGAAGCCGACAAAAATTCTGTGGTAGAACGGCGTATCGGGCGAAAATTTTTGACTTAAGACCGTGCTCATCAAAACGTAGCGGGCATTGGCGACGAGCGTCAAGAGCGCGATTTCGATATAGGGTGCGTCCGAGCCTATGACCGTGAACGCCGCGTATTCGCCCGCCGAGGCGTTGTTGAGCAGGCTGATAACGAAACCTTGCAAGGGACTAAGCCCGACGTGCTTGGCGACTATGCCCAACGTGAACGCCACGACGAAGTAACCCAAACCAATCGGCGTGCCGTCACGTAAGCCGTCGAGTAAAGCCTGCCGATTTTCAAGTGTCATAAAAAATTTTCTCCTTAAGTTAGGGGCTGTTGATAAGTTAAGTTTGCCGACCTTGATTCGGCGTTTTATATCTACTTTCTTTCAGCGAGGAAAGACCCGCTTTGAAAGCGGGGGAACAGTTGGGACGCGGCGTCCATGCGCGCCAAAAGTTACGCCGCCATCTTCTTCTATTACCAACATTAATCGTCGAAGAATTTCAAACCGTCACACTCAAGCTCAGCTCTCAAGCCGCGCATGAAAATTTTGCCGGGGTCGGGCTTGGCAGCGTAGTAGTCGGGGACAAGCTCAATGTGCAAGCCGCTTGCCCGCGCCGCGTCCTGCTGATAGTGCCCGAAGACATATTCAATCGTCGGATACTTAGCGTGCAGCCAACGAATCAGGCGGATGTTCGCGGCAAGTTGCTCCTCAGTCAAATCTTCGTTGCCGTTGTAGCCGCCGACGTTTTCGATGCCTATCGCGCAGTGATTGTAGCCTATAGCGTGACGCGCGAATTTCGTTTCGGGCATGAGCCGCCAAATCGTACCGTCGCGCCCGACCAGAAATTGTGACGCAACGTTTAATCTGCCTTCGTCGTCAGGCATTTCCTCGGGGTAAAAAAATTCCCAAACCGATTCGAGAGTTCCCATAGCCGTCCAGTGCACGACGACCGCACGCGGAACGATATCGCGGCAAAGCATTCCGTAATGTCTAAGCGTGTATTCGTCAACCAATTCGTCGCGGTGCTCCGTCCACAAGATAAAGTTATCGACGTAAGGGACATTCTCCGCGCGCGCCGTCGAAGCAAAAAAAATAATCCCCGCGCAGATTGTCAAAAGAAATTTTTTCATATTGTCTCCAATCCCTTAGCGATACATATCCATGACGCGCCCGACGTAATTTTTCGTTTCGGAATAGGGCGGAATACCGCCGTAGCGTTTGACTGCGCCGGGGCCCGCGTTGTAAGCCGCAACCGCAAGCGGAACGTCGCCGTCGAAGGTGTCTAGCATTTGCTTAAGGTACTTCGTGCCGCCCGCGATGTTTTCGTTGGTGTCGTAGGGATTGACGCCGAGCCCCGCCGCCGTTTCGGGCATGAGCTGCATGACGCCAATCGCTCCGACGGGCGAAATTTCATCCTGATTCATGTTCGATTCGGCGGTCGCGATAGCCTTTACCAGTTGCGGGTCTACGCCGTATTCATAAGCCGCTTGCGTAATCAAATCCTCAACGGACATCTGCGCGGGCTCAAAGTCGTTGCCGCTTTCAATCTGCGCGGGCGCGTGTTGCCTGTTGACGTATTCGATAATGCCCTTGACTACTTGCGGGTCGACGCCGTATTCGTCGGCCGCCTGCATAATCAAATCCTCGGCGGGCGTGACTTCGGCGTCCGCGCCCGTGTAGGGGTTGTCGCGAACTTCGTCGCCGCGATTGGGGACTTCAAGCTCCGTGTCGGGGAATTCGACTCGTTCAATCTTCGCGGGCGGCTCTTGAGCGGCGGGCGTCTGTTGCGGTTGCGGCTGACCGATTTTGTTGGGCAAAGCCTCTTCGCCGGGCAAAGGTTTCTGCGCGGATTCGGGTTGCGCTTGAGCTTGCGGCGTTTCGACCTTTTCCGCTTCGCGCAGGGCTTGAGCTACCTTGGCGGCATTGGCGGCGTCGTTTTCGTTGACGGGCTGATTTGTTTTCGGCACCTTCGGAACGTCGGGGGCGGCTTGTGTCGCATTAAGAGCGGCGGCATTCTGTCTGGCTATCTCGCGCGCAAGTTTCGTTTGAAAATCGCCGCTGATACCCGTCACGCCGATTTTCTCTTCGATGGCCGCTATCCGTCGCCTTACCTGGTCAATCCTTTTCATCATGTCGACTTGTGCCACGGGCTGAATTTCAATCAAGATTAATCACTCCTTTAATCATTGCGCATTACGCATTGACAGTTGCAGGCCGATTTCGTCAAGCAATTTCTGTTCCTCGGCAAGCACTTCCGCATTGTATTCGTTGCGCCGCTTTTCCTTGAGCTGCTCGATACTTTTCAGGTACGTCATGATTTGCATCAAGATTTTGAGCTTCTGTTGCTTATCCTGCGTCGCCTTCAAGATAACTTTCTGCTGGTCTTCGATCTGCTGACGTTTCCAGTTGAAATATCGGTTGTAAGTCATAATCACGCCGACTTTGACGGTTTTGCCCTCGGAAGTGAGTTCGGCGAATTCCTCTTGCCCCTCCTGCAGTTCGCGCATTAAGTCTTGCAACTTGGCACGACACGCCTCCAGATAGCGTGACGCCTCGGCAAATTTCATTTCGGCGTCGTCCTTCTTGCGCTTCGTGACCCTTAGCAGCGTTTCCAGCTGGAATTTGAATTTCTTCATGTCATCTGCCCGCGATTCTCATAAGCTTCTGCTTGGTGGCGTCGTAGGTGTCGACTTCAAAAATTCCTTGGCAAAGAAACTCGTTAATGGCGTCAATCTTGCCAATCGCCTCGTCGATTCGCTTGCTTGAGCCCTTGACGTATGCGCCTATGTGAATCAAATCTTCGGCGTCGGCGTAAACCGCCATAAGCGCACGCAATTTCTGCGCGGCTTGAAGGTGTTCGGGCGTGACGACCTCGTTCATGACGCGGCTGACGCTGCCCAAAATGTCAATGGCGGGATAGTGATTCTGCGCGGCGATTGAGCGGCTTAGGACGATGTGCCCGTCAAGGATTGAGCGCACGGCGTCGGCAATGGGCTCGTTCATATCGTCGCCGTCGACAAGCACCGTATAAATTCCCGTGATCGAGCCGGTGTCTGACGTGCCCGCCCGTTCCAAAAGCTTTGGCAACAGCGCGAAGACTGACGGGGTATAGCCTCTGGTAGCTGGCGGCTCTCCGATTGTCAAGCCGACTTCGCGTTGAGCCATAGCAAAGCGCGTGACGGAATCCATCATCAAGATAACCTTGTGGCCTTGGTCGCGGAAATATTCGGCAATGGCGGTGGCAGTCATTGCGCCCTTGATTCTGACAAGCGCGGGCTGGTCTGAAGTGGCAACGACGACGACCGAACGCTTAAGCCCCGCCGCACCCAAGTCGCGCTCTATAAAGTCACGAACTTCACGGCCGCGCTCGCCGACCAATCCGATAACACTTATGTCCGCCTCGGTATTGCGCGCTATCATCGACAGGAGCGTTGACTTGCCGACGCCCGACCCCGCCATAATGCCGATACGCTGACCGTCGCCCATGGTAATAAGCCCGTCGACTGCGCGGACGCCGACGTAAAGATTTTGCGTGATTCTCGGTCTGGTAAGCGGGTGCGGAGGCGGTGCTTGCAACGGGTAATATTTCTTCGACAGAATCGCGCCTTTGCCGTCCATTGGGTTGCCCAAGCCGTCAAGCACGCGCCCCAAGAGTTCCTCGCCGACACGGACTTGAAGGGTTTTCTGCGCGGCAACGACTTCGCAACCGGGACCGACGCCTTGCATTTCGCCAATCGGCATGAGCATGGCGGCACCCTCGCGGAAGCCGACGACCTCGGCGGGAATGGGCGGTCTGTTCGGAAACTTCGACGAAATGTAACACAGCTCGCCGACGCTGACCGAAGGGCCTTGCGTCTCGATAACCAGCCCGACGACCTTTGTGACCTTGCCCGTCAACTTAATCGTGTTGCATTCGTCTATGGCGTTGCGGAGCCGTTGCAGGTTGATGTCATTTTTAATCGCAGTCATTTTAATTTTCCCGTTATCGTCTCGTGATAGGCTTCGGGCTCAATCGAATTGATGTAAGCCAAAAGTTGTTCGTTTGGTCTGAAAGGCCCTTGCATTCGCGATTTTAATCCGTTCTCGCGCAGCGTGGCATAGGAAAGCTTTTGCCTGCCCTCGTCGTCGTATTTGCAAATGGCGGTAAGCTTGACGTAAGAATCGGCAATGCCGCCGTCGCCGTGTTCAAATTCGGATTCGTCAATGCTTTTGGTCTCTTCATAGGGGACGTTGACGGCAACGACTCTGCACTTCCAAGCAATGACTCTGACGGGCGAACTCTCGTAAATGTAGGCAATGTCGCCGACCGCAATGCTTTTCATGTTCCTGTTTTGCGCCCAGAAAATGGTTTTGAGTGTATCAAAGGCTCTGTCGACCTCGTAGTAGTAAGGTTTATTTTCGTCGACGCAAGCCGGCAAAATCCACGTGCTCATGATTTAATCCCTCCAGTTGACGAAATTCAGCCCTTCGACGCGGCTCAAGTGGCGGGTGTTGGCAGTAATCAGCGTGCAATCGTTGACCATAGCAATTGCGGCAATGTAGATGTCGTTGTCTTCGATAAGTTGTCCCTTGCGGAGCTGAAGATAAATTTCAACGGCTTTATCTATTGTCGTCAAATTGTTTTGGTCAAGATAAAGATGTTTTGCGTTGGAGTAGAATTCATTAAAGTCCTTGAGCATACGGGTCTTGCCCGCCGCCTTCAAGCCGCGAACGACTTCATAGTAAACGATTGACGGAATAAAAAGATTGTCGTCGTTATCAAGAGCTTCATTCAAATGGCGCATTACTTCAGGTTGTTTGCGCAAAATATCGCTGACTACGTTTGAATCCAAGCAATAATTAGCCATAAAGTGCCACCTTCCTCGCCTCTTCCGCCTCCATGTATTTGCCGAGTGCTTCTTTTTCGTCGTCGTCGAGCAAATTTGCGAGCCCCATGAAAACTTCGCGTTGAGTCATTGTTTTTTTCGGCGGTTGAGAATTGCCGTTGCGTTTGATATTTGCAATATCGGCGCGCAGGGCGTCAATGTCGGCTTGCATCTTCGTAAGCATGGACAAAATTTTTTCTTCGTTCGACACGATAAATCGCCTCCCAGAGTTTGTTGGAAAAGTGTCGGCACATAGTTTTTTTTGGCGCGCAAGGACGCGCGACGCCGGCAACAGAAAGCAACGTGAACGTTGCATCCAGATTGCGCGTTGAAACTCATCAACGGCTTAAGGGTGGATGCCGCGTACCAGTTGTTCCCCCGCTTTTAAAGCGGGTCTTTGCTACTTTCTTTGCTCGGTCAAAGAAAGTAGATTCCAAACATTGAAGTTATCGAAACGCCGATTCGAATCCGACAACTTATCACCGTCCCTAATTATTCAAGACGCTTTCAATGGCGGACTTCATAAGGTCAAGTTGCGTGGAAAGGCGGGCGTCGACGCCGCCGTTGGGCGTTTCTATCACGCAGTCGCCGGGCTTTAGTGCCTCGTCCGAAATGATTTCAATAATCGCGGTGCCGTCAGTCAACATCGATTGAAATTCGGAACGCGCCATCAAAACCAAATCGTAGCTGTCGGGCTCGACGTGCACTTTGATTTCCTTTTGGTCGCGCACGTGACGAATCGCCTCGCGCACGACGGGCAGAATCACTTGCGGCACGTCAATGAAGTGTTGCGGCAAAATCTTGTCAATCGCCATCATCACGACTTTGACGACATCATCCTCCGCCCGAACGAAATACTCGGACGTCTGCTCCTTGGCGTCTTGAATCGTCTTTTGAGCCTTGGCGTTGGCTTGGCGCACGGTGTCGGCAAGGTCGCGTTCGATTTTCGCTTTGCCGTCCTTAATGCCGTCCTCGGTGCCGTCCGCGTAGCCCGTGTCGTAGCCTTCCTTGCGCGTGGTCTTGAGCAACTCTTCAGAATCGCGCCAGGCGTCGTCCGTAATTTTGTCAGCCGCGGCCTTGGCGTCGGCAACGAGCTTTTCAGCCTCTGCTTTCGCGTCGGCAACAAGTTTTTCCGATTCGGCCTTCGCGTCGGCAACAAGTTTTTCAGCCTCGGCGGTCGCGTCGGCAACGTGCTGTTCGGCTTGATTGTGAAGGTCTTCGGCTTGCGTGTGAAGTTCATCCGCCAATTTGCGAAGTTCTTCGGCTTGAGCTTTATTTTCCTCCGCCTCGCGCAATGTTTCTTCGGTCAGCTTGGATTTTTGTTCGATTTCTTCTATCTCGGCGAAGATTTTGTCAAGCGTCTCTTTGTCTATGCCGCGCAGGGGTTCGGTTTCGGGCTCGTCGATTTCCTCTTCGGCGTCCGCGTCTACGTCCTCTTTAGGCGGCTGTTTTTCGACGGGCGGCTTTTTCGGTCTCGCGCCGATTATCACGGGCTCGCCGACTGTCATACAACGCACTATAGGTCCCGGCAAGTAAAGTCACCTCCGTCAGCTTAAACCAACATGCCTTCGCCGCCACCGCGAACGATGACGATAACGCCCTTGTCCTCAAGCGTGCGAATGACATTGACGACTTTGGTTTGCGCCTCTTCCACGTCGCGAATCTTGACAGGACCCATGTAGGAAATTTCTTCCTTGAGCATATCGGCGGCGCGCTTGGACATGTTTTTGTAAATTTTTTCGGCAACGTCGTCGGAAGTCGCCTTCATGGCAAGCGCAAGGTCTTTGGTATCGACTTCGCGCAGGACAAGCTGCAATGAGCGGTCGTCCAGCAAAATGATATCCTCGAAGACGAACATGAGCTGCTTGATTTCCTCGGCAAGTTCGGGGTTGTCGACTTCCAACGATTCGATAATGGCGCGCTCCGTGGCTCTGTCGACGCGGTTGAGGATTTCGACGACGGCAGGGACGCCGCCCGCGCTCGTGAAGTCTTGAGTGGACAGCGAAGAAATTTTTCGCTCCAAAACGCGTTCGATTTCGCGAATGACATCCGGGGACGTCCTGTCCATAAGCGCGATACGTTTGGCGACGTCGGATTGAGAATCGATAGACAAGCCGCTCATGACGATACCCGCTTGGTCGGGCGACAGGTACGCCATAACCAGCGCGATTGTTTGCGGGTGTTCGTTCTGCAGGAAGTTCAAAAGCTGTGACGGGTCTGTTTTGCGCAGGAACTCGAACGGACGCACTTGCAAGCTCGTCGTGAGGCGTTTGAGGATGTCGGTAGCCTTTTCCGCGCCGAGTGCTTTTTCCAAAACGGACTGGGCATATTCCAGGCCGCCCGTCGAAATGTAGTCGTTCGCCATCATCAGCTGATAGAATTCGCTGATAACCATGTTTTTCTTTTCGATGCTGACTTGCTTGTTGTTGGCGATGTCAAGCGTTATGGCTTCAATTTCCTCTTCGTCCATGTGCGCGAAGACTTTCGCCGCGTAATCGCCGCCCAATGCGATAAACAGAATCGCCGCCTTTTCGTGCGCCGACATGGGTTTGGGCTCGCTGTACATATCTTGCAAATCTGCCGCCGCTGCTGCCGCTGCCGCCATAATCAATCTCCTCCGTTCAAAATAAAAAGGGACTAGGGACTGGGAACCGGGGACTAGTTTTTTCCCTTAAGCTTGCTAGTCCCTAGTCCCTAATCCCTAGTCCCTAAAAACAAATCACTCGTCCTCGATAAGCCACATCTTGATAAGCCAAGCGACTTCTTCGGGTTTCTCGTCGATTAGTTTCAAGATAGCCTCTTTTTCCATGTTGTGCTGTCTTTCTTCGGGCGTGAGGCCGTCGTCTTCCTCTTCGTCTTCTTCGGAGGCAGAGCCGCCGCCTTTCGTTATGCCTTCGACGCCTTCCGCGCCCGCGATACCGTCTGCGCCTTCCGCTGCCACGCCCAAGGCCGCTGCACGAGTTGCGGCTTCGGCAAGACGTTTTTCGAGTTCCTCCGCCTCTATGCGCTTTTGCTCAAGTTCTTCGGCGCGCCGTTTTTCCTCCGCGACTCTCTTGGCCTCCTCTTTGGCAAGCCGTTCTGCCTCAAGCTTAGCCTCAAGTGCCGCTTGACGCTCTTTGCGTTTGCGCCAGCGATACATAAGGAACCCGCCCAACAATAATGCCGCAAGTAAAATCATAGCCGCAATCTCCGTGTAGAAAATTCTGTCTTTGCGTAATTGTTCAAGCCGCGCCGCTTCAGCCTGTTGGTCAAGGAGGGTTGTGTCGAAGGGCATGGGCTCGACGGAAATGGTATCGCCGCGCTCTTCGTTTATGCCCGCCGCCGAACTTACGGCTCTGAGCAAACCTTCTTGCTGAAGTTCGGTAATTTCATCGCTGACCAAGACTGCAACGGTAAGGCGGCGAATTGAGCCGGGCGACGCTATGATTTTCTGGTTTTCCTCGTTTATTTCGTAGTTGCGCGTCGACTCTTTGCGCTCGTATTCGGCGTTGGCGTTTCTTTCCTCGGCCACGTAGCCGGGGATATTTGCTTGCACGCCCGCCGCGCCGCCGGGCATGTTCGATTCGCCGTTGTAACTTTCGCTTATGTCCTGCTGACTGCGAATGATACCCGATTCGTCAACCACGGGCGTGAAAGTTTGGCGGTCAACCTTTCTGTCGTCGAAGTCAAGCTCCACGCTGACGCGGCAGAACGCTTTGCCTTCGCCAAGGGTTTTGTCCAGCAAGGTCTGCAGATTTTGCTGAATGTGGTCGCGAACTTTTTTCGTCATTTCAATCTGACTCAACGTCCGCAAATTCTGCGCGGTCTGCCTTTCAAATTCGTCGTCGTCACTTTTGTTGAGGATGGTGCCTTGTTCGTCGACGATAGTGATGTTTTCGGGCGCGAGCCCTTGCACGCTGTGGCTGACCAGATTGACAATGCCTTTGACTTCGGGCGGCGACAATTTCTTTTCGGGCTTCAACATAAGGAGGATTGACGCCGTGGCGGGCTTTTCGTTTTTCTTGTAGAGGCTGTCCTCCGGCAAGACGATATGCACGCGCGCCTTTTCCACGCTGTCGAGGTGTTCGATTGTGCGCGTGAGTTCCCCTTGAAGGGCTTGAAGGTAATTGACTTTGTTTTGAAATTCCGTGACGCCCAGCTTGCTGTCGTCGAAGAGTTCAAAACCTTTATTGCCGCGCGGCAGACCCTCCGAGGCCAAGGAAAGCCTTAAATCATGCACTTGCGTGACGGGAACGAGGATTGTTGCGCCGCGTTTATCTTCAATAAGTTCATAAGGAACGCCCGTTTCTTTTAGGCTGTTTACAACGTCGCCGGCGTCTTTCGTCTCCAAATTGGTGTACAGCGGCACATATTCGGGCTTGCTGCCGTACCAGAAACTTATCCCGACAAAAGCAAGGATGAGGGCAACAATCCCGCCGATGAATGCATATTTGCGCTTTTTGTCGAGTCTGTTCCAAAGTTCCCGGAGCCGCTCTCTCCAATTCGCCAATAAACTCAGTCCTTTCTAGGAACCGATTACCAATCGACAGTTCCTACACCTGCATACGCATGATTTCTTGATACGCTGCCGTAGCACGGTTTCGCAACTGTAGCGTTAATTGGAGCGCGATCTCCGCTTTTTGAGAGGCAACCACCACTTGAGAAATATCCTCTATTCTGCCTGCCGCAAGTGCCGCGTTTAGTCTTTCGGCTTCCAATTCAAGCTCATTGGTTTTTTTCAAGGCGTCCTTTACGTATTCTCCGAAAGATTTAACGGGCTCTTCGATTTGTGTTTCGCCAAGGTGACTGTGCGCGCTCATTTTCACGGGCGTCATTTCCAAGGGCGTTATTTCCATATCGTCACCGTCCTATTCTCTAATCCCTAGTTCCTAATTTTTACTTGCCGATTTCCAAAGCTTTGCTCATCATAGCTTTGGCGGCACTGATAGCCGTGGAATTGGCCTCGTAAGCGCGCTGGGCGGTTATCATATCGATCATCTCGCTTACGATGTTGACATTGGGGCGTTCGACGTAACCGTCGGCGTTGGCGTCGGGGTGGCCGGGGTCATAGACAAGCGGGCCTTGCGTATCGTCTTCAGCTATCTCGACGGCGCGGACGCCCTCGCTTACCTGCCTGGTCGCGCCGACTGCTTTTAGAAGCGTCTGCTCAAAAGTTTTTGGCTCACGTTCTCGCGGCTCGAAGACGACGTAGCGGCGGTGATAAGCTCCGCCTCGGTCTGTGCGCGTCGTATTTGAATTGGCAATGTTGTTTGCAATGACGTCCATTCGCAATCGCTCGGCAGTCAAGCCCGATGCCGATGCGTCAATTCCCAAGAATAATCCCATGTAAATTTCTCCTCAAATGTTATTGACCGTTGCTGGTGATGGCATTTTTCAACGCGCTGACGTAATTGCTGAACTTCGTGACGACCGCGTTGTAGTAGAGCTGATTCTTCGCCAAGGTTGCCATTTCGATATCGATGTCGACGTTGTTTTTGTCGACGCGCATTGTCGTCGAATTGTCTTGAACGATTTGCGGCTCGGCATGGAACGGCAAAGTTTCAAGTGGCAAATGGTTATCGTGCGTCCGCACAAGTTTCAACTTGCCGTCGGGCTCTTCGCCGTAAATTTCTCGCGCCAACAAGTCCTCAAACTCCACCGTTGATTTTTTGAAGTTGGGCGTATTGACGTTCGCGATATTGTCGGCAATGACTTCTTGCCGAATGCTTGCTGCCGTCATGGCTCGCGGCAGGTAATTAAAGTTCGACGAATTAAAGATTTGCTCAAGCACTCCTGTTTCACTCACCTTTCCGGCTGTCGTATTGTTTCTGAAAAAATTCTTCGCCGATTTTACAACAGAAAAAAACTTTCTTCAACCTCCGAATAAAAATCGTATATAAGCTTTTCAATGCCGTTTATGATTTTCCTTTAGTCTTGTAAAAAATTTTTTAAGCTGATATTCTTGAGGCGGCACCCTTTCGCCCGCTTTAAAAGCGGCAAAATTTTTTTGACGGGAGTCTTTAGCTGAATGAATCGCAGAAATTTTATTCGCAATGCTTTAATCGGCGCGGCAGGCTTGACGGCGGCGGCGGGCGGCGGCATTTTCTATTACGTGAATCGTCCCGAATTCGGACGGCTGCCGACGGGCTCGCGCCTCGAAAAAATTTTGAACTCGCCGCACTACTTCAAAGACCACTTTGAATGCCTCACGCCCGTCAAAATCATGAGCGAAGACGTTCAAGAAAAAGAAAATCGCCTCGTGGCGACGTGGAAGTTTCTTTTCGGCGACAAGACGGGGCTCGTGCCGCCCGCACCCGTGCCGACCGTCAAAACCGATTTGCATTCCCTCGGCGACGAAGACTGCGCGATTTGGATGGGACACTCGACGATTTATCTGCAACTCGCGGGACGAAAGATTTTGCTTGACCCGGTGTTTTCGCCCTACGCCTCGCCGATTTTTTTCGTCAATCGCGCCTTCGCGGGCAGCAACGTCTATTCCGCCGCCGACTTCCCGCCGATTGATATTCTAGCCATAACTCACGACCATTGGGACCATCTCGACTACCCGACAATCGCCGCGCTTAAGCCCAAAATCAAAACCGTGCTGTGTCCTTTGGGTGTGGGCGAATATTTCGAGCAATGGGGCTTCGACGCCGACAAAATCATCGAAGACGATTGGGACGCCGTGATTGACTTCGGACACGGCTTGACGGCTCACATTTTGCCGAGCCAACATTTTTCGGGGCGCATGTTGACGCAAAACCCTACCGAGTGGTGCGCCTTCGCCTTCGTGACACCTGCGCGGAAAATTTTTTGTTCGGGCGACGGCGGCTACTCAAATCACTTTAAGGACATTGGGAAGAAGTTCGGCGGCTTCGATTTGGCTTTCATGGAAAACGGGCAGTATAATCTTGCATGGCACGCGATTCACCTTTTGCCCGCCGAGACCGCGCAGGCCTCCGACGACATTCACGCGGCGAAGGTCGTGCCGATTCACGCGGGGAAATTTGCGCTTGCCCGCCACGAATGGAACGAGCCTTACAAAAATTTGCTTGCCGAGAGCGCAGGGAAAAACTACGAGCTCCTGACGCCGCGCATCGGCGAACTCATCAGCTTCACCGCCGAACAAAATTTTCAACTCTGGTTTGACATTTAAACAAAGCTAGCAATGCGCAGCGTTGCGTTCCGGTGCGGCGATAACCTTTCCACCTCTGTAACGTTGGAGCGCGTCCGCTGTTTGCTACTTTTTAAAAGTAGGAGGGCTTATCATGAAAAATCTTATCGCCATTAACGGAAGTCCGCGCAAGAATTGGAACACCGCCGAGTTGCTCAAGCACGCAATGCAGGGCGCGGAGGACGCGGGCGCGTCGACCGAATTGGTCAATCTCTATTCGCTGAAGTACAAGGGCTGCACGAGTTGCTTCGCCTGCAAACTCAAAAGCCGCCCGCACGGCACTTGCGCCATGAGCGACGACCTTTCGCCCGTCTTGGAGCGCGTCAAGGACGCCGACGCCCTTATCATCGGTTCGCCGATTTACTTCATGAATCTTTCGGCGGGCACGATAGCTTTCATTGAGCGGCTGTTCTTTTCCAATTACATTTACAGCGACGAAATTCCGACCGTCTTCCCGAAAAAATTGCCGAGCGCGTTCGTCTACACCATGAACATGACTCAAAACCATTTCGAGCAATTCGGCATGAAGGAACGCCTTGGCATGTACGAACTTTTCGCGCGGCGCATCTTGGGCGTCACGCCGAAAATCCTCCGCGCCTACGATACCGTTC
Source organism: uncultured Selenomonadales bacterium (assembly GCA_946407095.1). GTDB lineage: Bacteria > Bacillota > Negativicutes > Selenomonadales > Selenomonadaceae > Quinella. The sequence goes on along the minus strand of CAMJMR010000039.1, from coordinate 5,548 downwards.
AGTTCAAAGACTATTCGCGCTACGAAAGTTCAATCTTCGACGCCGAACATAAATTTGCTTATCGCGAAGAACATTTCGCCGAAGACTGCGCGGCGGCTTACGAAATCGGGCGCGCCCTTGTTGCCGAATGATTTACCTGCTTTTAATCGCGGCGACCGTTGCGTTGGCTCTGCTGTATAAATTTTCGCCGACGCCCAAAACGTTCATCATCATCTGCACGCTGTTGGTCTTCGTGTTCGGCGCGAGTGCTTTCATTCGAGTTCAGCAGCTTGAGCAGGAACAAATCACGCGGGCGCAGCTTGAGGAGCTTCAGGAGCAACAGAAAATTTTCGGCGAATGGTACGCGGCTTACCAAAAGCACATCGACCGCCTGGACAGAAATTGGCAGTCGTATCACAACATCGTTGACGGCTTGAATTCTGTCGACGCGGACAACTTCAACGCGGAGGCGACTCACGCGCGGCTGATTGACTTGGAGCAGGAGGCACTTGACGAGCAGATTAAGATTTACATGCTGACTGCGCCGCAAGGCTTGGGCAACGACAACCGCGCGCTTGTCGAGGCTGTCATCTTGAAAACTCAACGCTACGTCGACGCGCAAATGCGAACAATCAGCTTGTCGGAGACAGCCGCCGTCCCGCCCGTCGAATTGGAAAATTTAAAGCTTCGCCTTCACGATATCATGATTCGCGAATCGCCCGAAGGTTTGTTCACCGCGCAGGAAATTTCTGCAATACGCGCCGCGCTTGGCGATTGAAACGAGGTGATTCCTTGGAGATTGTAAAAAAAATTTCAGGCTTGACTAAACAATATCTGCGTCCCGTCGTCGCGCTGGGCATGTTCGACGGCGTTCACTTGGGACACGCCAGCGTTATCCGTCACGCCATCGACACCGCCAAAACAATCGACGGCACCGCGCTTGTCTTCACGTTTTCCAATCACCCGTTGACGGTCATAGCGCCCGAAGACGCTCCGCTCATGATTGGCAGCAAAAATCTCCGCCGCGATATTTTTGCCGATATGGGCGTCGACGTGCTGATTGAAATTCCTTTCACGAAGGATTTCAGCCGCAAATCGCCCGAAGAATTTTTGGCACTGTTGCAAGAAAAAATTGCGCCCGCTTACGTCGTGACGGGGCCAAATTACACTTTCGGACGTTTCGGGCGCGGCAACGGACGTTTGCTTTTGCGCGCGGCTCAAGATTACGGCTTCAAGGCGGAAGTTTGCCAAGCGTTCACGGTCGACAAGAAAACCGTCAGCAGCACGCGCATTCGGGCTTTGATAGCGGCGGGCGATTTGACTTCGGCGAATCAACTGCTCGGCAGAAATTTCACGTACGCGGGCGAAGTCGTCAACGGAGACAAGCGCGGCCGCAAGCTCGGCTTCCCGACGGCGAATCTGGAAATTTCGGACAGGCGCGCAATGTTGCCCAACGGCGCGTATATCGTGCGCGTCAAGGTGCGCGGGCAAAACTTCAACGGCATTGCCAACATCGGCGACAATCCCACGTTCAAGGCGCAGCGGCGGCGGTTGGAAATTTTTATCGACGAATTCAGCGGCGACATCTACGGCGAAGAAATTTTCGTCAGCTTCGTCAGCAAGTTGCGCGATGAAAAAATTTTTGCCTCCGCCGACGATTTAAAGGCTCAGCTTGCGGAGGACTTGAGGACTATGCGAAGTTACTTTTAAAAAGTAACCAAACAGCGGACGCGCTCCAACGTTGCGGCAGAGGAAACTAATCACCCGCGACGGAACGCAACGCTGGCGCATTGCTAGCCTCACTAAATATAAGGACTATACGAAATGCTATTAACGATTAAAATTCACGGACTCGGCTCAAGCGGCGAAGGCGTCGGGAAAATCGACGGGCTCGCCGTTTTTGTTGAGGGTGCTTTGCCAGGCGAAGAGGTCTTGGCGGAAGTGGAAGTGCGAAAAAAAAATTACGCGGTCGCTCGGCTCGTCGAAGTGGTCAAGCCGTCTGCGGAGCGCGTCGAACCCTTTTGCCCGCTCTACGAACATTGCGGCGGCTGTCAGCTTCAGCACATGAGTTACGCCGCGCAGTTGAAGTGGAAACGTCAGCAGGTCGTCGACGCCGTTGAGCGAATCGGCAAGCTTGAAGGAGTCGAAGTCTTTAACACGCTCGGCATGGAAAATCCCTTGCGCTATCGCAACAAAATGCAGTTTCCTGTAGGGACTGGGGACAAGGGACTAGGGACTAGGAAATTGATTATCGGCTGTTACGCTCGCGGCAGTCACAAAATTATCGACGCGCCCGCCTGCCCGATTCAAAACCTCGGCAACGACAAAATTTTAGCCGCCGTCCGCACCGTCGCCGAAAAGTTCAGGCTTCAACCTTACGACGAAGACACTCACAAGGGTTTTCTGCGTCACGTGATGGGTCGCGTCGGCTCGAACGGCGAACTGATGATTGTGCTCGTCACTGCCGCCAAAAGCTTCCCGAACGAAAAAAATTTTGTCCGCGCCCTGCTGAAGGAATTGCCGAACGTCACAAGCATTCAGCAAAACGTCCAGACTTTCCGCAACAACGTTATCCTTGGTCGCGATACGCGTGTTTTGTACGGCAAGCCGACGATTCACGACGCGATAGGCGGGCTGAGCTTCAACATCTCGGCGCGTTCGTTTTTCCAAGTCAACACCGCGCAGGCTGAAGTTCTTTACAAGACGGCGTTGGACTTCGCGAATCTGCGCGGCAATGAAACGATAATCGATGCGTATTGCGGCACGGGCACGATATCGTTGTTCATGGCTCGGCGGGCGCGGAAGGTTATCGGCGTCGAAGTCGTCAGCTCGGCGGTGGGCGACGCGATTAGGAACGCGCGGGAAAATCACATTCACAACGCGGAATTTATCGTGGGCGACGCTGTGAAAGTTTTGCCTCGTCTCCGCGACGCGGGAACTTATGCTGAAGTGGTCGTCGTTGACCCGCCCCGCGCAGGTTGCGACAAAAAAGTTTTGGAGACCTTCGCGGCTATGGAACCCGAAAAAATCATTTACGTTTCGTGCAATCCCGCCACGCTTGCCCGCGACTTGAAAATCCTGGAAGGGCTCGGCTATCGGACAAAAAAAATTCAGCCCGTCGACATGTTCCCGTTCACGTCACACATCGAGGCTGTTGCACAAGTTTTCAAAGTCTAGCTTAAGGCGCGGCGAGCGATTGAAGTTATCGGACGGCACGGCGCGCTATCTGGGTCAAGCTTCGAGCTTGCGCCGCTTTTAAAGCGGCTTTTTTTATGGCAAGGAAAGATGTTGGTCTCTGACAAGTCGGTGGAGGCGCGGCATGTGCGTCATGAATATTTCAATCAGCCGCTCGTGATTCGGATTTTTTATCGTGTCGTGGTAGTGCGTCGATTGCAGACTGCTTGCCGAGAAAAAAGGCTTTTCGCAGATGACTTGCCCGCTTTGGACGTTGAACAGCGCGTACACCGGTATCAAGTGGAAATTTTCTTGCCACTCGCCCAAGTTGTCGTCGATTTGCCCGCGCGTTTCCATAGGCAACACCATCATGAACATAAACGGCGGACAGCCTCCGCTTGAGTCCTTGTGCAAGTAAAAATCGTAGATGCGGCTCGTGTAGGGCACCATGCCCAATGCCCGCGCCTGATTGTCCGCCACGATGAAGCAAAGCTCGTTGGTGTCCTTCATGACCACAAGCGTCAGCGCGCCCGAATCGGTATCGGAGGCCGTCGTTGCCAGCGGGTCGAAAGGCATTCCGTTATCGGGCGGAGCCGCCTCTACATTCGCTGCCGCAAAAAAAATCAGCGCGAACAGCAAAATTATTTTCCGCGCCAAAAAATTCACCGCCTTAAAAATTCTTCGCGACTTCAAGAAAATTTACTGCCTTCTTGTAGTCAATCTTACGGAAAAGTTTTCTGCAAGCATCTCTGTTGTAAACGTACTCATAATAATCGCCAATCCAAACGTACTTATTCTGTCGTTCAATCCAAAAAACATTTTCTCCACTGCCGAGACCGGCACGCTGAATTTGTTTGTAAGGAATTATGTTCGCTCCGACGCCGCCGCCTGTGCAAAAAGAATCGACGGTGAGCGCGAAACCCGAAGAAAGGTCGTCCGTCAGTTGCATGAAGGCGAGTTGCTGTTCGGTGTACTTGCCTTGACAGACCATGCGCAACGCCGCAGATTTTTCCGTCTTGTCCAGTTGGTCGAACGTCGAAACTTGCTTGCCGTCTTTGACAATCGGCCACTTGCCGCCCGTCTGGAAAATTTTTTCGGCGAGGGCTTTTAGTTCGTCAATCGGCAAAGACTTTTGCCACGGCAACTGAACATTTTCAAAGACGATGCCCGCCGCGTCGAGTTCGTCTTGAGATTGGGCGCGGATTTTGATTTTCGGCGTCGACAACACTCCGACGTAACGGACGCCCGCCACGCGAATCGGCACGTTGAAATTTTCGCCGCAAAGGTAAATCGTCTTGTAGTCCATTTGAATCAGCGTCGCCAAGTCTTCCTGATTGAGGGCGGTCGCGGCGGCGTTGCCGATAATTTTTTCGTCGTCCGTCATTTCGGCGAGGCGAGCTTTTTTTTCGCGCAGGCGGCGCGTGAAGTCCAAATCGGTGTCGCATTCGACGTCGAGAGCCGCGCAGATTTTTGCCGCCAAATTTTTGTCGTCAGCGGCGATATTCGCAATCGCGTCCGCTTCGTCGTCGTAGAAACGATTTTCGAGCCACGTGAGCAATTCGCCGCTTTGAAAGTAGCCGACGACACTTTCCAAGTCAAAATTGCCGCGCAGCTCTTCAAGCGTGCGAACTTCGACGCCGTTCAGCACGAGCGGGAACATTCCGCGCTTGATGCCCGAATCAATCCGCATTAATCCCACAGCCGAGCCCTCCAATTAGAATCTGTTTTCGCGGCCTGCTTTAAGGCGAATGATGTTGTCCTTATGCCGCCAAACGATGATGACCGCCGCCGCCAATGCGAATGCGAAAAATTCTGCGGGCTCCTTGGTACATGCCGCGAGAATCGGCGCGAGCAATGCCGCAACTATCGACGCAACCGAAACGTAACGCGTCAGCAGGGTAAGCGCGAGCCATACGATAAAGACAATCGCCGTGATTGACGGCATGAGCGCGGACAGGACGCCGAGCCCCGTCGCTACACCCTTGCCGCCCTTGAAGCCGATAAACAGCGGGAAGGCATGACCGATTATCGCGAAGAAGCCGCCCAAAACCATGGCACCGGGCGTCCCGACAATGCACGCGCCGAGCAGTGCGCCGAGTTGTCCTTTGATGAAGTCGAACAGGAAAATTAAAAGACCTGCCTTCTTGCCCAAGATGCGCCAAGCATTGGTTGCGCCAATGTTGCGCGAGCCGAATCGCCGCAGGTCTTTCTTCCAAATCAGCTTGCCGAAAATCAAGCCCACAGGTATCGAGCCGATTAAGTAAGCCGCCAACACTGTTAAGAATATTTCCATAGAAAACGCCCCTCCCGCTGAAAAAACTGGTGCGGATGGAGGGATTTGAACCCTCACGCCCGAAGGCAACGGATCCTAAGTCCGGCGCGTCTGCCAATTCCG
>CAMJMR010000038.1 GCA_946407095.1 uncultured Selenomonadales bacterium | reverse complement strand
CTTGCTTCTGTCGTTATTCACTTTTAATTTACCAACAACCCCTAAGCAAAAGGGCTCAAAGACAACGTTTAACTACTTTCTTTGACTGGCCAAAGAAAGTAGCAAAAAAAGCCACCGCTGCGCGCGGGGCGGAAGCCGACCACTTGTCCAACGCCCGCGTCCTAGTCAGCCGTTTGTGCCGGCAAAGAAACATCCCTGTTTCTGTTGCCGGCGGCCGTCATCCATGACGGCCTCACACTTCGTGGCGGCTTCTTAAGAATGTAACTCTGTAAAAGGTCGTGAAACCATGGCGAAATATTTAATGTTTCAAGGGACAAGCTCGCATGTCGGCAAGAGCATTTTGACTGCCGCGCTGTGCAGAATTTTTTTCCGCGCAGGTCAACGCGTCGCACCGTTCAAGGCGCAGAATATGGCTCTTAACTCGTTCGTGACGGCTGACGGGCTCGAAATGGGTCGCGCGCAAGTGGCACAGGCCGAAGCCGCCAATATCGCGCCGCGTGTCGAAATGAATCCCGTCCTGCTCAAGCCTACGGGCAACGCCTCTTCCCAAGTCATAATCAACGGCCGCGCCGTCGGCGTAATGAGTGCTGCCGCTTATCATCAAGGCTACTCGCTTAAGGCCTTCGACGCCGTCAAAGCCGCTCTGCAAAAACTTTCCGCCGAATTCGACACAATCGTTATCGAAGGCGCAGGCTCGCCCGCCGAAGTCAATCTCAAGGCGAACGATATCGTCAACATGCGCGTCGCCAAGTATCTCAACGCTCCCGTGATTCTCGTTGCCGATATAGACCGCGGCGGCGCATTGGCGTCAATCGTCGGCACCCTCGAACTCCTCGACGACGACGAACGCGCTTTGGTCAAAGGGCTCGTCATTAACAAGTTTCGTGGCGATGTCAAGCTGTTTTTGCCCGCCGTCGACTTCCTCGAACAGAAAACCGGTAAGCCCGTCCTCGGCGTCGTGCCCTATATCGACAAGCTCGGCATTGACGACGAAGACAGCGTTTCACTCGACGACAAAACCTGCGCGGCTGACGGCGAAGTTTCAATCGCGGTGATTCGGCTCGGCAAGCTCTCGAACTTCACGGACTTTGACAGCTTGGCGGGCGAAGGCGACGTTCAACTTTTCTACGCGACCGCTCCCGACCAACTCGACGCCGCCGACGTGATTATCCTGCCCGGTAGCAAGAACACCTCCGAAGACTTGATAGGCCTGCGCGGCAAAGGCTTCGCGGAAAAGATTTTGCTTCGGGCGGAGGCGGGCTCGGCGATTGTCGGGATATGCGGCGGCTTCCAGATGCTCGGCGATAAAATTTTCGACCCGCTCCGCACCGAATCGAATCACGCCGAACTTGACGGGCTCGGTCTCTTGCCGATTGAAACGACTTTCGCCGCCGACAAGTTCACTCGCCAAGTGACGCTGCTCGCAGTAAGCTTCGATTTCCTCGGCTCGCACATTGAAAGCACGAATCTCGACGGCTACGAAATTCACAGCGGCGAATCGAATCTGCGCGGGCGGAAAATCATTTCGGCGGGCAACGTCATGGGCACCTACGTCCACGGCATTTTCGATAACGACGACTTCCGCCGCCAATTCCTTAACGCCGTCCGCAAACAAAAAAATCTGCCGCCGCTCGAATCGACTCGCAACCTGCGCGCCGAACGTCAACAGAATTACGACCGTCTCGCCCGTATCGTCGAAGGCAGCTTGAACATGACTTTGCTGAAAGAGATTATGACTTTGGGCTAGCAATGCGCAGCGTTGCGTATGAACGCGGCGATTTGCTGAACTTGTCGGACTACACGGCGCGTTATCTGTTCCGCCGCTTCTAAAGCGGCCAGCTTGAACATGACTTTGCTGAAAAAATTATGACTTTGGGCTAGCAATGCGTAGCGTTGCGTTCCGGCGCGGCGATTTGTTGAACTTGTCGACGATTTAACCGCGCTATCTGTTCCGCCGCTTCTAAAGCGGCCGCGCTATCTGGGTCAAGCTTGCGCTTGCAGGAAAATCGCCTGCTTGAAAGAAATTATCGGCGTGATAATAAATCAACCGAACCGGCAATGCTTAGCGTAACAGCGCGGCAAGTAGGGGGGCGAGGCGATGAACTATCGGCGGATTTTGGTTATAGGCGACATGCACGGAAAATTTAATCGGCTGCTGTCACTCATTCACAAAGTCAACTTCGACGAGCGCAAGGACTTTCTGATTCTGCTTGGCGACTACATTGACCGCGGCGAAGAAAATATGCGCTGTTTCCGCTGGGCTATGGAGATGAGCGAAAAGCCTAACGTCATTGCTCTGCGCGGCAACCACGAGCAAATGATGTGGTACTACTACGCGCTGGGCGAGACGGAAGGCGGCATCTGGTTACCGAACGGCGGCAACAAGACCAAGGCCGAGTTCGACATTTGGCGGGCGAAAGATTCAACGGCTTACGACCGCGCTTTGAAATTCATAGAAAATCGCCCGTATTATCATCAGATGTTCATTGACGACGAGGAATATATTTTCGTTCACGCGGGGCTTAATCCCAACAAGCCGCTGGATAAGCAGGACGAAGATTCTTTGCTTTGGATTCGCGAAAAATTTTACAACGGCTATCGCGGCTCCGCGCACGTCATATGCGGCCACACGCCCACGCCCTTCATAAAGCGCAACTGGTATTATCCCATTCGCCTGCCGAACAAAATCACGCTTATGGACACGGGCTCTTTCATGACGAATGGGAAAATTTCTTGCATTGACATTTTGAGCGACAAAATTTGGCAAAGCGATTGACGAGGAGAAAATTTCATGGACAAGCTTAACGTAAAGGTCGTCGGCGTAGGCGAGGGCGGCGCGAAGGCTGTCGGCAAGATGATGACGGCGAGCGTCGGTATGGGCAAAAACGTCGACTTCATCACGGTTGGCAACGACGAAAATCTTTTGCTGGTCAGCGCGGCGAAGACCAATGTTTTCCTCAATCGCGATTCGACGATGATTTACAAGCGAGTCACGGCTGCCCTGCGCGGCGCGAACCTGGTTTTTATCGTGACGGGCGCGGGCTCCTCTGCGGCGAGCAAAGCTTTGCCCGAAATCCTTACCTGCGCCAAAAATCAGAACGCGACAATCGTTGCCTTCGCCAATCGCCCGTTCGTCTTGGAAAACGCCGCCCGCAAGCAGAACGCCGACTTTTGCCTGAACATCTTGCACAGGGAAGCCGATACCGTTTTTGACATCCCGACCGAGAAATTTTTTGTTTTCCGCCTCCATCAAATGCAGGTGTCGCTTGCCGAGGTGTTCGACGTTGCCAACGACGTTTTCGCGCAGGGCGCAGACATTTTCCTTGACATGTTCGCGAAGGACAAATCGCTTGGCAAGTGGGGCAATGCGGCATTCGGTTGCGGCTTGGGCTTCACTGCGCTCGACGCCGTTAAAGCCGCCGTCAAGTTCCCGCTGCTTGACGCCGACGAGATTAAGCAGGCGTCGAAAATTTTTGTTCGGGTGACGGGCGGCAACGATGCTCCGGCGAAAAAATTTATTCGCGGCATGATTGGGGCTGACGCGAAACTTTTTTGGCACGCCGACAAGATACCGGGCGATAAAATTTTCGCGTCGATTGTTTTCAGCAGGAAGGAAGTTTGAATCATGATTAAAATCGTTTTATCCGACATTGACGGCACATTTCTGACGGACGACAAGAAAACCTGCGCGGCGCACGTCAAGGCGATTAAATCCGTCGTAGCGAAGGGTTTGCCGTTCGTTTTCGTGTCCGCGAGGATGCCCGAAGCCATTTACCCGATAACCGACGCGATTGGCATGGCGCACACGCCCGTTATCAGCTACAGCGGCGGCTTGGTCTTGACGGCGGCGGAGGAGGTTCTTTTCGACAAAAAAATATCCGCCGAGGATGCGCGAGGCATTTTGGCGGATATGAAGCGTTGGCAGGATATAACGGTCAATTACTACACGGGGCGGCGTTGGTTCGTCGAGACCATGGATTGGCGGGCGCAACGCGAAGTCGACATCACGTCCGCGCAGGTTGAGATTGGGAACTTCGACGCGCTGTTGAGCGAAAACATTTTCCCAAATAAAATCCTTGTCATGTGCGAGCCGCCCGTTTGCATTGAAATGGAACGCGAACTTGGCAAGCTTTTCCCGACGCTGAATGTCGTCCGAAGCGCGCCGCACCTGTTGGAGGTCATGGACAAAAGCGTATCGAAGGCGACGGGCATTGAGGTTTTGCTTAAGCACTACGGCTACACGGTCGACGAGGCGGTTGCTTTCGGCGACAACTACAACGATATCGAAATGCTTGAGCTGATTCCGCAGAGCGTGGCTATGGCCAATGCCCCCGATGCCATTAAGAAGCTTGCCGCCGCCGTCACCGATTCAAACGAAGTCGGCGGCATTTACACCTACCTGGTTAAAATCGGCGTCATTGAGGAGGCTTGATTGAATGCGCGTCTTGCTCGTCACTTGGACTGACCAACTGTTGGAAAAGCTGTCGATTTTGAATCCCGAACTGGAATTTTGCGCCATTGTCGTCGACGAAGTGGAGCCCGCGAAAAAAATCTTGGAGCGCGTCGGCTTGCCCGCAAGCTTACTCTATACGCTGTACGACTTAAAGGAATGCGTCCGCGATTTTTATTACGACTACATCTTTTGCGTGGAGCAGGGCGGTTCGGTGAATTTTATTAGAACGGTAAAAGACTACGGTATCTCTAAAAATAAGATTATCGGCTTGAATTTCCTCGACAACGGCAATTTTATGGTCGAACGTTCGCTCAGATACTTCAAGAAGCACGCGGCGGAATTTGAAATGTTCGCCACAGGAATGAGCTACACTGAATACGGAATAGATGCAAGACGATTCAAACGGAAACTGTTTAATTTCGGAAAAAGCAGCCAAGATTTGTATTATGACTTTCAGACCGCCAAATTCGTTGTATCATGTGGGGGGGGGGCACACTTCGTTACGCGCTTATCGGGCTCGCGCCCTATTCCTTTCACTACGACCAATCAAAATTCTGTTCAGGAAGTTTCAGGCTCCTTCAATATGCGATAGCTTTCCGAGATTTGCACAATTTTTTCATGTCCGTCGAGGATTATTGCAAAATTTTTCGTGAAGAGTATTTGTCATTTAAATTGCCGCTCATTGAGCAATTCGATGTTACAGGCGTACATTCCGACAACATTTTGCGCTTGATGACTTTCAATCAGAAATTGGGTGCCCGTGAAAGAATCGATAAATGGGCGAACAGAAATTATCCCGAAACCCGCGACGAGAATGTTCAGATTTTGGACGGCTACTTGACGCTGTGCGAACAGAATCGCATTCGCCCAATAATGTTTCTGCCGCCCGTGACGGAAGGTTACAAAAAGCATTTCATCAAGCCGATGCTTGACGAATTCTATTACCTCGTCAGGCAAGCGTGCAAAAAACATCCCTCGGCGATTTTCATTGACAGCTGGAAATTACAGGGTTTAAGCGACGCAGATTTTTGGGACGTTGACCATCTGAACATTCAGGGCGCGGCGAAATTCAGCATATTCCTAAACGACTTTATCGAACGCCTTTAATCGTCGTAGCCTTTCGGGTGAGTGCGATGCCAATTCCAAGCGGTGGCGATGATTTTTTCCACGTCGTCGAAGCGCGGAGCCCAAGCCAAAATTTTCCGGGCCTTATCGCCCGAAGCAACTAACCGAGCCGGATCGCCTGCGCGGCGGTCGCCGAGTTCGGTTTTTATTTTTTGCCCCGTGACTTTCTGCGCCGCGTCGATAATCTGCTTGACCGAAAAGCCGCTGCCGCTGCCCAAGTTGAAGTGATTCGATTCGCCGCCCCCGCGCAGATAGTTCAGCGCGCACAAGTGAGCACTTGCCAAATCGACGACGTGAATGTAGTCGCGAATGCAAGTACCGTCGGGCGTCGGGTAGTCGGTGCCGAAAATCGTAATGTGGTCGCGCTTGCCGAGCGGGACTTGCAAAATCAGCGGAATCAAATGCGTTTCGGGATGATGGTCTTCACCGATGGAACCGTCCTCAATCGCGCCGCTTGCATTGAAGTATCGCAGGCTGACGTAACGGACGCCGTGCGCCGCGCCGACCCAACGCATGATTGTTTCCATGATGAGTTTCGTTTCGCCGTAGGGATTTGTCGGAAAAGTTTTGTCGCCCTCGTCAATCGGAATGCGTTCGGGCTCGCCGTAGACCGCCGCGCTGGAGCTGAAAATAATTTTGTCGACGCCGCATTCGGTCATGGCCTCAAGCAGAACTTGCATACCGTAGACGTTGTTGTTGAAGTACTTGAGCGGCTTTATGACGCTTTCGCCCGCCTCGATATACGCCGCGAAGTGGAAGACCGCCTCGATTTTATTTTCGGCGAAAATTTTCTTGAGCACGTCTTTGTCGCGAATGTCGCATTCGTAAAATTTTACGGCAGGGCTGAGCGCGGCTCGATGCCCCGTCGAAAGATTGTCGGCGATTACGACTTCCTCGCCCGCCTCAAGAAGTTGCCTTACCGTGTGCGAACCGATATAGCCCGCGCCGCCGCAAACCAATATTGCCATTTGAAATTTCTCCTTCCAAAAAATTGTTGAGTAAAAATTTATCACGATAATAAATTCAAGCGCGGCGAAGAATTTCCTTTATCGATATGCTTAATCGCGCTAACTGTTTTGCTACTTTCAAAGCGGCCGACAAATTTTTTTAGGAACTAAGAACAAGAAAAAAGCCCTCCCGTTTTTGGGAGGGTAATTCTTTGCAACATGACATTGCATTCTGATAGCGCGACCGCAATAGACGCGGCTCAACTCGTAAAATCTTTTCCTAGCGAGAACGCCCGCTGATTTATCTCCAGGAACTTCGCAGGGACGTTCGACTTAAGCGAATTTTGCCACGCCTCTTCTGATATGTCAAAGTAGTGAGACAGCCGACCGAGCAAGACGATGTTGACGGCCTTTTGAGAGCCCGCCTGCCTTGCGAGCGTTAAGCAGTCCATTGCGTCGATTTTGATGCCCGCCGCCCGAATTTTTTCCACGAGCCCCGAAGGATATTCCGTCGCGCCCGTGATAACAGGCATGGGGTCAATCTGTTGCGTGTTCGTGACGATTTGCCCGCCGTCCTTGAGATACGATAGCCAACGCGCCGTTTCCAAGATTTCAAACGAAACGATGAAGTCGGCTTGTCCTTTGTCGACGACGGGCGAATAAACTTTGTCGCCGAAGCGGACGTAGGTTATGACGGAGCCGCCGCGCTGGCTCATGCCGTGCACTTCGCTGACTTTCACGTCGAAGCCTGCGTTCAAAAGCAAGTGTCCCAAGATTTTGCTGGCAAGCAACGAGCCTTGCCCGCCAACGCCGACGATTATGATATTTTTGGTTTCCATATTCAAACTCCCGAAAAATTTTATAGTGAAGCTAGCAATGCGCCAGCGTTGCGTATGAACGCGGCGACCAACTCCAAATCATAAACGATACGGCGCGCTATCTGGATGCAACGTCACGTTGCCCTTGCCCGCCGACGCCGATTATGATGTTTTTGGTTTCCATATTCAAACTCCCGAAAAATTTTATAGTGAAGCTGAGGTCTGTTGGCAGTCTTACCTACTTTCTTTGACCGAGCAAAGAAAGTAGCAAAGAAACTCGCCTCGCAGGGGCGGCTACCGACCAATTATCCAACGCCCGCGTCCCAGTCATCCGCCCGTGCCGCTGTCGACGCATCACGCGTCGAAGTCGCGGCGGCCGCCCATCCATGGGCGGCCTCATTCTCTGCAACGCTTTCCCTTCTTCACCAACAAACCCTAAAGCGAACGTTTATGCTTGCGCAGCTGTGCTGACGAATGCTTTTTTGGGGCAAAGCTGACTGCAAACGCCGCACCCGACGCATTGAGTCTGGTCGACGACAGCCTTGCCGTCCTTCATGCTTATGGCCGGGCAGCCAATCTTCATGCACGACTTGCAACCGATACACTTGTCGGCGTCCACTTTGAGCGGCGGCTTGTGCTTGACGGTCTTGAGCAGGGCGCACGGGCGGCGCGATATGATAACGCTCGGCTCGGCGGCGGCAAGCTCCTCCTTAATGGCAACGTCGCAAGCCTTCAAGTCGTACGGGTCGACGACGCGCACGCGATTAATCCCCATCGCTCGGCAAAGAGCCTCCAAGTCAATCTTGCCGGCGGGGTCGCCTTTTATGTTCAAGCCCGTCGACGGATTCTGTTGGTGACCCGTCATGCCCGTGATTGAGTTGTCCAAGATTATGACGGTCGAATTCGATTGATTGTAGGCAACGTTCGCCAAGCCCGTCATGCCCGAATGCATGAAAGTCGAATCGCCGATAACCGCAACGGTTTTGCCCTCGGACTCTTTGCCAAGCATTTTGTTGAAGCCGTGAGTTGCGCCGATACTTGCGCCCATGCACAGCGTAAGTTCAATCGTCGAAAGCGGCGGGACGGCTCCAAGCGTGTAACAACCGATATCGCCCAAGACGGTGCACTTGCGTTTCTTCAGCGCGTAAAACAATCCTCTGTGCGGGCAACCTGCGCACATGACGGGCGGCCTCGGCGGTATTGCGTCGCTCAGCGTGACGCCCGCCGAAATTTTTTTGCCGAAGGCCTGCGCGATTAAGTTTTGGCTGAACTCGTCGATGCGCGGCAAAAGTTCACTGCCCTCGACTTTCAAGCCCAAAGCTTTAACGTGCGTCTCGATTACGGGGTCAAGCTCCTCGACGACGACCAGCCGCTTGACTTTCGCCGCGAAATTTTTTATCAGCTCGACGGGCAACGGATTAATCATGCCAAGCTTTAAAACGCTCGCCGACTCGCCGAAAGCCTCCTTGACGTATTGATAGCACGTTGACGAAGTGATTATCCCCAGTTCGTCCGACGCAAGCTCAACGCGATTAATCGGCGTCGTCTCAGCGTAGTCTGTCAGCTTGCGCGTGCGCTCCTCGACAATCGGATGGCGTTTCTTCGCATTGCCGGGCATCATCACGTATTTGGCGATATTTTTTTCGTAAGCCGTGGAATGTTCGACGCGCTCGCCCGTTTCGATGACGCTTTGGCTGTGCGCGACTCGCGTGCACATTTTAATCAGCACGGGCGTATCGAACTGCTCGGAAATGTCGTAGGCAAGTTTTGCGAAGCTCAACGCCTCGGCGCTGTCCGACGGCTCAAGCATGGGGACTTTGGCGGCAATGGCGTAGTGGCGGCTGTCCTGTTCGTTTTGCGAAGAGTGCATACCCGCATCGTCCGCCACGACCACGACCAAGCCCGCATTAACGCCCGTGTAGCTCAACGTGAACAGCGGGTCTGCCGCGACGTTCAGCCCGACGTGTTTTTGTCCGCAGAAAGCTCTCTTACCCGCCAAGCACGCGCCGAATGCCGACTCCATGGCGACTTTCTCGTTCGGTGCCCATTCGCAATAAATGTCGTCGAACTTGACGGCCTCCTCGGTTATCTCGGTTGACGGAGTGCCGGGATAGCTCGACACGAATTTGACGCCCGCCTCCCACAAGCCGCGGGCAAGGGCTTTGTTGCCCAACATCAATTCTTTCATCAAAACATCTCCCAAAAATTTTTGTGCAGGGTTAAATTTTTCGCGCAAGAAAAAAATCCTGCCGCGCAGGGAATTTTTGCCGCCTTGCCCCCATGTCAACAGTCGAATAAAATTTTTTTGCACAGGAAGGCTTTATGGTAGCGTGTCTTGACAAAAGGGCGGCGCGGGCTAGAATTGAATCATTTACATTGGAAGGAGCGGTTATCGTGGCAGAAATTAAAAATCCCGGCGTGTTCGAGGTCGGCAAGCCGTTGCCCGAACAGTTTAGCAAATATTTTATCGGACAAGCGTATCTGAATCCTTTGACCAAGACGGGCGGCGCAATTGCCAACGTGACGTTTTCGCCCGCCTGCAGAAACAATTGGCACGTCCATCACAAGGGCGGACAAATTTTGTTGGTGACGGGCGGACGCGGCTGGTATCAGGAATGGGGCAAGGCTCCGCAAGCCCTAAAGCCCGGCGACGTCGTCAACATTGCGCCCGAAGTCAAACATTGGCATGGCGCGGTAGCCGACAGTTGGTTTTCGCATTTGGCAGTAGAAATTCCCGCCGAAGACGCCTCCAACGAGTGGCTTGAGCCCGTCGACGACGAGCAATACGCCAAGCTGAAATGATTCGAGGAGGTTGTTAATTGGAGTGCGGACTTTATCCAAATGGTGTCCGATTTGAACGAGCACAGACTGTTGCGGACGATGCAATCATTGGCCGCAAACAAGACGCCCTGCGGAATTTTCTTCGCACCGAACATGCCCGCTAATGCCCGTCAAATCGTCGACTCGTTCAAAGGCAACGGTATCAATCTGAATTGCATTTGCGCCTTGAGCGTCGAACAGAAAAAATTTTTCCAAGCCGCCGCCGGCGAAAGTCTCGTTGCAGCGGAAGAGTTCCCTGCCTTGCCCGACAAGCCGAAATATATTTTTATCCTGAACATCTTTTTCCCGTATATCTTCATGGATTATTTCAAGCGTTATGGCACGAAAGCGATAATCTCTGCCGACGTTCACGGCGCGGAAAATCTTACAACTTGTTCATGACGCGCCTGCCCGAACTCTACGCCGTGCATGAAATGCTTGCCGACGACGAATCCAAAAAAGTTTTTCGCGCGTCGATTATCGGCAAGATATCAAATTTGCTGAACGACTTCCGCTTTGCGCCCGAGCCGCAATATTTTTTGAACGGCTTCCTGCCTGAGGCGGGCGACATTGCCATTGACGGCGGGTCTTTCGACGGCGCGACTTCAGCTTACGAACAAGGCGCGCAGGTTTACGCCTTCGAGATGAACGCCGCAAACTACAAAAATTGCATCGCTCCCGCAGAAAAATTTGGATTCACGATTGAAAATCTCGGCTTGAGCAACCAAGAAGGCGAGGCGGCTTATTCCGGCGAAAGCGGCGCGGGCAGTCGCAAACTCGAAGTCAATGCCGTGGGGGGGGGTTAATTGCCCGCTTCATTGACTTGGACACTTACGTTGCACGAAAAAATTTGCCGCGCGTCGACTATATCAAGCTCGACATCGAAGGCGCAGAACTCGACATGCTCCACGGCGCGGCGAAAACTATCGTCCGTTGCAAACCCAAAATGGCGGTCAGTGCTTATCACAAGCACGAAGATTTGTGGACGCTCTTGCCTTACATAAAATCTTTGCGTTTCGATTACGAATTCGCCTTCCGCCATTATCGTATTGACTGCACGAATTATTTGTTCAATGATAACGAGCGGGCGATTTGCATACACTTCGGGTTGAGCTACTTTTGCCCGAGCTATGCTGAAATGGTTTTGTATTGTAAGTAAATTGTTGGGCAAAAATTTTTGTTTATCGCGGGCAAGACGCCAAGCTGAAATAATCGCCCGAAGCAAAATATTTTTCGACAGAGGATGAACGTCGCTTGACTGTTCGTCCTATTTTTTTTTGCGAAGCTGGAAATGCGCAGGCATTTCGTTCCGGCGCGGCGATAACGCTTGAATTACGAGTAGCACGGCGCGCTATCTGGATGTAACGTCACGTTGCTTCCGCCGCTTTTAAAGCGGCCGACGCCTTGTAAATGAAAATGAAGCATGATAGAATTCGGGCGATTTTCGGAATTCATTGCGCGTTGGCAGAAAGGAGTTTTCGACTTGTTTTTTGGAATGTCAATGAGCGTCGGGATAGATTTGGGCACGGCAAATATTCTGGTCTACGTCAAGGGCAAAGGAATAGTTTTGCGCGAGCCGTCAGTCGTCGCCGTCGACAAGGACAACGATAAAATTTTGGCGATAGGGCAAGAGGCGCGTGACATGATTGGCCGCACGCCCGGCAATATCGTCGCGATTCGCCCGCTGCGGGACGGCGTCATTGCCGATTACGAAATGACAGAGTCAATGATTCGCCACTTCCTAGAAAAAGTTATCGGGCGGTCATTTTTATTTCGGCCGCGAGTAATGATTTGCGTGCCGACGGGCGTAAACGACGTGGAAAAGCGCGCTGTGCAAGAGGCTGCCGAACAAGCAGGCGCGAAACGTACCGACTTGATTGAAGAGCCGATAGCTGCGGCCTTGGGCGCGGGCATTGACATTTCGGAACCAATGGGCTCCATGGTCGTCGATATCGGCGGCGGCACCTGCGATGTGGCGGTCATTTCGTTGGGCGGCATTGTCGTTGGCGAAAGCTTGCGCGTGGCGGGCGACAAATTCGACAGCGATATAGAATTCTACGTCAAGAAAGAGTACAACCTCATGATAGGCGAACGCACCGCCGAAAACATCAAAGTGCAAGTCGGCGCGGCTTACGAGGGCGCACGGCGTGAAACTATCAGCGTTCGCGGACGCGATATCTTGACGGGCTTGCCGAAAAATATCACGGTCGGCTCGGACGAAATTGCCAATGCCTTGCGCGATTCGGTTGAAAGTATCGTCACCTGCGTCAAAAGCGTCTTGGAACGGACGCCGCCCGAACTTTCCTCCGACATTATGGATCACGGCATCATTTTGACGGGCGGAGGCGCAATGCTTTACGGCTTGGCTGATTTGATTCGCAAGGAAACGAACATCCCCGCCATGCTCGCCGACGACCCGCTTAGTTGCGTCGCGCTCGGCACGGGCAAAGCCCTTGAGTCAATGAAGAATTAGGAATTAGGAATTAGGAACTAGGAACTAGGAACTAGGGACTAGGAACTAGGGACTAGGGACTAGGGACTAGGGACTGGGAACTGGTAGGAATGAGGAATTAGGAATGAAAAAGTTTTTGGCGACAATCTGCGCGGCGGCATTCCTTATGACGGGTTGCGGCGGAGGTCAGCAAGGCGTCGACAGCGCCGGCGACAATTTTTCGGGCGAACAAGTCAAGCTCGGCATGTTGGCACCCTTAAACTCGACCGAAGAACAATACGGCGGCATAATCGGCAAGGTCGAAGAGGCGGCGGGCACCGAATCACGACACCTGCCGAAATTCTATGACAACCTGCGCGCCATGCAAATGGGCATTGGATCGGGCGAAGTCAAAGAAATCAGCCTTTACAAGAGCGTCGCCGACTACATCATTGCCAACAACGACAAATTTGAGATCGTCCCCGACAACGCGCTTGAGAAAATCCAATACTCGTTCTGCTTCGCCGTAAGGAATGACAACACCCAACTGAAAGCCGACCTCGACAAAGTTGTCGGCGAAATGAAGGCGGACGGCACGCTCGACAAGCTCGTCACCGAATGCATTACGAACGTCAACAAGGGGCAGGCTCCGCCGAAAGTCGACATCCCGACGCTTGACGGCGCGGATACAATCAAAGTCGGTGTCACGGGCGATTTGCCGCCGCTTGACTTGATTCTGCCCGACAATTCGCCTGCGGGCTTCAATACCGCCATGCTCGCCGAAATTTCCAAGCGTCTGGACAGAAACGTTGAAGTCGTGCAAATCGAAAGCGGCGCACGCGCTACGGCTTTGAAATCGAAATTTATCGACGTGGTCTTTTGGGCGGTCGTCCCGCTCGGCAATACTTTGCCCGCCGACATCGACAAGCCCGAAGGTTTGGAGCTAAGCACGCCCTACTTCAAAGACAACGTCACTCACATCAGACTTAAAGCCGACAAATAAGTTTCACGGAGGTCTTGCAAGTTGAAGTTCAAAAATTTTGCCAAGATTCTTTTGTCCTGCTTAATGGCGGGCGCATTGTTCACGGGTTGCGGCGGCGATTCGGGCGGCGATAAGCCTGTAAGCACTTCCGACGTCTCGCAAGTCAAGCTCGGCATGATTACTCACCTTAACGCCACAGAAAATCAGCTGGGCGAAAATTATAACAAGCTCGTCGACAAAGCCGGTCTCAAAGGCGCAAGGTACAGCCCAAAATTCTACGACAGCCTGCGCGCCATGCAGATGGGCATTGAATCGGGCGAAGTCAAGGAAGTCAGTCTTTACAAGTGCGTCACCGATTACGTCGTCGCCAACAACGACAAATTTGAACTCGTTGCCAATGACGTCTTCAACAACATAAAGGATTCGTTTTGCTTCGCGGTAAGGAAGGACGACGCGCAACTGAAAGCCGACCTTGACAAAGTTGTCGACGAAATGACGGCGGACGGCACGCTGGTTAATCTCGTCAGCGATTACATTGTCAAAGTCTCGAAGGGGCAGGCTCCGCCGAAAGTCGACATCCCCAAGATTGACGGCACGCCGACGATTAAGGTTGGCATCACAGGCGATTTGCCGCCGCTTGACTTGATTCTGCCCGACAATTCGCCTGCAGGCTTCAATACCGCCATGCTCGCCGAAATTGCCAAGCGTCTCGGCAGAAACGTTGAAGTCGTCAACATCGAAAGCGGCGCAAGGGCTACGGCTCTGGCGTCAAAGCAGATTGACGTTATCTTTTGGGCGGTCGTGCCCAAGGGTGACGCTTTGCCCGCCGACGTCGACAAGCCCGAAGCCGTCGAATTCAGTGCGCCCTACTTTGAAGACAGCGTCGCTCACGTGAAGCTTAAAGCCGATAAATAATTTTTACGGAGGTCTTATCAAATGAAGCTTAAAAAAGTTGCCAAGGTTCTTTTGTCCTGCTTAATGGCAGGCGCACTGTTCACGGGTTGCGGCGGAGGCGGCGATAAGCCTGCTGCCGACAAACCCGCTGCCGATAACGCGCCCGAAGTCAAGCTCGGCATGATTACCCACCTCAACGCCACCGAAAAGAAAATGGAAGAGATCCTCAAGACGGTGCAGGAAGAATCGGGCGTTCCCCTTTCAAAGTACGTCATAACCTACTACGACAGCCTCAACCTCATGAACATGGGCATTGAATCGGGCAGCGTCGACCAAGTCAGCCTTTACAAGTCCGTTGCCGATTACGTCATTGCCAACAACAACAAATTTGCGATTGTCAACGACGGCAAGGCACTTGTCGCCATGTCCGATAATTTCTGCTTCGCGGTGCGCAAGGACGACGCGCAACTGAAAGCCGACCTCGACAAGGTTATCGGCGAAATGAAGGCGGACGGCACGCTCGACAAGCTCATCAACGACTACATAACCGGCGTCGACAAGGGACAGGCTCCGCCCGCCATCGAAATTCCCATGACGGACGGCGCGGAGGCGATTAAAGTCGGCGTGACGGGCGACTTGCCGCCGCTCGACTATGTAAGCGCGGAAGGCAAACCTGCAGGCTTCAATACCGCTTTGCTCGCCGAAATTGCCAAGCGTCTCGGCAGAAACGTTGAAGTCGTCGACATCGACAGCGGCGCACGCGCTACGGCTTTGACTTCCAAGAACATTGACGTTATCTTCTGGGCTATCGTGCCCAACGGCGACAAAATGCCCGCCGATATCGACAAGCCCGAGGGCGTCGAATTCAGCGTGCCCTACTTCAAAGATGACGTAACCCATCTCAAGCTTAACAAGTAAGCAACGCCCATGAAGAAAGCTTTACTGATAATCTGCGCGGCGGCTCTGCTTATGGCGGGCTGCGGTGCAGAAAACGACAAGGTTAAAGTCGGTGTCCTCCAATACATGAACGCTACGGAAGAGACGATTGCCGAAATTCGCGGTGAAATGGTCGAAGCGAAACTGATACCGCCGAATCACGAACACATTTTCTTTAACAATATGTCTACGATGTTGGCGGCACTGCAAGCGGGACAAATCGCCGTGATGGGTTCCTACGAAACCGTTGCCGATTACCTTATCTCGCAAAATCAAAACTTCGAATGGATACCGCACGAATCTGGGATTGTCGATATGTTCTGTTGCGCCATGCTCAAGGAAAACGTTGCGCTGAAAGACGAATTCGACAAGGCGATTGAGCAAATGCGCAAGGACGGAACGCTTACCGCGCTGGTGAAGACGTACATCAGTGCCCACGTTCAAGAAGAATCGTCACCGATTGTTGAAATGCCGACGTTTTACGGCGCGCCAACAGTTAAAATCGGCGTGACGGGCGACTTGCCGAAAATGGATTACATACTTCCCGACGGCATACCTGCGGGCTTCAATACCGCCGTTCTTGCCGAGATAAGTCGTCATATCGGAAAAAATTTCATGCTGGTGCAAGTGGACAGCGGGGCGCGTGCCGCCGCGTTGGCTTCGGGCGAAGTGGACGTTATCTTTTGGTCGGTAGTTCCCGAAGGCACAGAAGGCGTCCCTGCCGGCTACGACAGACCTCCCGGTATGATTTTCACGGTGCCGTATTTTTCCGACCAAGTAGGTTACGTCAGATTGAAGAAATGAGTTGATTGAATGAGAAAAATTTTTGCCGCGCTGCTCGCCGCCATGTTCATACTCGCGACGGGCTGCGGCGGCAGCGATAAACCTTCTGCCGAAAACAAATCGCAAATCCAGCTCGGCATGATTAAGCACTTGAACGTTACGGAAATGTTGCTTGACGAATATTTTAAGAAAGCCGCCTCGCGCATGAGCAAAACGTCCGACCTTTACGCGCCCAAGCATATTTTCTTCGACAATATGACTTCCATGCTTGCGGCGTTGCAGAGCGGGCAAATCGACGCCTTGAGCACCTATCACAGCGTGGCGAAGTATTTAATCGCGCAGAATGCCGACCTTGAGCCCGTGACCAATATCCCGAAGGTGTCCGACGCTTTTTGTTGCGCCATGCGCCAAGATGACGCCGCATTGAAGAAAGAATTCGACGACGCGATTTTGAAATTGACTGCCGACGGGACGCTCGCCAAACTCGTGAAAACTTACGTAACCGACGCCGATTACTCCGCGATGCCGCCTGCTGTCGAAATGCCTCACTTCGACGGCGCGCTGACCGTTAAAGTTGCCGTGACGGGCGACTTGCCGCCGCTTGACCTTATCACTGCCGACGGCAAGCCTGCGGGCTTCAACACCGCCATGCTCGCCGCGATTAGTCAACTTATCGGCAAGAATTTTGAACTTGTGCAAGTCGACGGCGGAGCGCGTGCCGTTGCTTTGACGAGCGGCGAAGCGGACGTTATCTTTTGGGTTGCCGTGCCGCAAGACGATACGCTTGCCCCGCCCGACTGCGACACGCCCGAAGGCGTCATTTTGACCGAGCCCTACTTCACAGACGAAATTGCTCACGTCAAGCTGAAAAAATGAGGTGATTGCATGAAAAAATTTTTTGCATTGCTGATGGTTTGCGCGCTTGCCTTGATGACGGGTTGCGGTGCTGAAACGGACGTAAAGCCTCAAAAACTTCCCGACAAGGTTAAAATCGGCATGATAACCCGCCTCAACGCCAGCGAAGAAAGTTTCGGCGACTTCATGAAGAAGGTCGAAGATACGCTGGAAATTAAAATTTCTTCGCACGCGCCGGTTTTCTTCGACAACCTGAACGCTATGGAAATGGCTTTGCAGTCCGGGCAAATCAACGAGATGAGTGCCTATCGGAGCGTGGCGCGCTACATTATCGCGAAGGACCCGCGCTTTGAAGTGCTGAAAGACCATTCGCTTGAGTTCATTGATTCGTTCTGCTTCGCCCTGCGCGAAGACGATACCGAGCTTAGGGATTCGCTGAACGCCGTCATAAAGGAAATGCAGACCGACGGCACGCTTGACCGACTTACGAAGGAATACATTACCGACATAAGCACGGATAAAGAGCCGCCCGCCGTTGAGTTGCCGCACTTCGACAGCGCACCGACGATTAAAGTTGCCGTGACGGGCGACTTGCCGCCGCTTGACTACGTGGGTGCCGACGGCAAACCTGCAGGCTTCAACACGGCTGTCCTCGCCGAAATCGGCAACCGCCTGCTTAGGAATATCGAACTGGTTGACGTCGACAGCGGAGCGCGCGCCGCCGCCTTGACTTCCAACCAAGTCGACGCGGTCTTTTGGGCGATTGTCCCCGTCAGCGAAATTATCCCCAAGGACAGCGACAAGCCCGAAGGTATCGCTTTGACGGAACCCTACTTCAAAGATAAGACCGTCCACATGATTTTTAAGGCTGAAAAGAAATAAAATGGAGTTCACGGATTTACTTTACAAAATTTTCATCAAGGACGGCGGCTGGCTGACCATCTTGAACGGCTTGCGGGTGACGGTGGAAATTTCTGCGCTGTCACTGCTTTTCGGCACGATGCTCGGCGCGTTGCTGTGTTTTTTCCGCGTCGGGACGTTCAAGCCTTTAAGCGTCGCTGCGCAGGTTTATATCTCGATAGTTCGCGGCTCGCCCGTGCTGATGTTGCTGATGTTGCTGTTCTACGGCGTGTTCGCTCGGCAAGGGCTGAGTCCCGTCCTCGTGGCGGTGATAACGTTTTCATTGCACACGGCGGCGCACGTCGCGGAGCTGTTGCGCTCGTCGCTCATGGCTTTGGACAAGGGGCAAGTCGAAGCGGCGCGGACGTTGGGCTTTTCCAAGTGGCAAGCGTTCAAGCTCGTGACACTGCCGCAGCTCGCCCGAATAGCCAAGCCCGTTTACCAGTCGACGGTCGTCAATCTGATTCAATGGACAAGCGTCGTCGGCTACGTCACGATAACCGATTTGACGCGCGTCATTAACAACATCGCCTCGCGCACAATGCAACCGCTCATCACGATAACGGGCGGCATGATTCTTTACCTTGCGCTGAGCTATCTGGTTTACGGCCTGTTCCACCTTAGCGACAGGCGCAAGACGAACGTTTGATTCGATTGCTGAAAATAATTTAGCCCGCCTTAGGAGCGGGCTTTTTTTTATGGAAGCTGTTGGCGAATTACGGAGGCAAGTGTTCTTTATGTTGCCCCGCGCAGATTTTATTTCTTGTCGCCGTAAGTCAAGGCGGGCGCGAGTTTATCCTCCTTTGTTAAGCCGAGGCCTGCGCTGAAGTCGTAGGGCGTGTAAGTCGCCATCGCGGGCTTGACAATGTTGCTTAGCGTCGCCGTCGCGTCGAAATTGTCACTTATCAGCAAATCGGCTGAGGATGTCGGGGCCGTCGTCGAGTAAGTCTTCGTCTTGTTGTTGCTGTCGAGGATGGAAATGGTTTGCCCCGCCGCGTCAGTGAGTCTGATTGAGCCCGCGCCCACCGTGACGATAACGTCCGAGTCTTCGCTTTCGACGACGGGCGTGCCTTTCGTGATTTTGAGCCTGTCGGTCGCCGTGAAGTCCGCGATAACGTCCTTGCCTTCGCCGCTTGCGTAGATGAAAACATTTCCGCCGCCCGTGCCGAGGTCGATTGAGTCGTCGCCCTTGCCGCCCGTGATACTCAAGCCCGTGCCCGCAACCGTAATGTCATCGGCCGCCGCCGAGCCCGTTATCGCCGCGCCGCTGTAGTCGCTTGCAAAGTCGTATTCGTACGCGCCGCTGACCGAAACCTTTTTGCCGAGCTGCGCGGTCGTCAAAGAAATTTTCTTGGTGTCGCCGTCCTCCACAGCTTGAAAGGTCGAAATGTCCGCGTTCTTGTTTATGCCGGCGATTGTCGCGAGAGTTTTGGTCGTCACCTTGCCGGAATAGGTTATCGTCTTTTCGTTGGCTTGAGTGTAGCCCGCCGACATCTTGACAGTCAAAGTCGCGGTCGTCTTGTCCTTAGCCCAAGTCTCATCGCTGACGGGCGCGGAGGCGAGTGAATCTTCGGCAAGCGCGAGCGTATAGTCTTCCGCCGTGGCAAGAGTGACTTTCGTCTTGTTGAGAGCCGTGTCCGTCAAGCTGATAACGCCTTCGCTGATTGAAATGCCGCTTGCCGACTTGACGCCGCTGACCGTCGCCAAAGTCTTCTTCGCGCTGGAAGGAATGTAACCGATTGACTTGGCGTCGTCCGCAGGCAGATAGCCCGCCGTCTTGACCGAGGAGGCATAAGTCGCTTTGCCCTTGCTGTATGACCAGGAGGGCGCATTGTATTCGACGTTCGCGATGCCGTCGGCGAGCTTGAGCGTGTAATTTTCCTTCGTGCTTAGGGCGATTTTCGTTTTAGCGGTAGGGCTCTTAACCAGCGCGTCCGCCGTCAAAGTGATAACGCCGTCTTCGTCGATTGAAAGGCTGTCGGGCGAGGCGTTGTTCCTTAGCCCGCTGACTTTCGCCAAAGTTTGAATCGCCGTCTGCTTTTTGTAAGTGAAGGCCGTGTCGCTCTTGCGGGTGAAGTAGTCAAGGTAAACGTCTTTGTAAGCGGCGGTCGTCTTGCTGACGCTCCAAACCGAATCTTCAACGAGCGCGGTGCGCGGAATGTAGTCGCCTTCGGCAGCGAGCGCAAGCGTGTAAGAATTGCCCTTGATTGAGACGTTGCCCTTGGTTAGGACGCGGGTGTCCGCCGTGACGACTTTATCAGTCAAGTTGTAGGTGAGCCCGTCAATCGCGCCGTCGGTCGCCTTCAAGGTCGTGTCGAGCCCGCTGACCGTCGTGACGGTTGCAGTCTTCGCCTTCGAGTAGGTGAGGGTTTTGACGCCCGTCTTTGCGTTCGTCGTGAGCGTGTAGCCGTCCGTCATGTCCTGCTTGAGAGCCGCCGAGCCCTTTTTGGCTGTCCAATAGGTTTTCGTCGCGGAGGGTGCCGTGAGTTGATTGTCGAGCGTGTAATCGCTTGCCGTCGAGACAACGACCTTGCTGCCGAACAAATCATTGCCCGCGAGCGTGACGGTCTTATCGTTCAAGGTGATGCCCGCCACGTTGCCGTTCGCGTCGACAGCCGCGCCCTTGGCGAGCCCTTGCACCGTTACGAGATTGGCGAGCTTCTTTTGCTTTTTGTAGGTAAGCGTTCGGTTGTCGGTCGACGCCGCGAAGTACGCGGTCTGAATGGTGTCGTAAGCGGCATTGTTTTTGCTGACAGCCCAGAGGTTTTTCGTCACGGGAGCATCCCAACCGTCGCCCGCCGCAATCGTGTAGCCCGTGCCCTTGACCGTGATTTTGGCAGTGCCCAGCGCGTCGGAGCCAATCGTGATTTTTTTGTCGGCGTCCACGGAAAGCGCGTTCAAGACGGCGTCCTTGTTGGCGGCGGTGACGTTCTTTATCCCGTCGACCGTCGCGAGGGTTACCGTCTTTGCCTTAGAGTAAGTCGCGGTTTTGCCTTCGCCCGTGAGCGTGAAGCCTGCCGTCGTCGTCTGCTTGTAAGCGGCGGTCGTCTTGCTTGCCGTCCAATATTCGGGCTGAAGCGTGGGTGTGGCAACGGTGTCGTCGCCGTTCGTCGAGAGGGCGAGCGTGTAGCCGTCGCCCGTGACTGTGACTTTAGCCGTGCCGACCATAGATTTTTTCAGCGTGATGACGTTGCTGTTCGCGTCGAAGTCCGAAGCCTTGATGTTTTTGCTTAGCCCGCTGACCGTCGCCAAAACTTGTCCCGTCTTCGCCGCCGAGTAAGTAATGGTCAAACCGTTCGACGAAAGCGCGTAGCCCGCCGAGGTGTTGCCTTTGAGCGTCGCGGTGCCTTTTTTCGTGTTGACCGTCCAAGCCTTGTTGCCGATAGTGACGGTTTCATCTTGAGCGTCTTCGCCGAGCGCGAGCGTATAATCGCCGCCGTTCTTGAGCGTGAGCGTGACGTTCGAGGTGCCGAGGACATTCTTTGACAGCGTAATCGTTCCGTCGTCAACGGTAATGCCGTCAATCGAATTGCCCTTTGCCACCAAACCGCTCTTTAGCCCCTTGAGAGTCGCCATAGTCGTCCCGCCGACTTTGTAAGTGGCAGTCGTGCCGTTGAGTTCCCAAGTTTCGGCGGAGGCGGGGTTTGCGTAGTCGACGAGATCCATTAAGGCGGCTTGCTTGGCGAAGTAGCGCAGGAACATGTAGCCGCCCGCGTAAGCGTCCGCCGTGCCTGTGCCGGTGTTTGTGAGGTCGAGAGCTTTGGTGAGCTTGAAGGCGTCGTAAGCCAAATCGAAAATCCTGGAATAGCGTTCGTCGTCTATGCCGTGAGTGAGTTCCGCCATACCCTCCGAGATGAATTGCGGCAGCTTGCTGAAGAATTTGACGTTCGCGCCCATGACGGCGTGAGTGAATTCGTGTGAAAGCGTGCGGTCGAGGAACGCCGAGGTCTTCGAGCTTTGCCCGTCGACGTTGTCCTCCGAAATGCCCTTGTAGTAGTTCATGTTGACGCTTAGCTTCAGAGCCGCCGCCGTGCCGTCCGAGTAGCTTGAAGTCCAAACCGTGGCGAGCGTATTGCCGCTGCCTTGGCTGTCGTAGAGGAACAGCCCGATTTCGTCCACCATTGCCGTGTCGGATTTGAAACTTATGCCGTAACTTTCTTCGTTGAGCTTGAGGCATTCCTTAGCCCACCACTTGAACAAACCCGCGACGATTGTCTTTTGGTCGTCGGTGAGCCGGTCGAGCGTCTTGGAAATGATTTTGCTTGTGCTGCCGGTCTTGTCGGAAGTGCCGAGCAGATTAATCGTCAAGCCCCTTTTGGTGAACGTCGAGATGTTCGGGAATGCGCTTGAGATATCGCCGAGCTTGTTGCCGCCGTTGGTGACGGAGCCGCCCGTTATCGTGACGTTGCCGAGCGCGACGGCGTTGCCCGTGCCGCCCAAGTCTTGAACTTGATTTGCGGTGTTGGCGAGGGCTCTTGTATCGGATTCGGGCTTTTTTTCCACGTCGACGCGCCCGCCGCCTGTTTCTTCAGCGATGAGCGGCGCAGACTCTTCGACGACGCTTGCCGAGCTTGATTCAAGCTTGCTGATGTCGATACCCGCATTGCTTAGCCAGTTTGCTATCGTCGTGCCGTTGATTCGGGCATTCTTGGCGTTGTCGAAGTCGCCGAGGCGAATTTGCCGCGTGCCCGTCTTATCGGTGACGACGAGAATCGTATCGTCAATCTGCGCGGAGCCGACTTGAAAGGTGCCGCTGATTGTCAAAGCGTCGTTTGAATCGAAGTCCTCAAGCGTGACGGTAGTGACTTCCGCCGAAATGTTTACGGTATCGGAGCCCGCGCCCGTGACAATCGAGGCATGGTCTGCGCCGACCGTGATTGAGTCGTTGCCCGCGCCCGCGTCTATCGAATCTGCACCGCCCGTCAAAATCGTGTCACCCGCGTCCGTCGCAACGACCAGCCAATCGTTTGCGCCCGTCGATATGCTTTGCGCGGTCGAAGTGGCGGCGATGTAAAGGTTGCCTGTTTCGGGGACGACGGAGTTTTCGTCCTTTTCGACGCCCGTGCCGATTATCAGCGTGCCGTCGGAAAGTGTCATGCCGTCCTGCGCGGCGAAGGCTTGCAAGTCTTCGGCGGTGAGCGTGGTGCCGTAAACGACGTCGCCCGCCGTCAAGCTTATGTTGGCATCCGCGCCCGTTATCGCGCCGGTGTCGTCGTTTTCGAGGATAATGCCGCAATAGTCTTTGAGGAAAATATCAGCCTTGACGTCGTTAATCATGCTCTTTACCGACGAAGTGAGGACTTTCGAGCTTAAATCGGACATGGTCTTGCCTTCGTATTCGCTGCCGAGGACTTCGACGACCGCTTGGCGTTCGGCTTCGATTTGGTCAGCCTTCATTGCGTCGATGACGTTTTTAATGCCGGAAAACCTTGACGAAGATTTGACGGCGTCGTTGAGCATTTTCGTGGCGACGGACGAAGACGAGGTGTAGCCGTGCGTCGTGAGCTTCGCCATAAAATTTTTGATGACTTCCTGTGGTGTCATAATCAATCACTCCCTCCTTGAAAGTGAAACCGCCTTGCCGGTAGCTGTTGTTTTGATTATAAAATTCGCCCGCCGCCAACGCAACGCCAACGGAAAAAATTTTATGGATTGTTAATAATGCGCGGCTTAGACGCAACTTCACATTGCGGAAAAATTTTTCGGCTGATAGAATACTTGAAAAAGGGACGAGCGTTTTGATTTTAACGTATCTCCGGTTCCTACACAGAAAGGCAGTGACGTCATGCTCAGGAAAATTTCCAAAAACATAAGGAGGCGTATCGCCAAAACTCTCGCGGCGGCTTTTGCTTTAGGCTGTCCGCTGTCGGCTTCGGCAAGTGAAACTGTCCCGATTTATTGGGGCGACAAACAGATTTTTGAGGTGCAATACTACGGCACGGAAGACAAAACCGACATCACGACGAATTTTTTTAACCAGGATAACGATTATTCGCCCGCCAACATCCTTGTCTACAACTTGACGCCCAATATGAAAGCCGCGCTCAACAAAGCCTTTTATTGGTGGGCTGAAATCCTTGCGTCCGGTGCTGTCGTCAATCAGCCCGCGCAATAATTTGTTGGCAACTACACCGATTCCAACGCTGGCGCCATGTCAATTTCAAAACTTTATGGCACGGAGACGAGAAATCCCGACCTCTTCACCGAAATTTTCCAAAACGGCAGAGTCGTCGATTATTTCGCCAACGCAACCGACTATATGAATAAAAAAGCTCTCGGCGCGATTGCTCAAGAGGCTTACGGGCAAATTCGTATCGGTCAAAACCTCGGCATAAACGCGGGCGACGGCGAATACGGCTGGATTAATACCGATTATTACGCCTTCCCGATTGCGCAGGCAATGAAGGGCGACGACCTTACACCCGTCATGTTTCACGAAATCGGACACAGCTTGGGAATTTTAGCCGACAGACGCGACAATCCTTATAATTTGACTTTCGACGGTTACTATGTTTTGACTTTGGGCGACGGCGCGGACAATCCGTATCAGTACACCTCGCACTTGCGCGACCAATTCGGCGGGACTCCTCACAGCAACGCTTTGATACTTACTCAAGCCATGTTCAACGACGCGACGTTTCGCAACAACTACCTCGTGGCGACGGGCAAGGAATTGACGATTGACGACGCCTTTATCGTCGATGACCTCAACGGCTCAACGGGGCGCGCCGGCAGAGTCGGGGCGTACTTCGTCGGCGATAACGTCTTGGAAGTTTTGGACGGCAAGACCTTCACGCGCTTTGACGGCGTGCAAGTCAGCGGCATTCCGATTAATCTTTGGGAAGGCTCGCCGAAATTCCCTGAAATCAGCCACAGCGAACTTGCCCGCTCTTTAATGAGCCACCAACGTTATCGCAGTTACAACAATTTCCTTGAGGCGGAACTCGCGCTCCTGCAGGACATCGGCTACAACATCGACAGGAAAAATTTTTACGGGCGTTCGATTTACAATGACGGCTTGACGCTGGTAAACGAACAAGGATTTTCTGCGCGGGCGAACGGTCAATACGTCGACGGCTACAACTCCTCGACAATGGGCGTCGGTCTGCACGTCTTCGGCTCGAACAACATCATCGCTCAAAGCGGCGACATCTGGACGAACGGCGCGGGCGCGGCGGGCATTCGCGTCGACGGCATTAACGATACGGTCATCGTCCCGCAAGGCACCGAAATTCATTCGGACGGCACGCTCGGCTCGGGCGTCATGGTTGCCTACGGCAAGAACAACAACGTCATCATAAACGGCACCGTCACCGCCAACGGCTACGACGCCAACGCCGTGCACTTTGAATTCGGCGCGAACGCTCTCGGCGGTACGTTTGAATATCGCGGCTCCTACCTGCGCTACACCAGAAACATAAACGATTGGGACGGCAAGCTAATCGGCGCGCAGAATCGCGGCTTAACGGAAGTTATTCACCGCAACGACGACTACAGCATAACAGACATCGTAAACGGCGACCTCAACGCTCCAATGGGTTCGATAACCGTAAACGGCACGCTCGAATCAAAAGACGGCTCGGCGATTTACATTGCTGAAGAAAGTTTCGTCGACCGAATCGACATAAACAAGGGCGCGCAGATTAACGGCGACATCAATTCCGTTTGGAAACAGTTCGACGAAGACGAATACGGACTTCAACCCGCCGCGCAGACCGTCACCTATCAAAAGGCGCAACGCGACGACCTCGGCAACATCACGGGCTTTGAGACGAAGACGGGCACCATTGAGCCGCTTTACATCCAATACAAAGGCGGCAATTACGTTTACGACCGATACATCCCCGACCTCGTCACGCAACTGAACTTCAACGCGCAAGACGGCGAAATTTTCTACAACGGCGCAATTAACGGCTTCGACAACATGAAAATGAACGTAACGAGCGGCACGCTCTACTACGGCGGCGCGGCCAACGTCGTCAACGTCAACGTCTTGGGCGGCGCGAATCTTTTCGGCGGCAACTACACCGTCAACGATATGGCGGCGCGCATGGCGGAGGGCTTCAGCGACGCGACGACGGGCAAGTTCATCAATCACGGCACGATAGGCGCAATGACGATTAACGGCGACTTGCTGTCGGACGGCACGATAACGGGCGTCCACGGCTATTCGGCAGGCAACGTCCTCGTGAACGGCTCGGCTTACGTCGAAGGCTCGACCGCGCAGGCGACCAACATGTTGCCAGGCGAAACCGCGCAGGTTTTGGCGGCGGCGAATGTCACGGGCAATCTCGCCAACGCGACGGCGGCGGCTCCCGTCACAGGCATGTTGAGCAACACGGGCGCGATTGTCGGCAACACGATTCAGACGACGGCGCACGCGGCCAACAACCTCGGCAGAATGAGTTCGACACAGGCGGTCGGCTTCGACGCGGCAAACGATATGGCAACGGCTTTGGTCGGCGACACTCGGCGCGAACAACTCCGCTCGCTTTACAATTTCGACGCGGCGACGGCTCGGACTGCGCTTGAGCAAATGGGCAACAAAACTGTTTATAAAAATCTAAACAAAGTTGCATAAATATAAGCA
>CAMJMR010000037.1 GCA_946407095.1 uncultured Selenomonadales bacterium | reverse complement strand
TTAGCAGGAAACTATGAGTTTTTCATTGTGTTGCACTTACATTTTACATTCGCGCAAGCAAAGAAAAAGTAGATGCTAAAACTTGAAATTATCAAGCAGCTGAATCGAAGGACGAGCCCCCCGCCGACAAACCAAGCTGCCTATCTTAAAAGCTGTGAGGCTAGCAATGCGCCAGCATTGCGTATAAGCGCGGGCGGTTACTTTCAAGCGTCGTCATGTTGGAGCGCGTCCGCTGTTCCCCCGCTTTTAAAGCGGGCTTTTGCTTAGCCAACGAAAGGACACCTTTTCCTTGACAGAGTGTTGAACGCTGTGATACACTTTGCCGCGTTAAGCAGGAGCTTGCGCTTCTCACCCGCCGACCTTCAATGAGTTGGCGCGGTAGCAACAGATTTTCAAACGGGAATCGCAGGTGGCTTAACGCCGCCTTTATTTTTTCTGACGCGCCGCAGGAGGTGTATTTCAATTAGTAGGGAAACTTTGAGGATCAATGAGGAGATTCGTATTCGCGAGGTGCGCGTAACCGACGCGAACGGCGAACAGCTCGGCGTCATGCTCACGCGGGACGCGCTTAAACTTGCCGAGGACAAACACCTTGATTTGGTCGAAGTCGCGCCCAAGGCTCGCCCGCCGGTGTGCCGCATTATGGATTTCGGCAAATATCGTTATGAACAGCAAAAGCGCGAAAAGGAAGTCCGCAAAAAGCAGAAAATCATCACGATTAAGGAAGTCAAGCTCCGTCCCAACATCGAGCAACACGACTTTGAAGTCAAGCTCAAAAACGCGCAACGCTTCATAGAAGAGGGCAACAAAGTCAAAGTGACAATTATGTTTCGCGGGCGTGAGCTGTCGCACCCGGAACTTGGTAGCGAAGTTTTGAACAAGCTTGCCGAGGCTCTGAAAGACACCGTGACGGTCGAGCGCGCCGCCAAGCTTGAGGGCAAAAATATGACGATGATTCTCTCTCCTAAGGCACAAAAGGCGCAAAAGACAAAGAAAACTACACCGACAAAAGGAGGGGACGGCAATGCCCAAAATCAAGACGCACCGCGCAACAGCTAAACGCTTCCACGTGACGGGCAGCGGCGAATTCAAACGCAACAAAGCATACAAGAGCCACATCTTGGAAAAGAAGACGCGCAAACGCAAGAGAAATCTCCGCAAGGCAACGCTCGCTTCGGCGGCAGATCGTGCACGCGTAAGGAAAATGCTTCCCTATGCTTGAGAAAATTTTTGAACGGAGGAGATTATCTTGCCGAGAGTAAAGACCGGCGTCACGGCGCACAGACGCCATAAAAAAATCCTCAAGCTCGCCAAGGGTTATCGCGGCGCGAGGAGCAAACAGTTCAAAAAAGCCAACGAATCAATCATGAAGGCGGGTCAGTACGCGCACCGCGACCGCAGAGTCAAAAAGCGCGAATTCCGCCGCTTGTGGATTGCGCGTATCAACGCGGCGGCGCGTATCAACGGCATTTCCTACAGCAAACTGATTTGCGGCTTGACGAAGGCGGGCGTCGCCGTCGACCGCAAAATGATGGCTGAACTTGCCGTAAACGACGCGGCGGCTTTTGAAAAGCTCGTTGCCGTCGCCAAAGAAAATATCTGACAATGGGCGAAAAAGGTGTTCGGCACGGCGGCAAGCCATTAGGCTGGCGCAAACCCGAAGGAACCCGCGAACAAAAACAAATGCGCGCTTATCCCGACGAATGGGATTTGATTCAGCGTTTTTCCAAAATCGTCAAGTACGGCGACAAGGACGCTTGCATAAAATTTCTTGAGGAACACGAGAAAACCGAATAAAATCAAAAACCCGCTTCCACTCGGAGGCGGGCTTTTTTTTGTTTAAAATAGTTCACGC
Source organism: uncultured Selenomonadales bacterium (assembly GCA_946407095.1). Classification (GTDB taxonomy): domain Bacteria; phylum Bacillota; class Negativicutes; order Selenomonadales; family Selenomonadaceae; genus Quinella. The sequence goes on along the minus strand of CAMJMR010000037.1, from coordinate 24,782 downwards.
GCTGACGAAATAAGAGGCCGTCACGGATGACGGACTCTCGCCGACGCTTTTGCGTGATGCAAAAACCGTCGGCGCAACCACGCTGAAAATATTGACGGCGCGGGTTACGACCCTCCGCCCCGCGCGTAGCGGCGAGTTTCTTTGGCAATGGCGAATGCGCGCTGGCAAGCATGAGGTTTGCATCCAGATAGCGCGCTGAAACTCATCAACGGCTTAAGGGAGGATGCCGCGTCCACACTGTTCCCCCGCTTTTAAAGCGGGTCTTTGGACACGCTCGAGACGATTGGCAATTTGTTCGGGCGACCACTGACAGCCGAGGAATAATTTTTTGACCAAGGAGAACAACTCCGGATAGTTCACGAGAAATGGTTGATTTATTTCTGCCGAGCAATTTAGCGATTCTACAAAGGCTCAAGGAAACTATGAGTTTTTCATTGTGTTGCACTTACATTGTACATTCGCGCACGCAAAGAAAAAGTAGATCCTAAACACAAAAATTAAAATTAATCGAATCGAAGGGACGCGCCCGCCGCCGACAAGTCAAGCTGTCTTTGAATCCTTTTGCTTAGCAAACGAAAGGACACCGCCCCGAATCGAGACGGTGCCCTTGATTTAGTTAAGCGTTAAGTTGTCGAAGAATTATTTCGTCCAAACGCCGCCGACGGTGCGATTGAGGAGGGGTTTGCGCTCATAGACAGCACATTTGCCGAGTTCTTCTTCGATTCGGATAAGCTGATTGTACTTCGCCATGCGGTCGGTGCGGCTGAGCGAGCCGGTCTTAATCTGACCGCTGTTGGTGGCAACGGCGATGTCTGCAATGGTTGCGTCTTCGGTTTCACCGGAACGGTGCGAAGTAACGGTCGTGTAGTTGTGGCGGTGCGCCATTTCGATAGCTTCGAGAGTTTCGGTGAGCGAGCCGATTTGATTGACTTTGATAAGAATCGAGTTGCCCGCGCCCATCTTGATGCCCTTTTCGAGGAACTTGGTGTTGGTGACGAAGAGGTCGTCGCCGACGAGTTGGCAACGGTCGCCGATCTTCTTCGTGAGGGCAACCCAGCCGTCCCAGTCGTTTTCGGCGAGGCCGTCTTCAATGGAGTCAATCGGGTACTTCGTGATGAGTTCTTCGAGGAAGTCGATTTGCTCGTCTACGCTGAGCTTCTTGCCGTTCGGGTCTTTGAGGATCGGGTGTTTGCCGTTGAGCTGTTTGTAGTCGTAGTAGTACTTGCCGTCTTCGACGACCGCGAATTCGGATGCTGCGCAGTCCATAGCGATTTTGAAGTCGTCACCGGGTTTGTAGCCGGCTTGTTCGATAGCCTGCATGATGACATCGAGAGCGTCTTCCGTGCCGTTGAGTTTGGGAGCAAAGCCGCCTTCGTCGCCGACAGCCGTGGAAAGTCCGCGACCTTTGAGAATCTTGGCGAGGTTATGGAAGACTTCTGCGCCCCAACGAATGGCTTCGCGAACGGTGGGAGCACCGACAGGACGAATCATGAACTCTTGGAAAGCAATCGGAGCGTCGGAGTGCGCGCCGCCATTGATGATGTTCATCATGGGGACGGGCATCTTGTAGGTATTGCAACCGCCGATGTAACGATAGAGGGGCAGACCGACAGCTTGAGCACCGGCTTTGGCGGCGGCCAACGAGACAGCCAGAACCGCATTCGCGCCGAGTTTGCTCTTGGTGGGCGTGCCGTCAATTTCAATCATCTTGTAGTCGAGGGCGCGCTGGTTAAGGACGCAGTCGCCGACGATAGCCGGAGCAATGATCTTGTTGACGTTGTCGACAGCCTTGAGGACGCCTTTGCCCATGTAACGGCCCTTGTCTCCGTCGCGCAGTTCGAGAGCTTCGTTTTCGCCGGTGGACGCGCCCGAAGGAACTGCCGCACGACCTACGATACCGTTTTCGAGAACGACATCAACTTCAACCGTCGGATTGCCGCGGGAGTCTACGATTTCACGACCGATAACTTTCGCGATTTTTGCCATTTAAAAATCCCCCTTATGTTAAAACTAAGTTAAAAATCCTCTCAAGCGCATTATATCATTTCAAGCGCGGTTTGCAAGATATTTTCTAAAAATTTTTGCAACCCGCTAATTCTTCCGCGCTTAAGATTATCGGACGACACGGAGCGCTTGCGCTTGAAAAAATAACTTTTTTCGATTATAACAGGCAAAGCCCGCTTTAAAAGCGGGGGAACAGCAAGCGCGCCATACTACTCGTGATTCAAAGGTTATAGCCGCGCCGATACGCAACGCATGTGCATTGCTGGCTTCGCAATTTTTAGGGAAGTGTATCTATGAAAAAATTTTTCCATTACGCATTACTTTTCGTGGCGTTGCTTGCGGCGGGATGCGGCCCGCAGACGAATACGCCGCAAGAATTTTTGAACGTCTCTTACGACCCGACTCGCGAACTCTACGCCGCTTACAACGAAAAATTCAAGCGGCATTGGGAAAAAGATTTGAGTAAGGGCAACGTCCTCTTGAAGCACTCGCACGGCGGCAGTGGCAAGCAGTCTCGCGCAGTTATCGACGGAGTGGCGGCTGATGTCGTGACGCTCGCCCTTGCCTACGACGTGACGCAAATAAAAAACGCCGGTCTGATTCGCGGCGGCTGGCGGCGTGAATTCCCCGACAACTCTTCGCCCTACACTTCGACGATAGTTTTCCTTGTGCGCAACGGCAACCCGAAAGATATTCGCGACTGGGACGACTTGATTCGCGCCGACGTGAAAATCGTCACGCCCAACCCGAAAACTTCGGGCGGCGCGCAATGGAATTACCTTGCCGCTTGGGAATTCGCTCGCAGGCGTTTCGACGACGACGAGGCGCAAATCTTGGACTTCATGCAGAAACTTTTCGCCAATGTCGTTGCGCTTGACGACGGGGCGCGCGGCGCGACCAAAAGGTTTCAAAGCGGCGAAGGCGACGTCCTGATTGCGTGGGAAAATGAAGCTTTGCTGTCCGTTAAGACTGCGCCCGCCGATTACGAAATTGTCACGCCGAGCCTAAGCATTTTGGCGGAGCCGTCCGTTGCCATTGTCGATAAGGTCGTCGACAAGAAGGGCACGCGCGAACTCGCCGAAGAATATCTGAATTGGCTTTACTCGCCCGAAGGTCAGGAAATTGCCGCGCAGAATTTTTATCGCCCGCGCGACGAAAAATTTTTGGCGAAGTACGCCGATGTTTTCAAGCCGCTGGAGCTTTTCACGATTGATGAGGCATTTGGCGGCTGGGTGAAGGCTCACGCGGAACACTTTGCCGACGGCGCGACGTTTGACAGAATTTACCACAGGTAAGGGATTAATCGGCGGGCTGGGAATGCGCAGGCATTTCGTATCGGCGCGGACGGTTAATTTCAAATGGCGCAACGTTTGAGCGCGTCATCCGGATGCAACGTCACGTTGCCATTTCGTTCCGGCGCGGCTATTAGCTGAAGTTGTCGGACGGCATGGCGCGCAAATCCGGATGCAAACCTCATGCCTCGCGCATTCGCCGTTGCCGCGACGTTTGACAGAATTTACCACAGATGAGTTTTGCAAAGGGTGTGATGTTATGGCGGTTATCAAGCGCAGGAGGAGGCGGCGCAGTCTCGGACGATTATTCAGAGGCTTGGTGTTCCTCGTCGTCAGCGCAATGGTCTTGGGCTTTTTCGTCTACGTGCCGTTCTTCACGCTAAGCGAAATTAAACTCGTCGGCGCAAAATATTTGACGGCGGAGGACGTAATGAAAGTCGGCGACATTTACATGGGCGAACCGCTGTTCCAATTGGAAACGGACGTCGTTCAAAGCCGCCTGTCGAAGGATTTGCGCATTGAGGAAGTCAGCGTCCGCCGACACTTGCCGCACACGTTGGAAGTCAAAATTAAGGAGCGGAGACCGCTCGCGACCGTCGTTTGCGATTACGGCTACCTTGACCTCGACCGCAACGGTACGATTATCGACAGCTACAAGAGCTTGAAGACAATGCAAATCCCGATGATAACGGGCGCGGCCGTCCGCGATTTGTACATAGGCGACACCGTGGAGGATGAGACCATAAAAAAAATCCTCGACTTCCTGCAACGGCTCAACGAAGAGACGCTGAATCGCCTTTCCGAAATTGCGATTGTCGAAGCGGATTATATCGTCATGTACAGCGCGACCGAACGCCCCGTGCAAATTCGTATCGGCAAGATGGAACGCCTCGACGAAAAGGCTCGGCTCACGGAGGATTTCTTGCGCGACTTGGAAACGAATCCTCATCCCGTCGAATACGTCGACTTCAACTACACCGCGCCGTTTATCAAGCTCGCCGAATGATTTTCAGCACTTCAAGACTTTTCGGGCGGCAAGCAAACTTTCAAGCTCGCGGCGGGCGGCTTGCTTGCGTGGGTTGCTTATGCTATATTGAACGCGTTGCCTGCGCGGCAAGAATAAACATAACAGGAGACAAGACTTTTGAAATGGATAAACCATCAGATAGTGACGGGCTTCATCGTGTGCACGGCTACGGATAACGCGTTGTTCACGGCGTCGGCGATAGTGGGCGCGGTCTTGCCGGACAGAGTGGAGGGCTCACCGCCCAAAGAAAGTTCAGCCTATTGGAAGTGGCGCAAGAAGCATCGGACGTGGTCGCACTGGCCGCCGATTTACGTCGCGCTGATAGCCGCCGCGCAGGTCGCCAAGGATTATTATCCCGAACCGACGCTTGCCTTCGCGCTGAACTTGTTGACTTATGCATTGGTCGGAGCGTTGTTGCACATAGTCGAGGACGGGCTTTGCGGAAAGGTGCCGATATTCTTGCCGCACAAAAAATATGGGCTAAAGCTTTTCAAGGTGGGCTCGTGGCGCGAATACTTTTTTGCCGCGCTGATAATCGCCGCCTGCCTGTTCGCCCGCTTCGGAGACGTTGACAAGTTGCGGAATTACTTTGAAAGCCACTTGCCAATTTTGTAAGGAAGATGCTGCAAAGAACGAGGCCGCCCATGGAGGGGCGTTCGCCCACTTGAAACCTGGGAGGTTTCATAGCGGCACGAGCGGCTTTGGGTAGCGCGGACGTTGGATAAGTGGTCGGTATCCGCTCCACGCGCAGTGGCGCAAGCGTGACGCTTGACCCGGATGACGCGCTGAAACTCGTTGACGGTTTAGGGGGGGACGCCGCGTCCACGCTGTTCCCCCGCTTTCAAAGCGGGTCTTTGCTACTTTCTTTGCTCGGTCAAAGAAAGTAGTTAATCAACTCAAATGACTTGTTGAGGAGCTACTTCAACTTATGAAAAATTTTTTGACGTTCGCGATAATCGCCGCGCTGATGAGTTTCTTTTCGCTGTTCAGCCTGTACATAGCCGAAAAGACCGACGTGTTGCAACTCAACGGGCGGCTGTTGGAAGTGAGCTTTGCGCAGGAAGGCGACGACACGCTGATGACGTGGCGACCGTTGCCCTACCCTTGCGTCTACAAAATAACGACGGTCAGCCGCACGACGGGGCTCGTCGAAGATTCGCCGCCCTTTCACGTGCTAAAGGAGGAGGAAACGCGTTCGGCAAGCTACATTGTGCCGCGTGCGCCCATTCAAACTTATTACTTCGTGACGGCGCGCGGTTTGTTCGGAGAAATTTATCGCAGCCCGAAAATCTACGCCAATCCCAATTTCCCGACGCCGCCGCACCCGGTCAGCATTTACCACTACGACACCGACAATCCCGCCAGCTTGATGCCGTTCCTGGTGTGGCATACCGTGCCCAATGCCGTTTGCTACGAACTTGAACTTTTGGACGCGCCGCCCGAAGTTGAGGGAGGCATTGCCCTTTCGACGCGCCATCACCTCGACAGCACGCGGAAAATTTTCACCAACGGCTATCAAGCCGACTTGCGCCCGTTTGCGAATCTTCCCGCACTTTATTGGCGAGCGAGGGCTTTGGGCTTGCACCACGAGCCGATTGGCGAATTCAGCAAGGCAGAAAAAATCGTCGTCGACATATCCAAGCCCATGCCGAATTGTCCGCTGATTAACAACTTCGACTTCATTGACTGCCTGCCGCAGCCGATTTATCACGTGTTCGATTGGATACCGATTCACGACGCGGCGAAGTACGAAGTGGAAATGCTGATTCACCCGCCCGCCGTCGAAAACGACACCGAGCCGAGCCCCGACAGCGTATGGCGCATGATTTCCGAAGATGTCAGCAGTTGCTACGACGAATACGGGCGTCCCTATGCCGGAGCGTATTATTGGCGCGTCAGAGCCCTGGACGAAAACAATCAGCCGATTGGCACTTGGTCGAACAGCGAACGCTTTATCGTCGACGACTACACGGGCGGCGTGGACGTGGCGGTTTTGGGCGACAGCATTAGTCACGGCGGCGGCGCAGTCAGCTATTCCCCGCGCGCCCTGCAATACAGCTACGAAACTTACATCGACTTCCCCGTCGTCAACGTCAGCAGGAGCGGCGACACGGCGCACACGACGCTTGAACGTTTCAATCAGGATGTCCTGCCGCTCAAGCCGCGCAACCTGATCATTTCGACGGGCGCGAACTGTTTGCGCGACGCAAGCATTTCTGCCGAGGATGTTATCGCCGACTTGGCGGGCATCGGCAAGCTTTGTCTGCAAAATGACATTCGCCCGATTTTCCTCACGCTCATGCCGATTAATCCCGCCAACTTGCAAAGCGCCTTCCGCACGCCCACCGACCCCGATTGGTACGACAAACTTAAGCAGATTAACGAATACCTCAAGAAACAGGAATTTGTTATCGACTTGGAGCCGTATTTCTACGACGCGCAAGGCACTATGGACTACGGCTTTTCGGTTGACGGCATTCACCCCGACATTCGCGGAAAGATGTTGATGGGCGAGCTTATCAGCAAGAACAAAAATCTTTTCCGATAAAAAAATCCCGTCGAACACTCGGCGGGAATATTTTTTTGCGAAACCAGCAATGCGCAACGTTGCGTATAAGCGCGGCTGTCAGCTGAAAGTGTCGGACGATTCGGCGCGCTATCTGTTCTGCCGCTTCTAAAGCGGCCGTCACGTTGCAAAAAAGCCCGCGTTCACGAGCCCAAAATTTCACGACCGCCACTGTCCAACAGTTGAGCGGCTATTTTTTTGCCCAAACCGTCTAGTTCGGCGAGCGGCGCAGTCTCCGTGGCTTTGACGAGGCGTTGACCGTCCGTCGAGGCGATTAGCGCGCGAACGCTGATTTGTCCGCCGTCAACCTTCGCGAACACGCCGACGGGCACTTGGCAACTGCCACCGACTTCCCGCAAAAATTCCCGCTCCACCGTGACAGCCGCGCAGGTTTCCGAGTCGTTAAGCCTCTGCACAAGCTGAATGGTTTCGTCGTCATCTGCGCGGGTTTCAATCGCCAATGCGCCCTGACCCGCCGCCGGTATCAGCTCCGTCAAAAGTTCGTTGATTCGTGACGAGTAGTCCAGTCGCTCCAAGCCCGCCGCAGCCAAGATTATCGCGTCGAAGTCGCCCGCGTCCAATTTCCGCAGTCGCGTTTCGACATTCCCACGCAGATTTTTGATTCGCAAGTCGGGACGCATCGACAGCACTTGAGCCGCTCGCCGCAAGCTTGACGTGCCTACGACAGAATTTTTCGGCAATGCGTCGAAGGTTGCGCAGCGATTGCTTACGAAGGCGTCGAAGGGTTGAGCGCGCCGAGTTATCGCCGAGATTCGGAAGCCTGCGGGCAAATCGGTCGGCACGTCCTTCAAGCTGTGAACCGCCAAGTCAATCGCGCCGCTTGCAAGCTGAAGCTCCAGTTCCTTCGTGAAGAGACCTTTGCCGCCGATTTTCGCCAAGGGTGCGTCTAAAATTTTGTCGCCCGTCGTGTGCACCTTGACGAGTTCGACTTCGAGCGCGGGGAAAAATTTTTTCAGCTCCGCCGCCGCGAATTCCGCTTGCCACAACGCCAATCGACTTGCCCGCGTTCCGATTCTAATTTTGCGCAAGAGTTTTCGCCTCCTCCGTGAACAGTGCCTTGACGGCCTGTGCGTAGAAATTTTCGGCGTCGGTGCCCGCCGAGGCGTTTAAGTTCATCATTGGCATTCGCAACAGCTTGCGGACGATTCGGCGCGTCATTTGCTCCAAGATTTTGCGTTCGTCGTCGCTTAAGTCCGACAGCTTGCCCGCCACCCGTCGCAGTTCGCGCAGTCTGATTTGCTCCGCGCGCTCCGACAAATGCGCCATCAGCGGCTGAAACTTCAAGTACTTGAACCGCTCCATGACTGCCGCCGCGTCCTCCGCCACGATTTTTTTCGCAAGCAACGCCTCCCGTTGCCGAGCCTGCAAATTTTTTTCCACCACCGATTCAAGGTCGTCAATGTTGTAGAGCGTCACGCCCTTTATCTTGCCGACTTCGGGGTCTACGTCGCGCGGAACTGCTATGTCGATGAAAAATATCCCGCGTCCTGCCCGTCGCGTCATGAGTTGTTGCGTTTGCCACGGCTTGACGACGTAATGAGGTGCGCCCGTCGATGTGATGATTATGTCGACTTGCGCCGCGCCGGTGAACGCCTCCTCCCAAGGGACTGCCTCTCCGCCGATTTTCGCCGCCATTGCCTCCGCGCGCTCCAAGTGATGATTCGCCACAAAAATTTTCGCCACGCCGTGCGCAAGCAGATGTTGAGCCGTAAGCTGTGCCATTTTGCCCGCGCCGAAGATTAACGCGCTCCGACCGACAAGCCCGCCGAGTTTTTTTGCCGCAAGCTCCACCGCCGCCGACGATACCGATACCGAATTGTACGCGATTTTCGTTTCGGTGCGGACGCGCTTGCCCGCCGCTATCGCCCGATTGAACAGCGTGTTTAAAATCGTGTTGGTCGCCTGCGCGGCTTTGGCGATTGAGTATGCCTCTTTGACTTGCGAAAGGATTTGCCCCTCGCCCAAAATCAGCGAATCAAGCCCCGCCGACACCTCGAACAGATGTTCCGCGCAAGCCTCGTCGTCGAACTCGTAAAGCAGATTTTTATCGACGTTGCCGCCGATTAAGTCGCCCAGGAACTGATAAACGCTGTCCTCGCAACCCGCCGCCGTCACCGCGTAAATTTCGCTGCGATTACACGTGCTTAGGACGACCGCCTCGTTCAAGCCGTCGTAGCCGTCAAGGTTTTCAAGCCCGCGCCTTATCGCGTCCTTGCCTATGCTGAATCGCTCGCGGACTTCAATCGGTGCCGTCGTGTGATTGAGCCCCAAAATCTTCAAGTGCATTGTCGATTAATGCCTCCAAGTCTCTGATTCGGCGTTTCAATGAATTTTATGTTTAGTATCAACTTTTCTTTGACTGGCCAAAGACCCGCTTTAGAAGCGGGGGAACAGCTGGGACGCGGCATCCACCCTTAAGCCGTCAACGAGTTTCAACGCGCTATCCGGATGCAACGTTCACGTTGCCAAAGAAAGCCACCGCTGCGCGCGGGGCGGATACCGACCACCGCCGCAATGCCCGCGTCAACCGAAGCCGTCTGTGCCCGCTTATTTCGCGTCACGCTCAATAGCGCGGGCGGCCGCCATCCATGGCGGCCTCTGTCCTTTGCAACGTCTTCGTTACCAACAGTCCCTCGTCCGTTTACAAGCGTGAAATCGCTTTTTCAAGAAGTGCCTTCAGTTCGTCAAGCTTGCCCAGTTTCAAAAGTTGCCAAGTCTCCTGCGTCAAGATTCGTTGCCAAAAATTTTGTCGCGCCTTAGGATTCGGCAAAAGGCGTTTGACTTCCCGCCGCCGCGCAGAAATTATTTTCAAGCCCGCCGCAAAATTTTCGCCGAGCTCAAGCTCAAGCATCTGCCGAACGAATTTTGAGAACGCCGGGGATTGTCCGCCCGTCGAAACGGTAAGCAACAGCTCGCCGCGCCGAATCGTTGACGGGACGTTGAAATTGCCGCCCGCCGCGTCCACGACGTTGACCAAAATTTTCCGCGCCTTCGCCGCCTCGCAAGCCTGCCCGTTGACTGCCGCGCTGTCTGTCGCCGCGATTAGAATCAGTTCGTCGCCAAGCATCGTCTCCAAAAATTTTTCACGCGTCAAGGAAATTTCTCCTCGCCGAAAAAGTTCCTCGACACCCGCGCAGATTTCGGGGGCTATGACTTTGACTTTCGCGCCCGCCGCCAAAAGCCCGCGAATTTTCCTTAGGGCAACCTCGCCGCCGCCCACCACGACACAAGGCTTGCCCGCCACGTCAAGGTTTATCGGATACATTTGAGCCGCCCTCCAAGACGTGCGCCGTCAAAAAAATCATCAGTTCCGATTCGGATTTGCTTTTGCGGTGATTGCGGAACAGCGCGCCCAAAATCGGCAAGTCGCCAAGGAACGGAATTTTGCTGACGGATTTAGCCTCCTCCGCGCCGATAAGCCCGCCGATAATCATGGGCTCGCCGTCTCGCACAGTGACAGTCGTCTCCGCCGTGCGCACACTAAATCTGTAAGCCCCCGCATCTTCATCATATTCAGGTGTACTGACTTCAGTGTAAAGTTTCGCGGTTATCGTGCCGTCTGTGTTTATGTGTGGAGTGTATTTCAATTTTATTCCTGCGTCGTGATAATCATAAGCAGATGTTGTTACCGAATCTACTGTTTGGGTTTTTTCTACAGGAACGGTATTGCCAACATAAATTACGGCCTCGCGCCCTTGAATCGTCGAGACATTCGGGCGGGAAAGAATTTTCGCCTTGCCGTTCGTAACCAGCGCGTTAATCCTTGCAACGAAGTCCCAAGTATTACCCAAATTGCCCGCCGAACGCCCGATTTGAATTGCTTCGTAATCATTTGAGTTTGTCATGTTTTCTATTAGCGCGTAACGATTTTTATTTGTTAAAGATAATATCCAATCTATTCCGAGATTTTTAGTTTCCTCTTTGTTAATAATTAAAAATTTCGCCTCGACGGAGACCTGCTTAAGCTCAACGTCCAGCGTCGCCAAAAGATTTTTAACGCGCTCGTATTCGGCGGGCGTCCCGAAGAGAATCAGCGAATTGGTTTCGGGATTGATATAAACTCTGTCCTTGCGCTTGACGTTTTCGGCGTAGCTGTCGTTGCCGGAGCTGTCGTCGTCGCGAAAAGTGTAGCGGTAGGTGTAGGAGCCGTCGGAATTTCTGATACGCGTCGTCGAATTCGGGAGGCGTTCGGTATCGGGGTCAAGGGACATAATCACCGCGTCGCGCAAAATTTCTGCGTCGCCGTAGCGTATCGGGAAAACGTAGCTTTGCATGGCTTCCACGCTTGAGCCCGTCACGATATAGACGCCCGCCTCGCGCATGATTTGCAAGCTTTTCGTTTTGGCAAGGATTTGCAGGACTTGTAGCGGCTCGACGCCCGCCAAAGAGATTGAGACTTTGCCTTTGACGCTGTCGTCGATTGAGACGTTGAGCCCGCCGGTTTTCGCCACCAGCATTATCGTCGCGCGGAGGTCGGCGTCGTGCACGCTTAACGTCATCGGAGCGGCTTGAATCTGCGCGGGCACAAAAAAAGCCGCCGATACCAAGAGCGGCAGGAAATTTTTCAGCGTCAATCAGTCCAACCCCTTTTGCAGAAAAATGCGCTCGCCGTCGTCGAAGGTCACGAATTCTGGCGTTATGTCGACGATTCGCCGCCCGTCGACTTCTTCGCCCGTCGTCACGAATAACGTTTCATTGCCGCGCAGAATCATTGCGGTTTTGTTGTCGCCGCTTATCGCCGTGCCCGTCAAGGTAAGTGTTTCGCGCGGCGTCGGAGGTTCAGGCGGTTGAATCACGATTGACGGCGCGGGAATGACGGGAAGTGGCGGAGGAGGTTCGGGCTTCGGAGGAGGCTTGGGCTTTTCCTCGACGGCGAACGGGTCACCGACAAACAAGGCGTCGGCATTCGCGCCAAGGACGACCGTGACACCGTCGGGGCTTTTCTCGACAGGCAGGACTTTGACGGGCAAATCCTTCGTGACGGGCGGCTTGTCGTCCAAAACAATTTCGTCGCCGCTTGAGCCGTCGTCAATCGCCCAAACAATCAGCACGACGACAAAGCACACGCCCAACGCAATCGCCCGAATTTTATTTTGCTTTAGCTCTTCAAGTTCGCGTTGGAAAATTTCTTTCAGCTTATCGGACATACTTTTTCCTTTCCGATGACTGTTGTAAAGAAGTGAGGCGCGCATGGACGCGCGCCCCCTGTCGCGTTTCGACGCGTGATGCGTCGTGAGCGGCAACGAGCGGCTTCGGGTAGAGCGGGCACTTCGCCGGTGGTCGGTATCCGCCCCGCGCGTAGCGGTGGCTTTCTTTGCTACTTTCTTTCGCCACTGAAAGAAAGTAGATCCTAAACATAGAAGTCTATCAACGCGTCATAATTTACCACACGCCCGCAAAGTTTTCAATCACGAAAGGCCGCCGCCGCGTAGACTTTCAAGCCGTTTTGATTTAAACTTTAGCGCATAATTTCGGAAGGAGCGATTTGCTTTGATTGAAAAAATTTCGCGCAGAGATTTCATAAAAACCGCTGCCATCACGACGCTTGCCTTTGCCGCGACGAATTTTTTTCCACACGACGCCACTGCCGCCAAGACTTGCACGGCACGGACTCGTTACGGCACTTACAACGGCTTCGTCGGTAAGCGCGGCGTGAAAACGTGGTTGGGCATCCCCTACGCCAAGCCGCCCGTCGGAGCCTTGCGCTGGCACGCGCCCGAATCTTTGGAGGCAAGCGATAAAACCTTCGACGCAAAAAAATTCGGTTGCTCGCCGATTCAAGACCGCGACCCCGTTGAGCCCGCCTCCCTCCTTGAGCAAAGCGAAGACTGCTTGAAGCTGAACGTTTTCACTCGCGGCGCGGCGAAGAACTTGCCCGTCATGGTTTTCATACCCGGCGGCGGCTTCGTGAGCGGCGGCAGCGGCGACCCCATTTACAACGGCACGAACTTCGCGGCGGCGCACGACGTCGTTCTCGTCACGATTAACTACCGCTTGAACATCTTCGGCTTCATGAACTTCGCAAGCATTGATTCTAGCTTAGGCGACAGCGGTTATCTCGGTATCAAAGACCAAGTGGCGGCGTTGACGTGGGTTAAGGAAAACATTTCGGCATTCGGCGGCGACCCCGACAACGTGACTGTCTTCGGCGAAAGTGCCGGCTCAATCTCAACTATCTTGCTGACCGTCACGCCCGCCGCGCAGGGTTTGTTCGGCAAGGCGATAGCGCAATCGGGGCACGCCATCTTCTGTCACGACCCGCAACATTCAGCCGTACTCGCCGACAAATTCATGGAAGTTAGCGGCTGCGAAAAAATGTCGGAGCTTATGGCAAAGCCCACCGCCGAATTGGAACAGCTTTACGAAAAATTTTGCGCGGAGATACCTTTTGCCTCGGATGTCGGCTTCTTCCCGACGTGCGACGGAAAATTTTTGCCCGAACTGCCGTTCAAAGCGTTGAAGGACGGCGCGAGCAAGGGCGTCAAACTTTTGACGGGCACCACAGCCGACGAATGGCGTTATTGGAGCTTGTATTACGACAATATCGTTAAGCAGATGAAAAATTATCACAGCGCGTTTAATGGCGTCCTTTACTCGGAGGATGCGCAAAAGTTGGAAGACGTTTACGCGGCATGGGAGCCGAATCACACGGAGCTTGCCGAGCCCGAACGCTACTTTGAATTCGCGAATCAGTTGGATTGGCGCGTCGGTCAAGAGTTGGCGGCGGAATATCAATCGGCGTTCGACGACGTTTACTATTATCTGTTCAGTCAAAAGGCGGCGGTCAATGATTTGGGCTCGTGTCACGCGGTTGATTTGCCGTTCGTCTTCGGCAACCCAAGCCCTGACATTGAGCCGCGCCCGTCAAAAAAATTGGTAAAGCAGGTTCAAGCGTCATGGGCAGCCTTCGCGGCGACGGGCGACCCGAATAACGCGCTTATCCCGCATTGGACGTCCTACACCGCCGCCGACCGTCAAACTATGGAAATTAACGCCAAGGGTTGGGCTTGCCACAAAAATTTGAACGTCGACAACTTGACGACCCTGCGCGGCGTCTACGAAGAAACTTTTTTAGGGGCTGTTGGCAAATAAAGGAATACGTTGCAAGGGACGAGGGTCGACAGGGATGTCGACCCGCCGCGACTTGAAACTTGGAAGGTTTCATAGCGGCATGAGCGGTTTCGGGTTGCGCGGGCGTTTCGCTAGTAGACGGTATCCGCCCCGCGCGTAGCGGTGACTTTCTTTGCTACTTTCTTTCCTCGGTGAAAGAAAGTAGATTCTAAAACTTAAAATCAATCGAACCGCCGAATCGGAGCCGACAAAGCCAATTCCCCAACACTGAAAGGAGCCGACAAATTTTGACACTCACCGAAGAAATAACCAAGCGGCGGACGTTCGCAATAATCTCGCACCCCGACGCGGGCAAGACGACGCTAACCGAAAAACTTTTGCTCTACGGCGGCGCGATTCACCTTGCGGGCTCGATTAAGTCTCGCAAGACGCAACGCCATGCAGTCAGCGATTGGATGGAAATTGAAAAGCAACGCGGCATATCCGTCACCAGTTCCGTCCTGCAATTCGACTACGCGGGCTGCCGAATCAACATCCTCGACACGCCCGGCCACCAAGACTTTTCGGAGGACACCTACCGCACGCTTATGGCCGTCGACAGCGCGGTTATGATTCTCGACGCCGCCAAGGGCGTGGAGGCTCAAACCAAGAAGCTCTTCAAAGTCTGCCGCGAACGCCGCATTCCGATTTTCACGTTCATAAACAAGCTCGACCGCTACGGCAAAATTCCGCTTGACTTGATGGACGAACTCGAAAACGTTTTGGGCATTCGCGCCTACCCGATGAATTGGCCTGTCGGCGTCGACGGAAAATATTTGGGCGTCTTCGACCGCCAAAAGAATCTGATTGAACTTTTCGCCGATGACACGACTCACGGGCAAAAAGAACGCGCGTCCGAAATTTTTTCGCCCGATTCCGCGCAGGTCATTGACAGAATCGGGCAAGAGAATTTCGACGCGCTGCAAGATGATTTGATGTTGCTTGACGAGGCGGGCGAAAGTTTCGACAAGGCGAAAATTGACGCGGGCGATTTGACGCCGACGTTTTTCGGCTCAGCGATGACAAATTTCGGCGTGAAAAATTTTCTGGAAGAGTATTTGCGACTTGCGCCGCCGCCCGCGCCGCGCCTTTCGAGTGACGGAGTGATTGAGCCCGAAGACGAAAAATTTTCGGCGTTCGTGTTCAAAATCCAAGCAAACATGAATCCCGCGCACCGCGACCGCCTGGCGTTCATAAGGATTTGTTCGGGCAAGTTCGAGCGCAACATGACTGTTTGGCACGCGCCGAGCGACAAACTGATAAAACTTTCGCAACCGCAACAATTTTTGGCGCAGGACAGACAGATAATCGACGAAGCTTTTCCGGGCGACATTGTGGGCTTATTCGACCCCGGCATTTTCGGAATAGGCGACACGCTCACCGACGCCGCGCACAAGTTCAAGTTTGAAGACTTCCCGACGTTTCCACCCGAAAAATTTGCTCGCGTGCAGGCAAAGGACACCATGAAGCGCAAACAGTTCGCCAAGGGCATTGACCAGTTGACGCAGGAAGGCGCAATTCAGCTTTTCAATCAAGTGGGCGCGGGCACCGAATCTTACGTCGTGGGCACGGTCGGCACGTTGCAGTTTGAAGTCTTGCAGTATCGCTTGAAGTCCGAATACGGCGTCGACGTTTTGCTGACGATGTTGCCGTTTGAAGTGGCGCGTTGGCTTAAGTTCAATGACGGCACGAAAGTCACTCCCGCAAGCCTGCGCGGTGCCGACAGAGGAATGTTCGTGCTAGATCGCGCTGATAATCCCGTGTTGCTACTCGAAAACGAATGGGCACTCGGTTGGATAAGCGACAACAATCCGCGCCTGGAAATGAACGCCACGCCCTTCGACAATTAGGAATGACACGGCGCGCCGCGTTTCTGATTGAAACTTTCCAGCTGCTGTGATAAAATTCGCCGCGATTAATTTTCAAGGAGGAACTTTATGGCAAAGGACATTAACGACGTTTTGCGGGAACAGAATGCCTTGTTGCGCAAACAAAATGAACTTCTGCGCCAAGCGGCCTTAAAGCGCGGCGACGGGCGCGAAGTTTTCATCGACAACATAAACCGCGACGAAATGCGTTACGGCTTTCTGGTCACGAGCCAACGCAAAAAGATTTGGAACGTGCAAATCAATCTGATAAAAGAGTTCGCCCGCATCTGCGAGAAACACAATCTGCTTTGGTTCATAATCGGCGGCACGTTGATAGGCGCGGCGCGCCACAAAGGCTTCATCCCTTGGGACGACGACGCCGACGTTGCCATGTTGCGCCCCGACTACGAAAAGTTCAGGGCGATAGTCGAATCCGAGATTAAGCCGCCGTATCTTGCGGACATCTGGTATAACTATCGCTTGGAAATAGACGAGCCCTCCGCGCGAACAGATTTTTCTTTGCCGCTGATAACGCGCAAGCAGTTTGAAGAATACCCGATAGCGGCTCCGCTTTTCCCGCTGATAAAAATACGCGACAGCCGCACGCTTTTTGTCGAGTTCCCGGGCGAAAAGAGTATGCACCAAAGCATTTGGCTTGACGTCTTCCCGCTGGATTCGTTGCCGCCCTTCGCCGATAAAAATCGCCAAATGAACTTCGAGGCGGCGCAAATGTTTTTCATCGCGACGGTTCACCCCGAAATAATCTACGACGCAATACAAAAAAATGTTCCGCTTGCCGTAGAGTACGACCTCCTGCAAGATTTCATGCGCCTGCCCTACAAGGATCGCGGGCTTTTGCTGGAAGAGCTTTTGGCGGAAATTTATTTCGAGTCCGAACACGTGGGCGATATGCGCGATTGGTGCGTCGTGCAGGGGAAAAAATTTTATCAGCTGAAGGATTTCCGCGACGTGACGTATTTGCCCTTCGAGAACGTCGAATTGCCCGCGCCGACAGGTTACGAGTCGGTCTTGACGGATTTTTACGGCGACTGGCGCACGCCGCGAATGTATTGGCCGCACGTCACCGATTGCAGCACTGACATTTCTTGGGAAGAATATCTCAAGACTTCGGCAACATTTTCTTAAGGAGGCGAATCGGCAAATGACATCGGACGACATGAACTCGATTATTCAACGCAACCGTCTGCTTCAAGAGCAAAACGACCTTCTGCGCGAACAAAATGAACTCCTTCGGCAAAAAGCGGCGACCGCCTCCGAAAGCGACGAGCGCGACGTTTTTATTGAAGACATAGACCACGACGAAATGCGCGCAGGCTTTTTGGTCACGAGCCACAGAAAAAAACTTTGGAATGCGCAAATCAAATTGATAAACGAATTCGCCCGCATCTGCAAGAAACACAATCTGCGCTGGTTCGCTTACGGCGGTACGCTCCTTGGCGCGGCGCGACACAAAGGCTATATTCCTTGGGACGACGATATTGACTTGGTCATGCTGCGCCCCGACTACGAAAAGTTCAAAAGCGTCGTCGAAGAGGAATTGAAAAATCATCCGCACTATCACACGTGGTATTGGTTCAATTATCGCTTGGAAACGGACGAAGATTTTGAACAACCCATTGATATAGATTTGCCGCTGATTTCGGCGGAACAAGAAAAACAATTTCCCGCATGGGCACCTTTCCACCCGTTGATGCGGCTTGTGGACGACAGAACGACTTTCCTCATGCCGGATGCCAGGAAAAATGTTTTTTATGCGGTCTGGATTGATTTGCTGTGCCTTGACCCCTGTCCGCCTTTTCCCGATGAAAACAGTGCCGATAACTTTGAAATTTCGCGTGAATTGCTGATGGCTGTTTCCTTGCCCGAACATGTAAGAAATGCCATGAAAAACAACGAAAAATTTTTACTTCCTTATGACGAACTGGAAAATTTCATTAGACAAGCCTATAAAACAAGAGCCCGTTCGTTTGAGCTGTTTTTGCTGAAAAATTATTTTCCCGCGCCCTACGTCGGCGAAATAAGGCATTACACGCTTACGGAACAAAGGCTCTCTTACACCATGGAAAGTTTCAGCAAAGCCGTTTATTTGCCGTTTGAAAAAATCGAATTGCCTGTCCCTGTCGGTTACGACGAAATTCTGACGGCAATATACGGCGACTGGCATAAGTTGGTTATCACTTATTCGCATTCATACGAATACAGCGCAGACATTCCTTACAAAGAATATTTCCAAAAGACGGCGTTCAAATAAATTCACGGAGGTGACTTGCGGCAGAAATGCCGCGATTTTTTATGAGTATTTACGCATTGTTGCTGGCGTCGGGCAAAGGACAGCGCACCCGTCAAGACATCCCCAAGCAGTTCATTAACGTCTACGACAAGCCGATTATCATTTACACGCTTGAAAACTTCCAGAAACACCCCGAAATTGACGGCATCGTTGTCGTTTGCCTCGACGGTTGGCAAGACATTTTGCGCGCCTATTCCCGCCAATACAACATAACCAAGCTCAAACAGGTGGTCAACGGCGGCGCGACCGTTCAAGAATCGGCTCGCAACGGCGTCTTTGCCATGAAGGATTTCTGCGCGGACGACGACATTGTCGTTATTCACGACGGCATTCGCCCGCTTGTCGACGAGGAAGTTCTTTCGGACGTTATCGCCACCTGCAGGAAATACGGCAACGGCGTGACCAGCTTGCCCTACAACGAACAGATTTTCCGCAAGACCGACGAGATAAGCACCCGCGAATACATTGTGCGCGACACGCTCCGCCGCGTGCAGACCCCGCAAGCTTACAAGTTCGGGAAAATGCTTTGGGCTTACGAAAAGGCTTTCGCCGAGGAAATTGGCATTCACGGCTCCGCCTACGCCAACACCATGATGGTTGACTTGGGCGAGACGCTGTATTTCGCGAGCGGCTCCGACAGGAATATCAAAATCACAACCGTCGACGATATCGAACTGTTCAAGGCTCTGCTTGCCGCGAAAAAGACCGAGTGGCTCAAGTGAGGTGTAAGCATGTACATTAAGCACGAACTCTACGCGGCGGACGTGGCGGGCATTGCCGCCGAAAATCTGCCGTGGAAAAAGCTTGCCGGGAAAACTTTGTTGCTGACGGGCGCGAGCGGGCTTATCGGCACGACGCTTGTCGATGTGCTGATGAAAAAGAATCGCGACGACGGCTTGAATGTGACAATCTGTGCGGCGGGACGCAATGAGAAAATCGCGGCGGAAAGATTCTCCGACTACTTCGGCGACAAAAATTTCGTCTTCGTCAAGCTGGACGTCAACGCGCCGATTGAACTTGACCGCCCCGTCGACTTCATAATTCACGCGGCGAGCAATACGCACCCGCTCCTCTATTCGACTGACCCCGTAGGCACCATGACGGCGAACTTTATCGGCACGCAAAATCTTTTGGAATTCGGGCGCAAACACGGCATTGAACGCTTCGTATTCCTTTCCAGCGTCGAAGTCTACGGCAATGCTCTGCGCGACGAGGATGGCTTCGACGAAAGCTATTGCGGCTACATTGACTGCAACACCTTGCGCGCATGTTACACCGAAGGCAAACGGGCGGGCGAGGCGCTTTGCCAAGCGTATATCAGCCAATACGGGCTCGACGTCGTGATTCCGCGCTTGTCCAGAACTTACGGCGCGACGATGCGGCTTGACGACAGCAAGGCCATGAGCGAATTCATAATGAACGGCGTGCGCGGCGAGGATATCGTCCTGAAAAGTCAAGGCTTGCCGAGATTTTCTTTTTGTTGCGTCAACGACTGCGTGAGCGGCATTCTCTATTGCCTGCTGAAGGGCGAATGCGGCGCGGCTTACAATGTTGCCGACTCAAGCGAAATTCTTTCCCTGCGCGAGATTGCCGAGTATATCAGCGGGCTTGCGGGCAGAAAGGTCGTCTTCAAGCTGCCGAACGCGACGCAAGCCAAAGGCTTTTCCAAGGCAGTCAACGCGATTACTCCCAACGACAAACTGCGCGCCTTAGGTTGGACGCCCAAGGACGACACGCGCTCCGGCGTCAAGAAGACGATTGAAATTTTGAAGTCAAAGGTGAGCTTGAATGTTTGAATACCGCAAGGCGACGTTCGCGGATGTCGACGAGATTCATGAATTGATAGCAGGCTACGCGTCGAAAGGCGTCATGTTGCCCAAGCCGCACAGCACGCTTTACGAGACGCTAAGGGAATTCGTCGTGGCGGAGGAGGTTGCGTCGAAAAAAATCGTCGGCGTGGGCGCATTGCACTTGACGTGGAACGAATTGGCGGAAGTGCGATCTATGGCGGTGCACGAAGACTTTTCGCGCAAGGGCATAGGCTCGGCGATAGTCAAGCGGCTTTTGGCGGAAGGGCGCGCCGTCGGCGTGAAGAAATTTTTCACGCTGACCTATCGCCCCGAATTTTTCAAGTCGCTGGGCTTTGAGCTGACGACGAAAGAATCATTGCCGCACAAAATCTGGAAAGAGTGCATTGAGTGTCCGAAGTTCCCGAACTGCGACGAAATAGCCTTGACGCTCGAAAGCGATTAAAGGCTGTCGGTAAGGAAAACGTTTCAGAGCATGAGGCCGCCCATGGACGGGCGGCCGCCGCAACAGAAAGCCGGATGCTTTCTTTGCGGCACAAGCAGTTTCGGGTAAAGCGAACGTTGCGGCGGTGGTCGGTAGCCACGCCCTTTCTTTTTGCTACTTTTTCTTTGGGCGCAGCAAAGAAAAAGTAGATCCTAAACATTAAAAGCTATTGAAACGTTGAATCGGAGCCGACAAATTGCCGCTCGAATAAATTTTCCCCTCCTGCCTAATTCGGCAGGGGGGATTTTTTTTGCGTTGAATTTTATACGCGAAAACTTTTTTGGGGGATGACTTCAATGACGGAAGAAAAACGCAGAATTCACGTAAGAGGCATAGGTTACGCCGCGCAGACGCCCGACCAAGTCGTCTTGTCGCTAAGCTTGACCGCGCAGAACAATAACTATTCCGCCGCAATGAAAATCGGCAGCCAGCAAGTCGAAATGCTCCGCGAGGCGATTGTCGAGGCGGGCTTCAAGGCGAACGACCTCAAGACGACCAATTTCAACGTGCGCGCCGTCTACGAAAACGAAGAGACCAAAGACGGCAACTCCAAACGCTACGGCAAAGTCTTCGTCGGCTTTGAATGCCGTCACGACTTGAAATTGACTTTCGACTTCGACAACGACAAACTCAATCGCGCGCTCGACATCATAGCCGCCAACTTGACGCAGCCGAAAATTTCCATAGCGTTTGCCGTGAAGGACACCGCCGCCCTCAACGACAAGATTTTGAAGTCGGCTGCCAAAGATGCCAGGCGCAAAGCAAAAGTCCTCTGCGCGGCGTCGGGCGTCACGCTCGGCAGGCTCATCGACATAAATTATTCGTGGGACGCGGCGCGGGCGCAAGAGACGATTGTTTACGGCGAATGCGCCTCCGTTGATAAAAATTCCTTCGACCTGCAACCCGAAGACATTAACGTCAGCGACAGCGTCGATTTTCTGTGGGAGATTGAGTAAATGACCAAACAGATGAAGTTCACCCTCGGCAACGCGGCGGAAGGTTACAAGACCGTCGAAGTTTTTGTAAAGAGCGATGTCGTGTCGTACAAGGTTTTGCGCAACGGCTTGCTTGACGTTGACAAAAAAAGCTTTTCCGTCGGATTTTCCGAATCACGCCTTGCCGAACTCGACGCGCTGAATATTTTCGATTGGGCGGAGGCGTATTCGTCGGCGGTGAGCGTCGGAGAGCAGTGGGAATTGATTTTCAAGGACGGCGACAGAATTTATCGCGGGCACGGCTCGAATGCTTATCCCGAAAATTGGGAGCGGTTCCTCGATTGGCTCGACGCGCTTGTTCCCGAACTTGAATTCGTCGACCGCCAACGCCTCGAAAAAATCACGCTCGACTATTCCCGCGAATCGGGCGGCGGCTTCAACATTGCCGAACGTTTGACGCTCGACCGCCGCGAAAATATTTTGACGCTCTACAAGCCCCAATCCATGCACCTTTACAGGCTCGGCGCGGACATTGATAAACTTTTCGCCGCCGCGCAGATTGTCTTCGGCGGGCTCAAGGCAGACGACTTTCAGCGGAGCTATCCCGCGCAAATAAAAATCGAACTCATCCGTCACGATGGTTCGATTGAAAATTTTGACGCGCTGTTCAATGAAAGCAGCTTGCCGGGCTTCGGAAAGTTCGTCGACGTGCTGAAGGAATTCATCACCGATTTAACGGCTGAAATTCTGTCGCCCGTGCCCGCCGTTATCGCGCCCGCGCAGGGCAAGTACATTTTCTGCAAAGTGCAGTTCAAGGGCAGCTACAAGCACTACACCTACCAGACCGACGACGAGACGCTTGCCGTGGGCGATGTGGTCGACGTGCCCGTCGGCAAGAACAACGACGTCAATCAGGCGCGCATTGTCGAAATCGGCTACTTCGACGAATACGAGGCGCCTTTCCCCGTCGACAAAATCAAAAAGATTATCGGCAAGCACGTCGCCACCGAATGGGACTACTTTTAAAAAGTAGCAAACAGCGGTCGCGCCTCAACGGGACGACGTTTGAAACTAACTGCCCGCGTTCATACGCAACGCTAGCGCATTGCTAGTCTCGTGTCACGCAATTATTAATCAAGTCGTCAAGTTTTTGCCGACAGCTCCTTAATCCGTCCTTTGCGCCTTCATGGCAAGCTTGTTGGCGTACATTTCCTTATCGGCGCGCTTGAAGACTTCGTCGGCACATTTGTCGTAAACGGGCTCGTAATAGGCAACGCCCACTGCCGCCGAAATTTTTTCCCACGGGGTAAGCGATTCGTTGGCGTTTTTGCGGTCCATTTCGGCTCTGAACTGCTTGACGAAATATTGAGCGATAGAAACTTGGTCGTCGTCGATTATCACGACGAACTCGTCGCCGCCTATCCTGTAAACGTGCTCATTGCCGAAAACCGAACAGGCGAGCTTGCAAGCGTTAATCAAGTACTCGTTGCCGCGCTCGTGCCCGTAGGTGTCGTTGACGCGCTTAAGGAAATTCACGTCAATCATCACGATACAAAAGGTCGCTTGCCCCGCTTCGATTTTCGCGTCCAGCTCGGAAAGTTTTCTGTCATAAGCCGCTTTGTTCTTGACGCCCGTCATCGAATCTTTGTAGGCTATTTCGTCCATTGCCATAACTTTGACTTGCATGTTGGTGACTTGCACCTTGGCGCGCTTAAGGTTGGTGAAATAGTTCAGGACATTTTTCATCGTCATAAGCAGGGCTTGATACAGATTTTCTATCTCGTCACCCGTGCGGATGTCCAACTTTCTGATTCGGTTAAAGTTTTCTTCGCGATCTGCTTCGCTTTCGTAAGAGAAATTTCGGGCGCAATAAGCCATCGTGTTGACGGGAATTATGACGTTGTTTTCGATAAAGCCGTGCGCCAACGCCAGGATAAAGACGAAACAGCCCGCGAACAGCGTAAACAGCTTGATAAGGAACGTCCTGCCATAAGTGCGCAACAAATCCAGCGAGAAGTCGATACCCGCGTAACAGAGGCATTTGCCGTTCGCGTCGTAGAGCGGCTTGTAGAGCGTGAGGATATAGCCGTAGCTGTCGTCGGAAATAATCGGCGGAATCGGTCTACCCGCAACCAAATCATCGACGTAGGGCGTGAAGCTTTCTTCAAACTCCATGACGTCACCGGGCTTGCTGCCCGCCAGAGTGTCCGTGTCCAGGTCGAAGATAACGTGGCAACCGTCCGCTTCAATCCTGTAGACGTAAAGATATTTTATGTCGGGGTTGCTGTTGCGCATGGCATAGAGCCGCTTTTTCATTTCGTTGTAGTCGGGGGCTTTGGTGCCGAGCGTCAAATAATCGTCAATGCGTTTCGGGTCAAGTTCGTTTAGGATGAGCGTAACCATACTGTCTACCGTCTTTATGTGGTCTTCAATCATCGTTTCCTTGAAGAGAAAGTAACTTATCAGCGAAATGGAAGAAGACAGCAAAACCGAGCCCAATACGACAATCGCCATCAATTTCGTGCGCAAGGACGATTTAAGATAACTTTCCTGATTGACGACGCGTTTCATTTCGTCGGTGAGCGGAGCTTGCTTTTGCCCTATCATGCGGAAGGCTTTTTTGACATTCGCCGGGACAACGTATTTCAGCAGGAAGTACGTCGAGAAAACCGAAAGCCCCTTGTCCAAGAATTCTTGTGGGAAATTGGCTGCCAAGTTCTTGTTGTATTCGATTATCGGCTGGAGGATGTCTGATGACTTTAAAAAATTTTCGAGGAAGAAATCGCTGAGACCCGAAAACAAAATCAGCGCGGGAACCATGAGGAAAGTCTTGCCGAAGCTGTGAAAGTATCCTCGCCTTGACAAAAACGTGATGAACACCGCAATGGCAACGTTAATTGCGCAGAAATACATTTGCGACGGGTCGACGAAGGATTTGGTAAGATGCGTGAAGAAGCCGACCGCAATGCCCGGCACGTAGCCGCCCAGCGACGCGATAAAGATTGTGCCGATTGTGTCGAGGTAAACGGGCAAATCTAAAGCCGCCGCCACCAACGAGCCGATTAAGTTCACAACTAATCCTGCAATGCAAATCTGAGTAATTCTCCCGGCAGACACTTGACTCGCTCCCTTGCGAAAAATTTTTTCGATTATAACATAAGGGTAAAAAAAAATCTGCCGCCTTTGACGACAGGTGAAAATATTTTGCCGCCCTTTCGTTTGCTAAGCAAAAGGGCTCAAAGTCAGCTGGGCTTGACGGCGGCGGGCGCGTCCTTCGATTCGATTAATCGTAATTTTTGTCCTTAGAACAGGTGTTCATAAATGGTAAAAAGTGATATAGTAAGTGTATTATGAGA
>CAMJMR010000036.1 GCA_946407095.1 uncultured Selenomonadales bacterium | reverse complement strand
CAACCGACGAACGCTCAAGGCCAGCAAGCGACCTTCAACCAACCGACCAACGCGCCTCAAGGACAACAAGCGACCTTCAACCAACCGACGACGCCTCAAGGCCAGCAAGCGACCTTCAACCAACCGACCGCTCAAGGCCAGGCGACGACGACGCAATTCAATCAGCAGGGCACGCAAGCCGCCTCGACGACGCCCGAATTCGCTCAACAAGAGCCGCTAAGCAAAGACTTCATCGCTCGGCAAAGACACATGCGCGCGGAAATGGCATTCGCCAAAGACTCAATGATTAAACAAAACTTGCAGAACACGCCGCAGACCGCCGACGCAATGAAGGGGCTCGCGCAATTTCTCCTGCGCGGAATGCAAATGACGCCGCGCGACACCGCGCTCCTGCAAAATTTCATCAACAACACGCCGCAGACAATGAACGAGACCGAAGCGCGCCACTTGCAAAATTTGTTGCGCCTGTGTCAACAAAATGTCCCGCTCACCATTCAGCAAGCCGCCGTCCAACAGAAATTGCCCGACTTGCCGCGCTTGTGGGCGTTCATGCAGATGTGCGACTTGGCAATGGTTGCGTCGAGAATAAACCCGAAAGCTTACAAGCGCGCCGGCAAAGACATATCCGACTTCGCCAACGCCATGCGCCGAGCCATGACTGCCGAAAATTCCGTCGTGCAGGATAAACGCTCCTTCCAAATGCTGATGCCAATCTACATGGGCGAAGAAAAGACGACTTACCCGACTTACCTTAGCATCTACGACGAAAAGGAACGCGACGAGGAAACCGGCGAGGACAAAAAGGAAACGTGGCTTAGGATTTGCGTGCTGACCGAATACATTGGCGCGGCGGAACTTGTCTTCAGGGTGTACGACGAGACCAAGCTTGACTTGCGCTTCTACTTTTCGCGGCAAGACGTGGCCGAAGAGTTCCGAAGCATTTATCTGGACGATTTGCAGAACTCAATCAACAAAACCGCGCTGAATATCGGCGAAGTGCGCGTTGGCGGCGGCTCCGAAAGAATGTTCAGCTTTTGACAGGCGGCTCGCCCCGGGCGGGCTTTTTTTATTGTCACGAAAGGCTTTTTATGCTAAACTTTCCGCGAAACGGAGGTAAAAATTTTGGACGAAAAAAAATATCATACAGACGATTTCGGCGACGAGCCCGAAGACGAACGGCACGAAAACAAAATTCCGCACGTGATACCCCAAGATAATGACGACGACGACGACGAGGTCGAATATCATTTCGACGAGGCGGCCGCGCAGGTCGAGGCGGTCGAGGGCGATTACAGCGCGGAACAGATTCAAATCCTTGAAGGGTTGGAGGCAGTTCGCTTGCGCCCTGGCATGTATATCGGTTCCACTTCCGAGCGCGGCTTGCACCACTTGGTTTACGAAGTCGTCGACAATTCGATTGACGAGGCGTTGGCGGGCTTCTGCACCGATATAAGCGTCACGATAGAGGCGGACAATTCAATCACGGTCAGCGACAACGGGCGCGGCATCCCCGTCGACATGCACGAGAGCGGCAAGCCGGCGGTCGAAGTCGTCTTGACTGTCTTGCATGCGGGCGGCAAGTTCGGCGACGGCGGCTACAAAGTCAGCGGCGGGCTCCACGGCGTGGGCGTCAGCGTCGTCAATGCCCTAAGCAAGTCTATGGAAGTCGAAGTGCGCCGCGACGGCAAAATTTATCGGATAACCTTTTCGCGCGGCGAGACCGTCAGCCCGCTTGAAGTTATCGGCTCAGCGCAGGATACGGGCACCAAAGTCCACTTCCTGCCCGACGACGAAATTTTCACGGTCACCGAGTTCAATTTCGACACGCTCAAGCACCGCCTGCGCGAGTTGGCATTTCTCAACAGTGGCATAAAAATTTCTCTGAACGACAAGCGCACGGGCGCGGAACAAGTCTTTCACTTCGACGGCGGGATAAAATCTTTCGTCGAACACCTCAACCGCAAAAAGGAAAAGCTTAACCCCGTCCCGATTTACTTCAACGGGCGGCGAGACGATGCGGTCGTCGAAGTGGCAATGCAGTACACCGACAGCTATCAGGAAAATATTTTCAGCTACGTCAACAACATAAACACCGAGGAAGGCGGAATGCACCTAATCGGCTTCCGCACCGCGCTGACCAAAGTCGCCAACGAATTCGCCAAGCGGCACAACCTGTTGAAGAGCAGTGACAGCACCTTGAGCGGCGAGGACGTTCGCGAGGGTTTGACGGCGGTTATCAGCGTCAAGCTCCACAATCCGCAATTCGAGGGTCAGACCAAAACCAAGTTGGGCAACGTCGAAATTCGTTCGTTGGTCAGCGCGGTCGTCAACGAAAGCTTGAGCGAATTCTTTGAGGAAAATCCTGCCGTCACGAAACAAATCCTTGAAAAGTCGGTAATGGCTGCGCGGGCACGTGAGGCGGCTCGTAAGGCGCGCGAACTTACCCGACGGAAGAATGCGCTTGAAATTTCGTCGTTGCCGGGCAAGCTTGCCGATTGTTCGGTCAAAGACCCCGACAAGGCGGAAATTTACATAGTGGAGGGCGACAGCGCAGGCGGCTCTGCCAAGCAGGGACGCGACAGACGTTTTCAAGCCATCTTGCCCCTGCGCGGAAAGATTTTGAACGTCGAAAAGGCGCGGCTCGATAAAATTTTCGCCAACGCGGAGATTCGCACGATGATAACGGCGTTCGGCACGGGCATAAGCGAAGACTTCGACTTGAGCAAACGACGCTACGGCAAGATAATCATCATGACGGATGCGGACGTTGACGGCGCGCACATTCGGACATTGCTTTTGACGTTCTTCTATCGCTACATGAAGCCGCTGGTCGAGCACGGGCACGTTTTCATAGCACAACCGCCGCTTTACCAGATACGCAAGGGCAAAGAGCATTGGTACACCTACAGCGACGAGGAACTTTCCAAAAAGCTCGACGAAGTGGGGCGCGACGGCGCGACTGTCCAACGTTACAAGGGCTTGGGCGAAATGAATCCCGAACAGCTTTGGGAAACGACGATGGACCCTATGAAGCGCACGATGTTGAAGGTGGAAGTCAACGACGCCGTGGAGGCCGACGAACTCTTTACGATTTTGATGGGCGACCAGGTTGCGCCGCGCAGGCAGTTCATTGAAGAAAATGCCTTGCTCGTAAAAAACCTTGACATTTAAAGACGCGGCGATTCGTTGAAATTGTCGAACGGCACGGCGCGCTAACTGTTCCGCCGCTTTCAAAGCGGCCGTCGCGCAGGCAGTTCATTGAGGAAAACGCCCTGCTCGTGAAAAATCTCGACATCTAAGGAGGAAAAATTTTGTTTATCGCGGACAAGTACGACGTTACAGTTATCGGCGCGGGGCACGCGGGCATTGAGGCGGCTCTTGCCTCTGCGCGGCTGGGCTGCAAGACTTTGCTGACAACTTTATCGCTGGAAAATTTGGCGATGATGCCGTGCAACCCGTCAATAGGCGGACCCGCGAAAGGACACCTCGTCCGCGAAATCGACGCACTCGGCGGGCAAATGGGCATAGCCGCCGACGAAACTTGTATCCAATTCCGCACGCTCAACACCGGCAAAGGTTTCGCCGTCCAAGCTCTGCGCGCGCAAGCCGACAAGAAAATCTACCAAGCCGCAATGAAACGCGTCTGCGAAAACGTCGACAACCTCGACCTCAAGCAACTGCTGATTGAAAACATTCTCGTCGAAGGCGGTAAGATTATCGG
The DNA here is from genome assembly GCA_946407095.1 of uncultured Selenomonadales bacterium. GTDB lineage: Bacteria > Bacillota > Negativicutes > Selenomonadales > Selenomonadaceae > Quinella. Next base: position 23,971 of record CAMJMR010000036.1, on the reverse strand, counting down.
CGTCGAGGCGGAAACGGGCGAAACTTTTCTGTCCGACGCCGTGATTTTGGCAAGCGGCACCTACCTTAGCGGGCGAATCATTATCGGCGAAAGTATCTTCGACGGCGGCCCCAACGGTCAACGCGCGGCGATTAAGCTTTCCGATTCGCTTAGGGCTTTGGGCGTCAAGCTCATGCGCTTCAAGACCGGGACGCCTGCGCGGGTTGACGCAAGGACGCTTGACTTCGGCAAAATGGAACTTCAACGCGGCGACGAGCCTCCGCAAAATTTTTCCTTCATGACGCACACGCCACCGACCAATCGCGTCAACTGCTACCTGACCTACACCAACGAACGCACGCACGACATCCTCCGCCGCAACCTGCACCGCGCGCCCATGGCTAACGGCATCATCGAAGGCGTGGGACCCCGCTACTGCCCGTCAATCGAATCAAAAATCATCCGCTTCCCCGAAAAGGAACGTCATCAGCTTTTCCTTGAGCCCGAAGGCTTGAACACGCAAGAATACTACGTTCAAGGCATGTCGACTTCAATGCCCATGGACGTGCAGATTGAGTTCCTGCACACGATACCGGGGCTCGAACGCGCCAAAATCATGCGGGCGGGCTACGCGATTGAATACGACTGCCTTGACCCGTTGCAGCTCAAGCCGACGCTGGAGTTCAAGACGATAGCGGGCTTCTTTTCGGCGGGACAATCGAACGGCACAAGCGGCTACGAGGAGGCGGCGGCGCAAGGGCTAATCGCGGGGATAAACGCGGCGGCTTACATAAAAAAATCCGAGCCGCTGATACTCAAGCGGTCGGAGGCTTATATCGGCGTGCTGATTGACGACTTGGTCACGAAGGGCACGCAAGAGCCGTATCGCATGATGACATCGCGCGCCGAGTACAGGCTTTTGCTTCGGCAGGACAATGCAGACTTGCGCTTGACGCCGCACGCCATAAGATTGGGGTTGGCTTCGCCCGAACGTCGAAGGCTGTTTGAAAACAAGCGGGCGGAAATTTTATCGGCAACGGAGCGGCTCAACGCCATTAAGCTGACGCCGAGCGCGGAAGTCAATCGGAAACTCAACGCGCTTGAAGTCGGCGAAATTCATAACGCAATGCCGCTTGCCGAACTTTTGCGCCGCCCGTCCGTCACCTACGAGAAATTGCGCACCGCCTTCGACTTGCCCGCCATTTCCGCCGAGGCAGCCGCGCAGGTTGAAATCGGCATCTTCTACGAGGGCTACATAAGCAAACAGGCTGAGCTTGCCGCGAAACTTGACCGACTGGAAAACAAACTTATCCCTGACGGCATCGACTATCAAGCGCTGAAAAATTTACGCGTCGAGGCACGGGAAAAACTTTCGGAAGTCAAGCCGCGTTCGATAGGGCAAGCGTCGCGCATTTCGGGAGTGTCGCCCGCCGATATTTCCGTCCTGCTGATTTGGCTAGAGGCGAACCCTAGCCGACAAAAATCCTTGGCACCCGCGCAGATACCAGGCAAGTGACTTCGTAATTAATCGTGTTCAAGTGGCGGGCGGCGGCGTCCGTCGTGACAAGGTCGGAGCCGAAAAGAATCGCCTCATCGCCGAGCGCAACGCCTGCAACGTCCGTCACGTCAATCATCGTCTGGTCCATGCACACGCGCCCGGCTATCGGCGCAAGCTGACCGCGAATGTCGACGTGAAAACCTTTGTAGGCGCGAATGTAGCCGTCGGCGTAGCCAAGCGGCAAAGTGGCAATCAGCGAATCGCGAGCGGCAACGAAATCGCGACCGTAACCTATCGACACACCCGCCGCGACTTTTTTCAGGTAGACAATCTTCGCGACGAGTTTCATAACGGGCTTGAGTTCAATCGTTCGGCGCACGTCGGCGGAGGGATAAAGCCCGTAATTTATTATGCCCGAACGCACCATATCGAAATGCGCCTCGGGGATGTCCAGAGCGGCGGCAGATTCGGCAATGTGACGAATTTTTATCCCAATGCCCGCCGCTTGAATTTTGTCCGCCGTTGCCTTGAAGATTTTGATTTGGCGGTTGGTGAACGTCCTGTCGGGCGAATCGGCGTCGGCGAAGTGAGAGAACAGCCCCTCCAGTTCGACGTTCGGCAGGCGCGAAATTTCGGCGGCAAGCGCGACGGCTTTGTCGGGCGCAACACCTATTCTGCCCATGCCAGTTTCAAGTTTCAAGTGAATTTTGGCGACTTTGCCCAAGTTGACGGCGGCGGCGGAAATTTTTTCGGCAAGTGCAAAATCGGCGACGGCTTGCGTCAAATCGGCGTCGACGACGGCGCGGACGGCCTCATGCGGTATCAAGCCCAGAATCAAAATCGGCAAGCCGAAACCTGCGCGGCGAAGTTCAAGACCCTCGTCGACGGTTGCGACAGCCAAGAAATCGGCTCCGCATTCGACGGCGACTTTGGACACTTCAAGCGCGCCGTGCCCGTAAGCATTCGCCTTGACGACCGCGCAGAGTTTCGACGCGGGATTGATTCGGCGGCGAATTTCGGTAAAATTGTGTCGAAGAGCGCCAAGGTCAATCTCGGCGTAAACATCGCGAAGAATCATTTTAAAACATCTCCTTGAGGTGATAGCGTGAAGTTCAAAGACTTTATGAGCGCGCTCGACGGCGAAATCAAGAACGTTTACCTGTTGAGCGGCGCGGAAACTTTTTTTATCGACAAGGCGCGTGAAAAAATTTTTGAGCGGCTGGGCGTCGACAGAGCTACCGAACTGGTAACCTTCGACTGCGACAGCAAGCCCGCCCTCGGCGAAATAATCAGCGCGATTGACAGCTCGCCGTTCTTTGCCCCGCGCAACGTCGTGCTCGTCAAGAATGCGCCCTACTTCGGCTCGGAGAAAAAATTTGAGCGACTCGAAAGCATCTTGAGCGACATGCAACCGACAAATTATGTAATCTTCACGGCGAAGGCGGCGGACAAGCGGCGCAAGCTTTACAAGCTGGTGGACAAGGTCGGCGCGGTCTTGGAGGCGGAAGCGTTGCGGCCGTGGGAAGTCGACGACTGGCTCAACGAAAAACTTTCATCGCTGGGCAAAATCATGCGCGGGGAGGCAAGACAGCATTTCAACGAACGGCTCGGCATCTTGCCCGAAATATCGCTGTGGTATCTGGAAAACGAATTGGACAAGGTTGCGCTCAACGTGCCGGGCTCGGAGATAACGGCGGCTGATTTGCGCAAGAACATGCTCGCGCCGCCCGAAGTGTCGAATTTCGCCTTGACGGACGCAATCGACGAACGCAAGCCCAAAAAAGCCCTCTACCTGCTGAAGCAACAAGCGCGGACGCCCGCCAAAATCCCGCTGGTCGTGACATTGCTGGTCAATCACGTGCGGCGGCTGTTGCGCGCGAAATATTTCATATCCCAAGGCGTGACGGGCAGACGGCTCGGCGAACCCTTGGAAATGAATCCCTACATAGCTCAACGGCTCGGCGCGACGGCAAAAAGCTATTCGGAAAAAATTTTGGAGGATGCCTTCGTCGAATTGGCGGACGCCGACTTTATGCTGAAGACCGGCCGCGCAGGCGTCGAAGTGTTGGAGCGAATCATAATCAAGCTTTGCAGGCGATAATTTAAACGGCACGAAAAAATTTCCTTCATTCGGCGGCTTAAAAAACTTTCCGCTTTGTAGTAAAATGGCCGCACGAAAGGGGGCGATACCGTTGGTTGAGATTTACAAATCGCAGGAGTCGGGTCATTTGGAGAAATTGACTCTCAAGACGTTGCAGAAGGGCGCGTGGATAAACATCGTAGACCCGACGCCGTATGAATTGCGCGAAGTCAGCTCGCTCACGCAGGTGGAGCCGGACTTCCTGCGCGCCGCACTCGACGAGGAAGAACGCTCGCACTTGGACACCGAAGACGAATCCGTCATGATTTTGACGAACGTGCCAATCGTCTACGAAGAGGAAAGCTACGACACGCTACCGTTGGCAATCATTTTAACGAAACAATACATAATCACGGTTTGCCTGGAAGAAACGCCCGTCATGGCAAGTTTCAACCAGCGCACGGCGCGGCTTTTCCACACCTACAAGCGCACGCAATTTCTGTTTGAGATACTGTATCGCTCGGCAACTTTCTACCTGCGCTACTTACGGCAAATAAATAAGCTCTCCGACGAAATCGAAGAGCAACTGCGCACGTCAATGCGTAATTCGGACATTTTGCGGCTGATGGAACTGCAACGGGGCTTGACGTACTTCAACGCCTCGCTGCGCTCGAACGACGCGGTTTTTGAAAAACTCATGCGCCTGCGCAACAACCGCACCGTCGAAGGGATTCTGGAAATTTACGAGGAAGACGAAGACTTGCTTGAAGACGTGATAATCGAAAACAAGCAGGCTCGCGAAATGGTTGAGATGTACAGCCAAATCCTCTCGCAAATGGCGGATATTTTTTCGTCTATCATATCGAACAATCAGAACATGGTTATGAAGTTTTTGGCGGCAATGACGATTATAATCGCGGTGCCGACCGTCATTGCAAGCTTTTTCGGAATGAACGTGCCCGTCCCGCTAAGCGAAAACCATTTCGGCTTCGTAATCGTCATAGCGATAGCGTTGCTTGCGTCAATCGTCGCGGCGATAGTTTTCTGGAAAAAGCACATGTTTTGGGGCTGAAGGTTATCACTTCCCGTCGGCAGAATCGTCGGCGGGATTTTCTTTTGCCTCGGCGGCGGCGGCTTCGGCGGCAGCTTTAGCGGCGGCCTCGGCGGCGGCAATCTCTTCGAGCGGACGATAATCCTTTTGCGGCTCCAAATCGGCGAACTGATACAGGAAAACGTATTCTTTCGGCTTGTAGGTGATATTGGTGACGCCGCGCACCTTGTACTTGAAATTGCGCTCGGCGTCGGGGTCGTCCATGGTGTCGCGATAATTGTTCAGCAAGTCAAGGACGATGTCAAACGGCTTTGGCTTGTCCTTTTTGGCGGAAAGCAGATTGTCGAACGCCATGAACTCGACCAGCGCGATGAATTTCTTTTCCAAGTAAAGATATTTCTCGACCTTCTCGGCGGGCGCACCTTGCGCTTTGAGTTCCGCGTAGCCGTTGAGCCACTCGAAAAAGTTATCGATGATTTTGACGATGCGTTCTTTGTGGAAGTGATAGAAATCGCAACGGCGGGCGATGCCACTTACGCTGTGGGCAACTATTTCTGCCATTTGGCCGAAGGGCACGCGCTCGGCGTTCTTAAGCTCGTCGTCGGGATTCGTCAGATATTCAAGGAAGCTCATGTGTTCGTACTTGGACTTCATGCGCTCGGCGTAGAGTTTCATTTCAAAAAGCCTGTCGTTGACCGCGCCTATGCCGTGACTGAATGCGCGGAAGATAAGCTGTTGTTGTTCCTCGAACAGTTGATTTTCTTCGTCGGTGAAAATTTCGCGCGGCTCGTACTTGGCGCCCACGGGGTTGAGCGTTTGACGCATATCCGCCAAAAATTCTCTGTGCGAAAGTCCGAAAACGTTCAGGAGCTTGAAAGCCTTGGTCGCCAGCTTGTTAATCGCTTGCCAATAGCGCGTGGGCGAATAGTCGGGGTATTCAGACCTGTGTTCGCAGAGTACAGCCCACGAATCGGGGGAGCCGGTAAGTTTCGGCTTCAAGGCCTTGTACTTCTTTTTGCTCATGCCGCCGAAGTTGTAATGCTCGATGAAGTTGTTGCCCGCCTCGATGGCCTCGTGATAAATGGCTTGGGTTGCGGCGTTCAAGGCCTCGATGTTGACGGACGTGGCAACGGGTGCGCCTCCGCCTTGGTCAACGGGCTCGAACGGAATGCTTGTGTCGGCTTGGGGATTTTTGTGTTTCTTTTTCTTTTTCTTGCCGCCGCCCTGTTGAGGAGGTTGTTCGCCTTGAGCTTCGACGCTCGGAGCGGGCGCGGGCTTTTCGACGACGGGTTCGGGCTCAGGTTCGGGAACGGGTTCGGGTTCGGGCGGCGCGGTGAATTTAACCTTCAGAAGGTTGTAAGTATCGTCGCTGACCGCGCTTAGGCGATTGCCGACTTTGATGCCTTGCGCCGTCAAGAACTCTATGATTTCCTTTTCGTCGCGCTCGAATTCCTTTGCAATTTGATAGATTCTCTTTGCTGCCACTAAAATCACACTCCCAATAAAAAAAATTTATTTGGCTCTCCGAAGTTTCTCAAGCTTGGCGAAAACATCTGCGCCGATTCTGTCACCGACTTCATTGCGCTTGACGGGCAAAGTCACGTTGCCCATGTACTCTTTGCGCAAGTGTTGCTTGGCGCGCTTGACCGCCCGATAAAATTCTCGCGAAGGATGCCGATACGCGCCCGCGCCCAAAATCACGGTCTCAATCGTCGCGTCGGAGCTTACGACGTGAACTTCGCGTTTCTTTTGGACTTCCTCGTAACTCAGCCGCTCAATGACGTTATCGGCCGTTTCATTGGCACCGCTGTAAATCACGCGAAAAAAATCGTCGTAAATTTCCTTGCGCTCTTCGTCCTCGCTGCGTGCGGCATCGAAGACCAAAGTTATATCGAATTTTTCATACGCGCCGTATTCGTGCAGGTTGCGAATCAAAAATTCACGCGCGGTAGCCAAATCGTCAATGTTGATTTCTTCCCAGACGTGAATCAGATTGTAGCCGTCAACCAGGTAATGCGGTCGTCGTTTTTTTTTCATTGTGAAGGGCTCCGCCGACTAAAAATTTCGTACATGAGCACTGCGCCCGCCGCCGAGGCGTTGAGCGAATTGATTTTGCCGACCATCGGGATTTTTATCAGCACGTCGCAATTTTCGCGCGTCAAGCGTCGCATACCCTTGCCCTCGCTGCCGATAACCAAAACCACTCCGCCCGACAAATCGGCCTGCCGAAAATCAAGCTCCGCGCCCATGTCAGAGCCGATAACCTTCAAGCCAAGACCGCGCAGGTTTTTGAGGGTTTGAGCCACGTTGGTGACTTGCGCCGTCTTGACGTATTCGGCCGCGCCCGCCGACGTCTTGAAAACTGTCGCGTTGAGTTGGACGCTTCGACGTTTCGGGATTATCACGCCGTGCACGCCGACCGCCTCCGCCGTCCGAAGTATCGCGCCGAAATTTTGCGGGTCTTCCAGTTCGTCAAGCAGAATCAGGAAGGGCGGCTCGTGCTTGGCTTCGGCAAGTGCCAAAAGCTCTTCGACGGACGAATAGTTCACCGCCGCCGCCAATGCCGCTACGCCTTGATGACGACCGCCGCAAAGCTTGTCGAGTTTGTCGCGCTTTGTGAATTCTACAATAACGCCCGCATTTTTGGCAAGCGCAAAGATTTTTTGAATTGAGCCGTCGTGACTGCCATCCGCCATGAAAATTTTGTTGACGCTGCGTCCCGACTTCAAAAGTTCCGTGACGGCATTGCGCCCGAAAATTAAATTGTCGTCCACAAGATGAATCCTCCGAAAAAAAATTTTTTGCCGACTGCGCGGTTTAACTACTTTCTTTCAGCGAGGAAAGAAAGTAGCAAAGAAACTCGCCACTGCGCGTGGGGCGGATACCGACCACCGACGAAACGTCCGCGCTAACCGAAGCCGCTCGTGCCGCTGTCGACGCATCACGCGTCGAAGTCGCGGCGGGCCGACATCCCTGTCGGCCATCGTCATCTGCAACGTTACGTTACTTTTGAAGTATCTTAGCACAACCGGGCGCGAAAAGATACAACGGCGGTCAGCGCGACAAAACTTTTGCGCGAAGCTGCCCGCAAGCCGCGTTGACATCCGAGCCCATTTCCTTGCGGACGGTCGCGCCTATGCCGTGCGTGTTCAAGAAGTGGAAAAATTTTTTGACGGCGGCATTGGTCGGCGGAGCAAAACTGCGTTCGTCGACGGGATTGAACGGAATCAAGTTGACGTTGGCGAGTTGCCCGCTCAAAATCTTGGCGAGGCGGCGGGCGTGTTCTTCGGTGTCGTTGACGCCGCCTAGCAAAATGTATTCGTAGGTGACGCGCCGCCCCGTGACTTGCGCGTAATCGTTGCCGGCGTTCAGCAGACTTTTCAGCCCGAAAGCAGAATTAATCGGCATCAGCGCAGAGCGGAGCCTATCGTCGGGCGCGTGCAGTGAAATCGACAGCGTGACGGGAATTTTTTCGTCGCGCAATTTTTTTATCGCGGGGACGACGCCGCAAGTCGAAATCGTGACTTTGCGGTAGCTCATGCCCAGGCAATAGTCTTCGTGCAGGAGGCGCAACATTTTAATCAGCGCGTCGAAATTCATCAGCGGTTCGCCCGTGCCCATCACGACGACCGAATCGAGCTTGCCGCCTTCGCCGCGCAGAAATTCTTCGGCAAAAAAAATTTCGCCGAGCATTTCGGCGGCCGTCAAGTTTCGTTCGAGACCCTTGAGCGTCGAGGCGCAGAACTTGCAACCCATTTGGCAACCGACTTGGCTGGAAATGCAAACGCCGTTGCCGTAATCGTGGCGCATAAGGACGACTTCGACAGCCGCGCCGTCAGCCAAACCCAAAAGAAATTTCGTCGTCAAGCCGTCGCGAGAGTCCAGACGCTTCAGCAGGTCGGCGATTTTTATTTCGTAGCGCGTCTTGAGTTCCGCCCGCAAATTTTTGGGCAAGTCGTTCATGTCGTCGAAAGTTTTCACGCCGTGCTTGTAAATCTGCGCGGCAATTTGTTTAGCGCGAAACTTGGGCAAGGGCGCGAGTTCCGCCTCCAATTCAGCGAGCGTCAATCCGAATAAATTTTTCCTGTTCAAGCGATTATCCTCCGTTAAAAAAGGTCACGTTGCCGTTGCGTAAAAGCGCGGACGGTTGACTTAATCGTCGTGGCGTTGAGGTGCGTCAGCTGGTTCAAGCATCACGCTTGCGCCTCTTTGCCTTCAGAAAGCCCAGCTTGTAAATTTGCGGCTCAAGCTTCGCCGATAAATCCTTCAAGCTTACCGACGTGTCTAGGCTTCGGCGTATCTGATACCAGCCCGCGTCCCAATCCGTGATTTTCCAACGCCGCACGTCCAAGGCGTCCAGTTCCGCGTAAAATTTTTTGTAAACCTCGCGCGCCGCCGACAATACCGCCTCTGCCTGCGCGGACAGCGTGTGATTTTTTATCCACGTCGCGGCGAATCTGTCTTCGGTCTCCGTTTCAAGCTGAAGTCTTATTTCCTCCGACGAACACGCCCAACGCCGCACTTCCGCCAATTCAAACGGGAAAAAATTATTTTTTATGCGATAGACTTCGCCTTCGTACTCCACGCCGCTGAGTGACGTTGTGTGATTCGACGGCGCGAACAAGCTCCAAACAACCGCGTCCGATATGAATTCCGCCGATAAATCCTTCGACGGCTGCATAAGCTGATCCTGGTCGTCGAGCCAAGATATTTTCGGCAAGCGGCGCACCGCATGGACTATCATGCACTTTTCAAAGTTATCGGGCGTCACCGACAGCGCGCCCGGGCTCACATACGGCGCAGACAAAAGCGTCGTGCATTCTTGATAAGTGCAGCCGTTCGCCACGCAAACGAACGACGCCAAAAAATTTTCGGCAATTCGGTCGCGGCGATTTTTATTTTCGGCAGCTATCTTCAACGCGCCCGACATCGGCGGAAATTTTTTCACGCTCGGCGGTCGGACAATCCACTTGTTGAGAAAATCTTTGCGGTTCGTCGAGTAGATGACTTTCTTGCCGCTCCGTTCCAATTGCGCGTTGTAAACGTCCAAAGAAAATTTTTGCTCTTCCAAAGAAATTTTTTCGCCCAAGTTCCAAATCAGAAAGCCGACGGGGAATTTCCGCCTGCAGCCGTCGAAGTTTTTGGAATCGAAGACGAAGCCGCGCTCAAACTTGTAAGCAAAAAATTTGTCGCGAAGTTTCTGGTCGTTGTTGGCGTTGAGGTATTTGACTTTCGAGAACAAGCCGAGCCACGCTTGACGGTCTTTGAATTCGCGGCTGATTCGGTAAAGGAATTGCGAAAACAATTCGCGGCTGACTTCGCCGAGATTTTCCTTGCGCATGAGTTTGCGAATCGCCGTCATGGAAATGCCGCTTGTACTTTCACCGTTGAGACCTTCCAAGCCCGTCGGGCTGGCGTAGGGCGGATTGACGAAAATAATCCACTTCAAAGCGGGATTCGCCAAGTCGGCAACGAGTTGCGCGGGCATCTTGCGTTCAATGCCCAAGACTTGCATGATATATTCGCGCCCGAAAAAGTTCACGTCGTCGTTGAGGTAATCGTATTGGAAGACGGTGGCGGTCGGAAAAATTTTTCGGCAATAATCGGCGTCGCTTTGCAACAGCGTGGAAATGTAGCAGTACTTGAGAGCTTCGGCGGGCAAGGCGCATTCCAAATTCCCCGTGCCCGCCGCCATATCCCAAAGGCGAAATTTGCCGCTCTTGTACCAATCCTTTCCGACAACGCGCGTCAAATAATCGACACCCTTCGCGGCGAAGGCTATCGGCGTGAAAAATTCGCCCGTGGCGCGGCGCAAGGAAATATCGCTTATGCTGTCCATTTTCTGCCGAATGAGCGTCAAAGTGCGCGAGTCGCTGATTTTTTCGTAGGTGCCCCAAAATTTTTGGTAAGCGTCGACGTTCGGCGGCTTTTCAATCGGCGCGCCGTCATTCATGAGGAAAAGAACTTTATCGCCGCGCAGTTGCGATTTGTCCTGTTCGATGTCGGTGATGAAGTATTCGGAGGGCTTGCGCTCGTTGCCGATTGATTCGCCGAAAATTTCTTGCCAATGTTGGAAGGCGGGATAAAAATTTTCCGCGGTGATTTCCTTGCGCTCGTCGAATGAGTTCACGGGCTCGGCAAGCGTGTTACGAATCAGCGCGATGAGATTTTCCGCGTCCTCGGCGTCGTCGAAGCGGTAAACGTGAGCGTTCAAAACGGCGTTGTCCTCGGCAAGGTCGGCGATTAGTTTCTTACAAGGAAATTTGGGCGCGGCATTCCAGTCGTAAGCTTTGCTTTTGTAGTAGCGCGAAAAAGTCTTGGTGGCGAAGAGCATGGCCATCCTTTTGGTGACGACGCAAATATTTTGGCTGACGGCGCGGGTGTCGTCGCTGTCGCTGTATTTGAGACGTCGGACGTAGTAAAGCGTCTTGGCAATGATTTTGGCGCGCCCCTTGGGATTTTTCAACGACAAGCGCATATTGAATTCAAAAAGGATTTGCGGCGTGCACAGGTCGATGACATTTTGTTCGCCGACTTCAATGCCGACGACGTGCGCGAAAAGGTTTATAAGCTCGTCTTCGGTTGCCGCCTCCGACAAAATTTCTTTGAGAGTTTTCATTTCAATCACCCGCGCAAGAATTTGCCGCCACGAAAAAATTTCCTGCAAGCAACGTGACGTTGAAGAGAACAGAGGCCGCCATGGATGGCGGCCGCCGGCAACAAAAACATGGATGTTTTTTTGCCGGCACGAGTAGCTTCGGTTACGACACCTGTGCAGACTGTGGTTAGTTGCGGCTATGACATTTACGCCCCGCGCGTAGCGGCGGCTTTTCTTTTTGCTACTTTTTCTTTGGCCGCACAAAGAAAAAGTAGATAAAGCCCGCCAATCGTGATAGAATGCCCGCGTTGTTATCAATCAATCGGAGGTGTTTTCATGTTCAAAAAATTTTTCGGCGTCTTGGTTGCCCTGATGATTTTCAACTCGGCAATCTGCGCGGCGTCTGAATTGATTATCTTCCACACCAACGACATGCACTCGCGCATTCAAGACACCGACGACAGAGGCGCAAGTGAAGGGCTCGCGGAAATGGCGGCGGCAGTCAAAGCGACGAAGGCCAAGAATCCCGCAACGCTTTGGCTCGACGCGGGCGACACCTTTCACGGTATGCCGATTATCACAATCAGCAAGGGCGAAAGTCTCGTTCCGCTCCTCAACGCGGCGGGCGTCGACGCAATGACTGCCGGCAATCACGACTTCAATTACGGCTCCGCGCAGTTGGAAAAGCTCGCCAAGCAACTCAAGTTCCCGCTCCTCGACGCCAACGTCGTGCGCAAGAAGAACGGCAAACTCGTTTTCAAGCCCTACAAGATTTTCAAGCTCAACGGCATCAAAGTCGGCGTGTTCGGTCTCTCGACGCCTGAAACCGCCTACAAGACCAATCCCGCCAACGTCAAGGACATAGAGTTTCAAAATCCCGTCGACGTGTCGAAGGAAATGATTAAAAAGCTTCGCCCGAAATGCGACGTGTTGATTGCCGTCATGCACATGGGCGTTGACGCAAGCTCCGAATTCACCAGCGAACGCATTGCTCGCGAAACCGACGGTATTGATTTGATTGTCGACGGACACAGCCACACCGTCCTACCCGAAGGCATTCGCGTTAAGGACACGCTGATTGTCCAGGCGGGCTACTATGAACATTTCCTCGGCAAGGCGACGATTGAAGTTGAAAATCACAAAATCGTTTCCAAGAAGGCTCAACTGCTCGACGCCGACGAAATCAAAGCCATTAATCCGAGTCCCGACAAGCAAATTCTCGACACGTTGAAAGTCGTCAACGAAAAGGCGGAAAAACTGCTTAACGAAGTCGTTGCTCACAGCGACAAGGCTCTTTCAAGCGAACGCCTGCTTGTGCGCCGCAACGAATCCGAACTCGGCAACCTGGCGGCCGATGCTTTCCGTTGGAAGGCGAAGTCCGACATTGCCATCTGCAACGGCGGCGGTCTTCGCGCAGACTTGCCTGCGGGCGATGTCAAAAATCGCGACATTATGTCTATCTTCCCGTTCGGAAATACGTTGCGCGTTGCCGAAATTAAGGGCTCGACCGTTCGCGAAATGCTGGAACACTCGGTTGAATATTATCCCGCGTCGTTCGGCGGCTTCCTCGACGTCAGCGGTTTGACTTTCAGCTACGACCCGTCAAAGCCCGGCAAGCACCGCGTCTCGAACATTTTAGTTAGCGGGCAACCGCTCGACGAAAACAAAACTTACACGATAGCTCTTGCCGATTTCCAGACGGCGGGCGGCGACGATTACACCATGCTCAAGGATTTGAAGATTGTCGGCGAATACGGTACCTTTGAAGAAATTTTAACCGATTATCTGAACGAAGTCGGCATGAAGGGCATTGAAGTCGGCAGAATCCGGCGGCTCGTCGAAGTTCCCGTCCCCGACGAAGAATAAGCTGCGCCGAGTCGTATTTTGCGCGCGACGCCGGCAACAGAAACACCGGGCATGCATAGAAAAAGTAGATTTAAAATACAAAGTCATTGAAACGCCGAATCAGAATTGACAAACTTAATTTGCTTACAGCACAAAAAAAAATTTTCCCGCCGCTTAAGTTGCGGCAGTTTTTTTCCGATAAATACTTTACCGACTGAAAAATTGGGAAGGAGGAAATTTTTGGTCGATGCGGCGTGGCAATTCGGTCACCGTTCTCTTTGAAAAGTAAATATCTGCTAAAACGGAGGATTATTGAATGCTTTTCTACAAATGTCAGATAACCTGCACGATGAAAACCGATACCGGCAATTCAATCGAATCGCGGCGCGCGTGGCGCAATCAGCTCAGCGAATTGAGCGCGGCACTCAGCGAAGGTATCGACGGCGAAAGCGTCAAGGTGTTGATTCACCGCGCCAGACAAAACGCCCTTCAAATGTTGGTTGCTGTCGACGGCTTCAAAGAACTCACTGCCGCCAAGTTGCGCTCTCTCCTCGATAAATTCTTCGCCGACCATGAAGAATTCGGTTTCAGCGGCATCAAAGTCAAGGATTTGGACGAAATCACCGCAAACAAATTCGGCAAAATCTTCGACAGAGCCAGCCACTCCGAAAATTTCAACTTCGACTACTACCAGATAAATCAGGATTTGGGGCTCGACTGCCTTAACAATCGCACGTTCCGGCTCACCGAAGCGATTTGTCCCGTCAAACGCCTCCCGCTTGCCTCGGCCTTGCGCGACGCCGAAAAATTGCTTGCCGACGAAACTTTCAAGGAAGAGTTCGCGCGCGTCTACTCAAAGGAAAACGTCAAGCACTTCTACGGTCAGCCTGTCCACTACAAAATCATCGCGGGCAAGGCGAACGCCGCTTTTTCTCTCGCGAATCTGCTCGTTGCGACGCTCTACACCAACAAACGCCTGATCAGCCGCCGAATCAGCTTGCTAACCAACATCAGCGAAAACTGCTACGACGAAAGCGATTTTGAAAAAATTTTCGAGAACGCGGCGGGCGGCACCGTGATTATCGAACTAAGCGGCGAACGCGTCAAAAGCGGGCAATTCGCTCACGCTTACGAGGAAGTCGTCGAATTCATTGCCGACACCGTCAAGCGTTTCCAGCGCAACACCCTTTGCATTTTCGTCGAAGCAGCCGACAAGCCCGGCTTTTCAGAGCAGTTGACCGCCAAGCTTCAAGACGACTTGCACATAATCGAACTGCACGAAGGCGCGGGCAATCGCGAAACGGCTTTGGCTTACCTCAAAAGCTTGATGGTTGATTCGGCGACGACTTTCTACACCGACGAAGAACTTTTGGAGGCAATGGGCGATAAGCTCACCTTCAGCGCGTCCGACATTTACAGCGTCCGCGAAAAACTTTTCAACAGCTCCTTGAAAAACAAAACCTACCCCGCCTACCGCGAAGTCGACCGCTTGACCGTCAAGGGCGAAGAGAAAACCAACGACGCCTACACCGACTTTCAGGAAATGATTGGCTTGAAAGATCAGAAAGCCCTTATCGAACAGATTATCGCCGCGCACCGCGTCCAGAAGATGCGGCTCGATATGAATCTCGATAAGCAGAAGGCGGCATTGCATATGAGTTTCACGGGCACGCCCGGCACTGCCAAGACGACGGTCGCCCGCCTTATCGCTCAAATTCTCGCTCGTGACGGCGTCTTGAAGACGGGACGGTTCGTCGAATGCGGCCGCGCAGATTTGGTTGCGAAGTATGTGGGCTGGACGGCAAAGGCTGTTCGCGCCAAGTTCCGTGAAGCTCGCGGCGGCGTGCTGTTCATCGACGAGGCTTACAGCTTGTCCGACGGCGAACACACCACTTTTGGCGACGAGGCGATTAATACTATCGTCCAGGAAATGGAAAACAATCGCGACAGCGTCATAGTGATTTTCGCGGGCTATCCCGACAAGATGAAGGCGTTCCTTGACCGCAACGAGGGCTTGCGCAGCCGAATCGCCTTTCACGTCGACTTCCCCGACTACACCGCCGACGAACTCACCGATATTTTCAAACTCATGGCGAAGAGGCGCGGCTACGAAATTTCGGACGACGTTGCCGCTCACTGCAAGAAAATCTTCAAGCGCGTGGCCAAAAAGAAAAATTTCGGCAACGGGCGTTTCGTCCGCACGCTCCTTGAACAAGCTTGGCTCAAGCAGTCTCAACGCATCATCAAGGAAAACGAAGGCGGCTCCGTAACCCGCGAAGACTTGACGCGCTTCAAGGTTGAGGACTTCGACGTTAATCTCGACAAGAAATTCCGCGACGAACGTAAGCTCGGTTTCGCCAGATAAATTTTTTCGGGCAGTCTCAAAATTCTTGAGGCTGTCTTTTTTTTGTAAGGAACAAGGAACAAGGAACTAGGAACTAGCTACAAGGGACGAGGCCGCCCAAGGACGGGCGGCCGCCCGCGGCTTGTTGCGTGATGCAACAAAGCGGGCACAGTCGGCTTCGGTTACGATAGCTGTGCAGTCATGGTTAATTCCGGTCACTCGCTTAACGCCCCGCGCGTAGCGGTGCCTTTTCTTTGCTACTTTCTTTGGGCAAGCAAAGAAAGTAGATTAACCAATTTAAAGACATTGAAACGCCGATTCGGAGCCGACGCTCGCCCGTCACTTGCCAACCGCCCCGTCTCGAAAAATTTTTTGCAAAGGAAGGATTCACATGAAAGGTATCAAGCGCGTATTTCTGATTGTATTGGACAGCTGCGGCATAGGCGGCGCGTCCGACGCAAAAGCTTTCGGCGACGACAACCCCAATACCCTGCGCTCAATCGCCGCCTCCGAAAAATTCAGCACGCCTAATCTTGCTCGGCTCGGTCTGTTCAATATCGACGGCATTGACTTCGGCTGTCCCGTCGAAAAGCCAAGCGGCTCGTTCGCAAGGCTCGTTGAGGCCTCGGCGGGCAAAGACACGACAATCGGGCATTGGGAAATTGCGGGGATTGTTTCCGCCCGACCGTTGCCGACTTATCCCGACGGCTTTCCGCCCGAAGTCATCGCCGCGCTCGAAAAAAGTTTCGGCAGGAAAATTCTTTGCAACAAGCCGTATTCGGGCACGCAAGTCATTCGCGATTACGGACGCGCGCAAGAGGAAACGGGCGCGCTGATTGTCTACACCTCCGCCGACAGCGTCCTGCAAATCGCCGCTAACGAAAAGCTTGTCCCCGTCGACGCCCTTTACGACTACTGCAGAGCCGCGCGGGAAATTATGCAAGGCGACCACGGCGTCGGAAGGATTATCGCCCGCCCGTTCGTCGGCGACTTCCCCAACTATGAGCGCACGCCTCGCCGTCACGATTTTTCACTCAAGCCGCCCGCCAAGACGATTCTCGACGCCCTGCACGAAAACAATCTTGCGACAATCGGCGTCGGCAAAATCAGTGACATCTTCGCGGGACAAGGGCTAAGCCGTTCGCTCGGCGTCAACGTCGACAACTCGGACGGCATGGCGAAGACTTTGCGCCTCCTCGACGAAGATTTTCGCGGGCTGTGCTTCGTCAATCTGGTTGACTTCGATATGAAGTTCGGGCACCGCCGCGACGTCGACGGCTACGCGCGGGCTATGACGACCTTTGACGCTGAACTCGGCGAATTTTTATCCAAGATGCGCGAAGACGATTTGCTGATGATAACCGCCGACCACGGCTGCGACCCCGCCGCCAAGGGCACCGACCACACTCGCGAAAACGTTCCGCTGATTATGTACGGCTCTCGCGCCCGCGCAGGCTTGAACTTCGGCACGCGCCCGACCTTCGCCGACATCGCCGCCACCCTCGCCGATATTTTTAACGTCACGCTCGACACGCGCGGAAAAAGTTTCTGCTAAACCCATTACAAAAAAAATTATCCCCTCGCAAGCACGCGGGGGGATTTTTACTTGCGGAAAAACTTTTCAGCTCTTGACGACGGCTTTAATCGTGCCGGCCACTTTAAAAGTGGCGGAACAGTTAGCGCGCCGTTGCTTGTTGACGATTTAAGCTAACAGCCGCGCCGTTACGAAATGCCTGCGCTTTTCTAGCCTCGCATAAAAAAATCAGCCGTTCCAAAATCGGAGCGGCTTTTTGTTTGCGGAAAAACTTTTCAGCTCTTGACGACGGCTTTAACCGTGCCGAGCTTTTGAATGTCGCTGTCCTTCCTGTCGCCGTGTATCGTGACCTTCGACAAGGCGGCTTCCAAGGCGGCAAGTTCGTTTGCGTCAAGCACGACGTCAGCCGCGCCGAAATTTTCCTTGAGGCGTTCGTCACGACGCATACCGGGTATCGGCACGACGAAATCATTTTTGCACATCATCCACGCCAACGAAATCTGCGCGGGCGTCGCGCCTTTGTCGGCGGCGAATTTCTTCAGCAAGTCCAGCAAGGCTTGATTGGCGTCCATGTTCTTGGGGTCGAAGCGCGTGATAACTCGCCTTAAGTCGTCGCCCTCGAATTTCGTTTGCGAAGTGTACTTGCCGCTTAAAAATCCGCCCGCCATAGGCGAAAACGCAACGAAGCCGATACCCAACGTCTTGCACAGCGGAATGACTTCGGCCTCGTATTTGCGCTCCATGATTGAGTATTCGCTTTGGACGGCAGTCAGCGGCGTGACGGAATGCGCGCGCTTAATCTGTTCGGGTGTCGCCTCCGACACGCCCCACGCCAAGATTTTGCCTTCCTTGATGAGTTCGCCCATCCATTCGGCCACTTCCGCCACGTCACGATTGGCAGGCACGCGATGTTCGTAGTAAAGGTCGATGTGGTCGGTCTGCAAACGTTTCAGCGAGCCTTCGACGGCACTGCGCAAGCCGCGCCGCGATGTCTTGCCTTCGGGAATTTCTTGACCCGGCAAAAAAATTTCGGGCATGAACTTCGTGCAAAGGACAATCTTGTCGCGAATGGGCTTGAGAGCCTTGCCGACGAGAATTTCGTTTTCGTAAGCCGCATAAACCTCCGCCGTGTCGAAGAACGTGCAGCCGTAGTCTTCGTAGGCCGAACGCATGAGCCGAATCGATTCACTTTCGGGCGGGCACGCGCCGTAGCCGTGACTGAAGCCCATGCAACCCATTCCGACGGCAGAAACCGTCAAGTCGCGCAATTTCCTTGTCTTCATTCAAAACACCTCCGCGCAGATTATATCAGCTGGAAGCCGCTCAAAGTCAATAAGATTTTCGTTGCCAAGGAAAATTTTTATGATAGAATTTCTTGCGGGAGGCTTGAACTAATGAAAAACTTGATAATAATCGGAGTCGGCGGGCAACGTGACGTTGCATCCAGTGGACGCGCCGTGCCGCTCGTGATTCA
Source organism: uncultured Selenomonadales bacterium (assembly GCA_946407095.1). Taxonomy (GTDB): domain Bacteria; phylum Bacillota; class Negativicutes; order Selenomonadales; family Selenomonadaceae; genus Quinella. The sequence goes on along the minus strand of CAMJMR010000036.1, from coordinate 5,568 downwards.
AAGTTTATCGCCGCGTTCATACGCAACGCATGCGCATTGCTAGCCTCATAACGTTTAAGGAGCTGAACTAATGAAAAACTTGATAATAATCGGAGTCGGCGGCTTTGCCCGCGAAGTTTATTGGCATGCGCAAAAATCTGTCGGCTGCGGCGTCGATTGGCAGGTTAAAGGCTTTCTCGACGGCGATGTTAAGCTCGCGGCGGCGGAATATGAACTTTTGCCTGCGCCCGTCCTCGGCGACGTCGACGGCTACGAAATCTGCGCGGACGACGTTTTTACCTGCGCGGTCGGCACGCCCAAGGCTCGAAAGGTTTTGTACGAAAAAATTTCGGCTCGCGGCGGCGAATTCGTGAACGTAATCAGCGCGCTCGCCTACGTCATGCCCACCGTTGAATTGGGACGCGGCGTGATTATCGCGCCTCACGTCTGCATAGGCGACAGGGCTCGGCTCGACGATTTTGTTGCCGTCAATGCGTTGGCGATTATCGGTCACGACGCTCACGTCGGCAAGTTCAGTTGCATAATGCCGCAAGCGAATATCGCGGGCAAGTGTCAAGTCGGCTCGGAGGTCTTTGTCGGCAGCGGCGCGCTCGTTTTGCCCAAGGCCAAGGTCGGCGACGGAGCGACTGTCGGCGCGGGCTCGGTCGTCCTTAAGAAAGTCCGTGCAGGCTCAACCGTCTTCGGCAACCCGTCAATCGAAATGTAGGAGGCTAATCATGACAGCAGAAAAATTTATCGCGAAACTCTCGGAACTGATGGACACGGAAGCCGCGCTCGACTTGTCGACTCGCCTGGCGGACGTGGAGGATTGGGATTCGCTCAGTATGGTATCTTTCTTTTCATTCTGCAACACGACGCTCGGCAAAAAAGTTTCGCCCGAACAAATCAAAGCCGCGCAGACCGTCGAAGATTTATTCAAGCTCGCGGCGGAATAGGAGGCGTTCGGCATGTTGAAAGGCTTGTGGCGGCGGCGCGTCAAGCTGATTGAGGCGGACTTGGTCAAGGAATTGCGGCGAACAGAATCGCTCGACGAAAACTTGATGCGGGCAATGGAGTACAGCTTAATGGCGGGCGGCAAGCGGTTGCGTCCCGTGCTTTTGATGGCGGCGGCCGACACGATTAACGGCGCGGGCGAAAAGTTCATAACGGTGGCGGACGCGCTGGAAATGATTCACACCTACTCGCTGATTCACGACGACTTGCCGGCAATGGACAACGACGACTACAGGCGCGGCAAGTTGACGAACCATAAAGTCTTCGGAGAGGCGACGGCGATTTTGGCGGGCGACGCGCTTTTGACGTTGGCTTTTGAGGTCGTGCTGCGGCAAAAGGACGTTGCGCCCGAAATTCTGTTGGCGGTCTTGCACGAGATAAGCTCGGCGGCGGGAATGGCGGGCATGGTCGGCGGTCAAGCGATTGACTTGCGCTCGGAAGGCGTGCGAATCGATTTGGCGACGTTGAAGCGAATGCACTTGGGCAAGACGGGTGCGTTGTTCAAAGCGGCGATTCGTTCGGGCGCGCTTTTGGCTCAAGCCCCCGCCGAAAAACTCGACGCCCTTACGCATTACGCGGAGGCATTCGGGCTCGCCTTCCAGATAACCGACGATATTTTGGACGTGACGGGCAACGCGGCTGTTTTGGGCAAGCCGACGGGCTCGGACGAAAAAAATCACAAATCGACTTACGTCAGCTTGACTTCGCTCAATGAGGCTGAAAGGCTCGCGGCGGAGGCTGTCGACGACGCATTGAACGCTTTGAAAGTTTTCGGCTCGGAGGCGGACTTCCTGCGCGAACTCGTTCAATATCTGGTTGCCCGTCAAAGGTAGCCGCGCGCTTTAGAATTTGTTGACGACGCCCGCGAAAAGCGTCACGTCCGATTCAACATCTCGAATGACGAACAGAAACGGACGCTCGGCAAGTAAATAGACTCTGCGCGGCGGATTCGGGACGGCGGTCGTCTGCAGCATTGTAATTTCGGTGACGGCGGCGGCCTCGGTGCCAGTCTCGTCGACTTTGACTTTGGCGCGGTGTTTGGCGTTGTCGATTTTCAGCGGCGTGCCCTTGACGATATTAAAAAACTCTGCGCCGTCCGTGAACGCCCGCTTAATGCCGACAGCCTTAAGATTTTCGACAAGATTGTTTTCGACGTCAAGCGCAACCTTGGGCAGGCGCACGACGACATCACCGTCGAAGGCGTAAGAATTTTTCAAGGCGTCAAGAAAATCTGCGCGGCGGGCAAGCGATTCGTCATTCCACAGCTCGGCGACATTCAGCGCACTATCGTCGACGGGCAGAATCAAATACATTGCGGCGTTATCGGAATAGGGCAGCTTAATGCCCTTGAACTTGTCGTCGGCATGGTAGACAATCTCATCCTTGAAAGTTTTGCTCATCATGTCGACCGTCGACTTTGAGCCGTCGCGATTGGTGAAAGTCGCCTTGACGGTACGGCTTGCACTGAACGGCATCGCCCACTTGCCCTTGAAGTAGACGACGTTGAGCAAGTCGGTCAGCGTGGCGGCGTTGGCTAGCGCGTTGTAATCGGGAATAAAGCCGCTTGTCTTGTCGAAGACCCATTGAGAAATTTTTTTGCGTTCACCGTTGAGGTTGCCGCTGAAGTCGGCTTGGCGCACGTCAGATTTGTAAACGTTCGTCACGATGCGTTGAAAGTTTTCGTCGAGCCCGCGCCCGACGATTTTTTTGTCGACAAGCAGAAGATTCGCTTCGGCAAAGAGACTTTCGCCGCGATAATTTTTTTCGACCGTCGCCGAAAATCTTTTGTGCCCGTCGTTGAGCGCGTTAACGTTATCGGCGTCCAGCGCGTGAAGAATTTCCTTGCGGGTGTCGCCGCTTGCTCCGTTCGCCAAAATGCCAAGCGCGGCGTGAATGCCGTAGGGCGAGTAGAAAATATTTTCGTTGCGGTCGAGCGTGGCGAAGTACTTCCAACAGAATGCGTCGACGCTTGTTGAAAGATTCCGCGCAGGTTCCGCGCCCGCGCAGGTCGGCAAGCTAAGCAACAGCGTCAGCGCGATTAAAAATTTTTTCATGACAATCACCCCGTCAAAAAAAATGCCGCCCGTTAATTGAGCGGCAAAATTTATTTTGGCAATGTACCCAGCTTACTTGGAGGCTTTAAGCTCTTGGAGTTTCGGACCCATGATGCGCTTGTAGGCCTCGACGCCCGGCTGATTGAACGCGTCGACGTTGAGCAGTTCGCCTTCGTAGGCAACCGACATCGCCAACAGATACATCAATTCGCCGAGATGATATTCGTTGAGTTCGGGCAAGGTGAAGCACGCGTTGAAACGCTTGTTGGACTTGAGCGCGTCGGCATTCGATTGGCGAGCGACTTCCAAAGCCTCACTCATGGTGACGCCCGAAATGTCCGCGAGTTTCTTGACGTTCGGGAAGACGTTCGGGATGACCAAATCGTTCGCCCACTTGTCGACCTTGATGAACTGAACGACCTTGTCGAGCGTGCCTTCCTGGTGCTGTTGGGTCTGCGAGTGCATATCGGTGGTGCCGACGGCGACCAGCGGCGTGCGGCCTTCGCAAACTTCCTTGCCTTCCTTATCGAACTGCTTGCCGAGCGATTCAGCGAGGAGCTGAATGTACCATTCGGACAGCGACTTGAGATAATCGCCGTAGGGCATCATGACTTCGATATTGCGTCCGTACTTCTTGTAGGCGATAACCTTCAGCGCGGCGTTGAGCATGGCGGGATTCTGGAAGATGTCATCGTTTTGGCAAGCCTTGTCCATATCTTGCGCGCCTTGGAGGAATTTTTCGATATCCATGCCGATAACAGCCGCCGTCGACAAACCGACTTCGCAAAAGACCGTGAAGCGTCCGCCGACGCCGTCGGGGACGGCAAAGGTTTCCCAGCCGTTGTCGACAGCGATTTGCTTAAGGAGCGTCTTCTTTTCCATGTTCGGGTCGGTGACGGCAACGCATTCGACTTCGATATTGGCGTCCTGCTTGAAGGCGTCGAGCATGACCATGAAGTTGCTCATTGTGTCGAGGGTGCCGCCGCTCTTGGAAATGCAAATCAGCATGACTTTGAACTTGCCGCCCTTATTGGCCGCCATAGCCTTGACGTGATTGATGATATCGCCCGTCCTGCGCGGGTCGATGTTTTGACCGCTGAAGTAAACTTTGGGCAAGCCCTTGCGCTGTTCGGGCGTCCAGGTGTTCCAGAATTCGCCGCAGAAAATATCGAACAGGACTTTGTTGCCGAGGAACGAGCCGCCGATACCGAGCGAAACGACCACGTCGACGTTGTTGCGGATGCGTTCCGTGAAGTCGTGCAGGCGTTTGATTGACGCGGGGCTGTTGAGGTTGAGCTTGCCGTTTTCTTCGGTGATGTAGGGCAGTTTCGAGAAGTAAACTTTTTCGGGCGCGCCGTCCTTGCTGAGGTGGGCTTTGATGAAGCCGCTGTCGCGCATGACTTTCATAGCCGCATGGGCTTTTTCGAGCGCGTCTTTGCATTCTTCGAGGTCGGCTACCGTAACTTTGCCTTCGCCGAACAGATTGTCGTAGTCGAAGCTGAAGCCCGATTTAAGAGTCAATGCCATTGAGTTAGTCCTCCTTCAAATATCCACAAACCTTACCAAAGGAACAAGGAAGCAGGAACAAGGAACAAATTTAAATCCCTTATTCCTTTTTCCTTGTTCCTTGTTCCTAAAAAATCACACCACGGAGGCGACGATTTCTTGAGCCTCTTTCTGGATTTGCGCGAGATGTTCCGCACTTACGAAGCTTTCGGCGTAGACTTTGCACATATCCTCCGTGCCCGACGGACGAGCCGCGAACCAGCCCTTGTCGGTGACGACTTTCAAGCCGCCGATTGACGCGCCGTTGCCGGGAGCCTTCGTGAACTTGCCCGTAATTTTCGCGCCCGCGAGCGTGTCAGCTTTGAGGTTTTCGGGAGCCAGCTTGCCGAGAGCCGCTTTCTGGTCGGGCGTGGCGGGCGTGTCCTTGCGAGCATAGTAGAACGTGCCGAATTTGTCGGTGAGTTCCTTGTGGTGTTCGGAAGGATTCTTGCCCGTCTTGGCGGTGATTTCGACGGCGAGCAAGTCCATAATGATGCCGTCCTTGTCGGTCGTCCAAACGGAGGCGTCTTTGCACAGGAAGGACGCGCCCGCAGACTCTTCGCCGCCGAAGCCCATTGAGCCGTCGAACAGACCGGGAACGAACCACTTAAAGCCGACGGGCACTTCGCAGAGCTTGCGACCGATATCAGCCGCGACTTTGTCAATCAGCGAGCTTGAAACGAGCGTCTTGCCGACTTGTGCGTCTTTGCTCCAGCCGTCACGGTGCGTGAACAGATATTTAATCGCGACTGCCAAGTAGTGATTCGGATTCATGAGCCCTTGCGGCGTCACGATGCCGTGGCGGTCGTAGTCGGTGTCGTTGCCGAAGGCGATATCGTATTGGTCTTTGAGCGCGATAAGATTCTTCATGGCGAACGGCGACGAGCAGTCCATACGGATTTTGCCGTCGTGGTCGGGCGGCATGAAGCTGAACGTGTAATCGATGTTGGGATTGACGACTTTGATAGGATTTTTG
>CAMJMR010000035.1 GCA_946407095.1 uncultured Selenomonadales bacterium | reverse complement strand
CATTTTGTTTCACCCGAAATATATTTTATCACTTTTTGTCCACAGTTCCTAGGGTCTGTTGGTAAATTAACGAAGACGTTGCAAAGGATAGAGGCCGCCATGGATGGCGGCCGCCCGCGTCTTAAACAGCGGGCACAGTCGGCTTCGGGTTGCGCGGGCGTTGCGGCGGTGGTCGGTATCCGCCCCGCGCGGCAACGGCGAATGCGCGCTGGCAAGCATGAGGTTTGCATCCAGATGGCGCGTTGAAACCAGTCGACGGCTTAAAGAAGGACGCCGCGTCCACACTGTTCCCCCGCTTTTTAAGCGGGTCTTTCTTCGTTGAAAGAAAGTAGTTTAACCAACTTAAAGCCGTTGAAACACCGAATCCGAATCGCCAATTCAATTTACCAACAGCCCTTAAACAAAATCCCCTCGCCGTAACGAAGGGAATTTATTTCGATTGAAAACTTTTCATCTGCGCGGCGGAGGAGGCGGCCCGTAATGTCCGTGCCCGGGTGGTGGAGGCGGCGGTGCGCCCCAACCCGGCGGCGGAGGAGGAGGTGGAGGAGGCGGTGGCGGTGTCCTGTAACGTTCTCTTTCCCAACGCCTGCGCTCTCGTTCACGACGCTCTCGGTCGCGGCGTTCTCTTTCGCGATACCTGCGCTCTCTTTCGCGGTAATAACGGTCGCGGTCTCTGTCGCGGTCAAGAAGGTATTTGTCTCTGAAATGTGCCCACTTGCCGACTTCTTGCGTCTCGGCGGCTTGAACGTTCAAATTATCGACAGTCGACGCCGAGGCTGTGCCCGCTTGCCCGCCGAAAAGCAGGACGCTTGCCGCTGCGGCGATTAGGAATTTCTTCATGGCGTTCACACTCCTTCCGACAAAATTTTATTCGGCATGGTTTAGCTTGTCAATGCCGGCAACGTGACGGTCGCTTTAAGCTTTAAGCTTGTCAATCAATCGTTCCAGTTGGCGAATCTTGTCCAGAAGTTCGGGGACTTTCTTCACCATCGCCTGTTGCTTAAGCCACTCGGAATGCGATTGAATCGGGAAGCCCGCACCGAAAAATCCCGCCGGCATACTCTTTGAAATGCCAGACCGCGCCGCGTAAACCGAATTGCTGCCGATGGTGATGTGCCCGACCGTGCCGACTTGCCCGCCGAAAGTCACGTTGTCGCCCACAATCGTCGAGCCGCTGATGCCCGTTTGCGCCACTATCAAGCAGTTCGCGCCGATTTTGCAGTTGTGCGCTATGTGGACGAGGTTGTCAATCTTGGTGCCGTGCCCGATAATCGTCGAGCCGACCGTTGCGCGGTCAATGCCGACATGCGCGCCGATTTCCACGTCGTCTTCGATAACTACATTGCCGACCTGCGGAACTTTGGTGTGGACGCCGTCCTTCGTCGTGAAGCCGAAGCCGTCAGAGCCGATAACCGCCGAGCTGTGAATCACGCATCGCCTGCCGACCTTGCAGAATTCGCGGACGGTTGCGCTTGAGTAGATGACGGTCTCCGCGCTGATAATCGCCTGCTGCCCAATGTAGACGTGAGGATAGATAATCGCGCCGCTTTGGATTTCCGCGCCGTCGTCGACGACCGCGAACGGCATAATCGTTACGTTGTCGGAAATTTTTACGTCCTTGCCCAGATGAGCTTTCGGGCTTATGCCGACAGGGATTTCGAGCTTGGGCGTGAACAGCTCCAACAATTTCGCGAACGCCGCGCGCGGGTCTTGAACTTTGATTGCGGGCTTGGGGAAGTCTTGAATGTCCGTCGGGATTAGGATTGCCGACGCCGCGCAGGTTTTTGCCTCGTCGAGGTGCGGCGGCACTGCGAAAGTCAAATCGCCCGCCCGTGACAACGGAATATTCGACAGCCCGCCGATTAAAAGTTCTTCGTCGCCCGCAAGTTCGCCTCCGATTAGCCGCGCTATTTCCCGTAAAGTTTTTTCCATAGTCACCGCCCGCCTACTGCATCTTTTTGATAACTTCGTCGGTTATGTCAATGGCTCCCTGGAAAATCAGCTTTTCGCTCGCCGAATTGTTTATGACGACGTCGATATTTTTTTCGCGGGAAATTTCTTCAATCACGACGTCCATGCGGCTGCGGATTTGCGTGGCGTAAGCTTGATTAATCCCATCGAGTTTGCGCTGAAAATCCAGTTGCGCCTTGGCGGTGTCTTCGTCCGAGCGTTCGGGATTGGCAGCGGCGTCCTGTTCAAATTTCTGTTGAGCCTCTTTGACTTTGCCTTCCGCCTCCGCCATCAAGGTTTTGACGCGCGGGGCATCCGTCATGATTTTATCGACGTCGACTGCGCCGATTTGTCCTTGACCGCAGCCGCCGAAAACCAGCGTCGCGGCGAACAGCGCAACAGCCGCCAATCGTTTCGTAATATTCATTTATCATCACTCCAATTACAATCGCTTCATTTCTTTGATAACGTCGTCAGTCAAGTCGCGAACGTCTTTGCCGGGGAAAACGACGGCTCCGACGCTTTCGGGCGGCTTGAGTTCAAAATTTTGCAAGGTGCCGCGTCGCAAAACCTTATCGCTTGGGACGGGGCTCCGCTTGACGAAAACCATATTCAGCCGCGTGACTGCCGCAAGCATCGTGGTCTTGTCGACAATCGAATCGAGGATTTTCTTTTCGAGCTCGGCGCGTTGGTTGCCGACCTTGTTCAGCTCTTCAAGGATTTGTTGGCGTCTGTGTTGACGATTTTCCATTTCGCGCACGGCATCCTCCATGAGTTTTTTGTTGCGCTCCGTGACGTCCTCTTCCTTTTGGCGAACTTGCGCTTCGACTTCCGCCCTGAGCCTGTCGGCCTCCGCCCGAAGCCGCGCTTTGTCCTCAGCGACCGAATCCTCCGCGTACTGTTCGATTTCCGCCATCCACTTGTCGAGCAGTTCCTTTTGCACGCGATTGCGCTCCATTTCCACGGCGTCCAGCTGTTCCTTGAGTTCGTTGATTTTTTCGTCCGGCAAGTGCAGATTGTCGGCGTTCTGCAACTTCAGCTGAATGTTGAAGTTTTCGTTCAGAAACTGTTCGCGAATCTTGTTGCGCTCCTCAATGTAGTGCGGCTCGGATTGTTTGCGATATTCTTCGGCGGCTGCCTTCTTGCGGCTCTCCAGTTCGGCAAGCTGACTTATGACAAGCTGCGCATTTTTTTGCCAAGCCGCTTCGTCGAAAACTGCCGTGTTGGTTTCGGGCGGCGGGGGCTTCGGGAATTCGACGGTACGCATTGCCTCGTCGAATTCCAGCCGCAAGCGCAATTCGGTTGCCCGCAATTCGTCAAGCTGTGCGCCGTCGGGGTGCGCCGCTTGAATTTTTTCAATGTCGATTATCCCGACGCCGAAGGTCTGCGCGGGCTTATCGATTTTTTTTTCGACGGGCTCGGCAGGCGGTTGAGGTTGAGGTTTTCCGTAAAAGTAGAGTCCGCCGCCGATTAAAGCCGCTGCCGCCGCTATCGCCAAGGCAGTGTAGTTCACCGCGCCGCCTCCTAACAAAAAAAAGGGATTAGGGGGAGGGACAAGGGACAAGTTCAAAAATCTTTCCCCTAGTCCCTAGTCCCTAGTCCCTAGTCCCTAAAAAAATCACTTCTTGCCGAGTTGCGCGATAACGTCGTTGGTGATGTCCTGTCCGCCGTAGACGACGGCCGCCTTAGCCAAAACGACACTCAAGCCCTTTTTGTCGGCGACGGATTTAATTGCCGCTTCGATAGACTTAACGATAGGGTCAAGGAGTTCCTCGCGCTTCTGGAAAATTCTTTCTTGACACTGACGATAATAGTCGGCCTTCTCTTGGTCGTTCATGCCGGCAGATTTTTCGTCGAATTCCTTTTTGATTTCGTCGACGGTAACCTTCAGCTGGTCGTCAATGCTTTGCATGTCGGGGTGTTGCATGAGGATTCTTTCATACTCCACGACGCCGACTGAAGACGAACTTGCTGCCGAGGCGATGTTGCCCGTTTGCGTCAAAGCCAACGCGACCACCGAGCCGATGAAAAGCACGGCTATCAGGATGCTGACGATTTTGACTTGTTTCTTTTCCAATTTTATCATTGCACATTCTCCTTAAATTTTTGACGCCGCCGATTATAACAGACGCCGCCTGTGCTTGCAAATTAAAAATTTCTTCCTAAGGCGTTCGCTTCAATCGGGAGCCCGCGCCCGCTTTTGCCCTGCCGCCATACCGTTTCCCCTCCGCTTTAATTTTTTCGATTGTATATTACCAGATTAATTTCATACTTTCAAGTTGCGGGAAAAATATTTTAGGGACTGTGGACAATGACGGGCGGGCGTCGACTTTAATTCGGCGGTTCAATGCTTTTGAGTTGTTAAATCTACTTTCTTTGACCGAGCAAAGACCCGCTTTAGAAGCGGGGGAACAGTGTGGAAACTGTTTAACCTCTTAAACCGTCGAGAAGTTTAAGCGTGCCATCCGGATGCAAACCTCATGCTTGCCAAAGAAAACCGCCTCGCAGGGGCGACTGCCGACCACCGGCGCAACGTTACCGCCGATTAAGTCAACCGCCCGCGACGCAACGAACATTAATCCTCAAAACAGCGTGAACTGATTCGTTTCCTGCAAGCCGTCAAGGCAACCGTGAGACTTCAACGCGGCTATCGTCGTCCTGGTTATGCCCGTGCGGCTTTTCAAGTCTTCAACCGAAGAAAAATTTCCGTCCGCCCGCGCAGAGACGATTGACTTCGCTTGAGCCTCGCTGACCCCGTCAATCGAGCTCAACGACATAAGCAGACCGTTCCGCTTGATTATAAAATCTTCCGCCGCCGACTCGTAAAGATTCGCCCGCTCAAATTCAAAGCCGCGCAGATAATATTCGTACACGACTTGATAATCGGCAAGGCGGTCACCCTCCTTGACGTCAAGCTTGCGCTCGTCCGCCAAATCTTCCAACTCGTCCAGCTTTTGCTTGATGTGCCGCTGACCTTTGATAATCTCGTTGGCGTCGAATTCTTCAGTGCGCTTGCTGAAATACGCCGCGTAGTAGGCAAGCGGGTAGTGAACTTTGCAATAGGCGATTCGATAGGCCATCATGACGTAGGCGGTGGCGTGCGCGCGCGGGAACAAGTACTTAATCTTTTGGCAAGAGTCAATGTACCAGTCGGGCACGTCGTGAGCCTTCAAGTCGTCGACAACGTCGGGCTTAATGCCTTTGCCCTTGCGGACGCCCTCCATCGTCTTGAACGACTTCAACGCGTCGACGCCGTGGTGAATCAGATACATCATGATATCGTCGCGGGCGGATATGGCGTTCTTCAGCGTGCAAATGCCTTGCCGAATCAAATCTTGCGCGTTGCCGAGCCAAACGTCCGTGCCGTGCGAAAAGCCCGAAATTCTGACCAAATCGCTGAAGCAGTCGGGGTGAGTGTCGTCAATCATTTGCCGAGTGAAACTTGTGCGGAATTCGGGCAAGCCGAACGTCCCTGACTTGGTGCCGAGCTGACCCGCCGTCACTCCGAGCGCGTCCGTCGAGCTGAACAGGCTGAGCGTCGGTTTGTCGTCGAGCGGAATGGTTTTCGGGTCGCGGTGAGTCAAATTCTCCAACATGCGAATCATCGTCGGGTCGACGTGCCCGAGGATGTCGAGCTTGACGAGCCGAGAGCTTATCGAGTGATAGTCGAAATGAGTCGTCGTCGTCGAGGCGTCTTTGTTGTCGGCGGGGTATTGAATCGGCGTGAAGTAGTGAATGTCCATGTCGCGCGGCACAACCATAATCCCGGCAGGATGTTGCCCCGTCGTGCGCTTGACGCCCTGGCAGCCCGCCGCAATCTTCGCGATGAACGAGCCGTGCTTTTTCTCCCCGCGTTCGTCGAAATATTTCTTGACGAGCCCGAAAGAAGTTTTCTCCGCCACGGTCGAGATTGTCCCTGCGCGGAAGACGTTGTGCTTGCCGAACAAAACCTCCGTGTACTTGTGAGCGGTCGCCTGATATTCGCCCGAAAAGTTCAAGTCAATATCGGGCACCTTGTCGCCGTCGAAGCCGAGGAACACCGCAAACGGTATGTCATGCCCGTCCTTAATCAGCGGGTAGCCGCACACGGGACAAGTCTTGGTCGGCAAGTCGTAGCCGCAACCGACTTCGCCCGCCGTGAAAAATTTGCTGTATTGGCACTTCGGGCAACGATAGTGCGGCGGCAAAGGATTGACTTCCGTGATGCCCGTGAGCGTCGCAACGAATGACGAGCCGACACTTCCGCGCGAGCCGACAAGATAGCCGTCGTCGTTCGACTTCTTGACGAGCCGTTGAGCTATCAAGTACAGACCCGCGAAGCCGTGAGCGATTATCGGCTTGAGTTCCTGTTCCAAACGAGCTTCGACGAGCGGCGGCAGATTTTCCCCGTAAAGCAACCGCGCCTTGGCGTAGGACGTTTCACGAATTTCCTCCTCCGCGCCCGGCACTTGTGGCGAATAGAGCCCGTCGGGTATCGGCTTGAGAAATTCCACGGCGTCGGCGATTTTGTTCGGGTTGGTGACAATCGCCTCGTAAGCCGTCTCCTTGTCCAGATAGTCAAACTCATCGAACATCTCATCGGTCGTGCGCAAGTAGAGCGGCGGCTTCAAGTCGACTTTTTCGTAGCCGCTACTTGCCATAAGGACTGCGCGGCAAATCCAATCGTCGGGATTGAGGAAGTGGGCATCGGTCGTGGCAACGAGCGGCTTGCCGAGCTTTTTCGCCAGCGCGACGACTTTAAGATTAATGTTGCGCAAATCTGCTTCAGTCGTGACATTCGGGTAGTGGTCGCTGTGAATGAGGAAGTCGTTGTTGTGAATGGGCTGAATCTCCAGATAGTCGTAGAAGGCGGCGATTGATTCAAGTTCGGCGTCATCCTTGCCCGCGACGATTGCCCGAATCAATTCGCCCGATTCGCAAGCCGAGCCGATAATCAAACCTTCGCGGAATTCGGCGAGCAGGCTCTTGGGAATGCGCGGGCGATAGTGCATGAACTTGATTTGGCTGATTGATACGAGCTTGTACAGGTTGCCGAGCCCGACTTTGTTCTTGGCGAGGATGATGACGTGATTCGATTTTTGCTTGAAGTCTTCGCCGACGACAAGGTAGCCCTCCATGCCGTAGATGACTTTAATCGGCTTGCCCGCCTTGGCGAGCTTTTCGGCAGTCTGCGCGGCGGTCGGGAAGGCTTGAATCACTCCGTGGTCGGTGACGGCTACTGCCTTCCAATTCCAATCGGCGGCGGTCGTGATAAGCTTGTCGACGGGAATGACGGCGTCCATGGCACTCATTTGGGTGTGCACGTGCAATTCGACACGTTTGACTTCGGCGGTGTCGACGCGGGCGGCAGCGGCTTCGACGGGCTCCACGGCATTGACGAACAAGACAACTTCCTTGGCGTATTCGTCGTATTGCGGCTTGGCGGAAATTTTGACGAGACTGCCCGCCTTGAGCTTGTCGGCGAAGGGTTGCGCGTCAGATTTCTTGTCGCCCTTGAAAAATTTCTTGCAAGCGATGCCGTCTGTGTCGTCGGTCACGCAAAAGGATACGCAAACGGTTCCGCTCTTGAATTCGCGCAGATTGACGCCGTTCTTGTCGCCGCTGCCGATTTCGCCTTGAATGACGACTTGCCCGCTGTCTTCCTTGATGTCACAGATTCTTGTGACAGTTCCCGAAATTTTTTTGTTGCGAACGTTTTGCGCGGCGGCTGAAGATTTTTTTTGAGCGGGCGAAGTTTTTTTGGCGGAAGATTTTTTTTCGGGAGCAACTTCGTCGCCAACAAGCGGCTTGCCGTAAATTTTGACTTCAGCCTTATAGCGGTTGCTTAAAAATTCTTCGGCGGCGCGCAAGGTCTGTTGGTCAAAGTCCTTGGCGGTGACGAGGGTTATCTGCCAAAGATTTATTTCGGGCGTGATTATAACTTCCTTTAGCGCACAAGTTCTGATTTTGGCGACGAATTCGGCGGCAGGCGTATCGAAGAGGCGCGAAAAAATTTTATCGTCGTCGATGGCAAGTCTGTATTTATCCAAAGCGTCGCCTCCAAAAAATTTTTCCACAGCTTAACACGCAAAAAATTTTTTCGCAACGTGTAACAAATCTGCGCGGGCAACGTATAAGCGGCAGAAAGAAAATTCAATCAAATTCAAAGGAGCGATTCAAAATGACGAAGAAAATTTTTGCAGAGGAAATGCTTAGCGATGAGATGCTTGACGTAGTGACGGGCAGCGCGTATATCTACTACACGTCGGCGGCCTCGAACGACAAATCAGGTCTCTTCATCATAAAGACGGAACAACCGTTCGCCAACAAGCTGCAAGCCTTTGGTGCTTTTATCAACGCCCAACAAAATCAAAAATTCAACGCGGACGGCAGCAGAGTAGAGGCCAACTTCCGGGATGACAGCGGCTTCATATCAATGGAGAACGTTCACCTTTACGTAGCGTACCATCAAGCTGTCGGCAATCAATTTGTTGACGTTAATACCTTACCCTAAAAAATCTTTCGGCAGGCGGTCCAAATGACCGTCTGCTTTTTTTATTTGACGCGGCGTCTTTTGAATGATAAATTATCTGCACCAAGCAACGGGAGGTTAGAAATTTTGAGTGACGAGAAAAAAATTTTGTCGCCCGACGAAATTGTCGAGCGCACGACGATAGCCGACGTGTACCGAGCCGATAAGCAGTTGGCGGGCATTGTCAAGAAGACGCGCCTTATACCGAGCGATTTTTTTTCGGAGCTTAGCGGCAACGAGGTCTTCCTCAAGCCCGAAAACATGCAACACACCGGCGCGTTCAAGCTGCGCGGAGCCTACAACAAAATCAGCCACTTGACAGACGACGAGCGCAAGCGCGGAGTCATCACGGCCTCGGCGGGCAATCACGCCCAAGGCGTTGCCTTCGCCGCGCAGAAATTGGGAGTCAAGGCGGTTATCTGTATGCCCGCGACTACGCCGATTCTCAAGGTCGAGGCTACCAAAGCTTATGGCGCGGAGGTCGTTCTGCACGGTGACGGCTTCGACGACGCCTATCAACACAGCTTGGAGCTCTGCAAGGCGCACGGCTACGTTTACGTCCACCCGTTCAACGACTTGGAAGTTTTGTTGGGGCAGGGTACGACTGCGCTTGAAATCATCAACGAGCTGAAGGACGTCGACGCGATTTTGGTTCCGATTGGCGGCGGCGGCTTCGCTTCGGGAGTGGCGTTGGCTACCAAAGTCGTCAGCCCGACGGTTAAAGTCATCGGCGTCGAGCCCGAAAACGCGGCTTGCATGAAGGCGGCTCTTGACGCGGGCAAAATCGTCACGCTTAAAAGTTCCGATACCGTTGCCGACGGTTGCGCCGTAAAGACGGCGGGCGATTTGACTTTCGCCTTTTGCCGAAAATATCTGGACGAAATCATCACCGTCAACGAAATGGAAATCATGAGCGCGCTTTTGTACCTTATCGAGAAACACAAGCTTATCGCCGAGGGTGCGGGCGTTTTGAGCCTTGCCGCGCTGAATAAGTTGGACTTCAAGGGCAAAAAGGTCGTTGCGATTGTCAGCGGCGGGAACATCGACATTTCGACGTTGAGCGCGCTGATTGACAAGGCTCTGATTGTTCGCGGGCGGATTTTCTGTTTCGGAGTGCTGCTTGCCGATAAGCCGGGCGAGCTGTTGAACGTGTCGCGCATCCTGTCCGAGGAGAACGCCAACGTCATCAAGCTTGAACACGACCAGGCGCGCGTCACCGACAGCTTTAAGAAAGTCGGGCTTGAAGTGACTGTCGAGACGCACAACCACGAACACATCGAGCGAATCATCCGCGCCATGAACAAGCACGGCTACGAAATCGAAAAGATTGACCTGTTGAGATAATGCGAATCATAACGGGAAGGGCAAAGGGCTTGCGCTTGAAGACGCCCGCAGGACTTTCGACGAGACCGACGAGCGACCGAATCAAAGAATCGCTGTTCAGCATATTGAGCGGGCTGATTGACTTCGCGGCAGTCGAGGCGGTGCTTGACGTCTTCGCGGGGACGGGTGCCTTGGGGCTTGAGGCGATATCGCGCGGCGCACGGGCGGCAACATTCGTCGACGCGGCGACGACCGACATCATACGCGACAACGTGACGCGGGCACGCTTCGACGGCTGTACAATCCTGCGCGGCGACTGTGAAAAAATTTTGCGGCGATTGGCGCGGCAAGGGCTGACGTTCGATTTGATTTTCAGCGACCCGCCTTACGGCAAGGGTTTGGCGGAAAAATCATTGCGGCTTGCGGCGGAGCTGAACTTGCTAAGCGCGGGCGGCTTGATAATCGTCGAACACGGCGCGAACGAAATTTTAGCCGACTTGCCGTCGACCTTGCGCCTCATTCGACAAACGACTTACGGACACACGACGACGATAACAATCTTGGAAAGGAATTCGGCATGAAGAAGGCGATTTGCACGGGGAGCTTCGACCCTGTGACCAACGGGCACGTGAATATTTTCGAGCGGGCGGCGCGGCTTGTCGACGAGCTGATTGTTTGCGTCTTCGTCAACGAGCAGAAAAAATATCTCTTCGACACGACGGAGCGAGTCGACTTGTTGCGCGCGGCGACGGCTCATATCGAAAACGTGACTGTCGACGCGAGCAGCGGGCTGGTTGCCGACTACATAAAGCAACACGACATCAATCTGATAATTCGCGGACTGCGTTCGGCGACGGACTTTGAATACGAGGCGAATATGGCGCAAATGACGCGGCACCTTGTCCCGACCGCCGAAACGATTTTTTTGTTGACAGCCCCCCAATTTTTGTTTATAAGTTCTTCGGGCGTGCGCGAGTTGGCGCATTTCGGCGGCGACGTTCGCGGGCTTGTCCCGGAGTGCGTGGAGTTCGCCCTTCAAGCCAAAATGAATATAAGAAATTAGAGCGTGTTGGTAAAATCAGAATGTGACGAGGAATTTTTTCGCATGACGAGGCGGCCGCTTTAAAAGCGGCTCAACAGCAGACGCGCCGTTAAAGCACGAGACTAGCGCGCCCCGTGGGCAAGCGTATCGGCGCGGACGATTACTCTAAACGGTGCAACGTTGGAGCGCGTCTTCAGGATGCAACGTCACGTTGCCGGAAAAATAACCGTCACTTGCTAAATTTGCCAACACCCCGGAAAGGTGATGATTATGGCAGTACGCGACACCTTGAATAAAATAGAAAATCTTGTGGCGAGCGCGCCGCATTTGCCGCTGACGAACAGGACGATAATCGCGGAAGAAGATTTGGTACACTTGGTAGAGGAATTGCGCAAAGACTTGCCGCAGGAACTCGAACACGCCGAAGAGGTCATGAAGGAGCGCGACAATATCATCCAGAATGCGCAACAGGAAGCGACCAGCATAATCAAGCAAGCACAGTTGCAGGCGGAACAGCTTATCGACGAAAACGAAGTGGTGGTCAAGGCGCGTGAAAAATCGCGAATGGTTTTGAGTCAAGCGCAACAGCAGGAAGCAGAGATAATGGAGCGGACGCGGCAAAATTCCAGGCAACTGCAGGACGACGCCGACCGCTACGCCAATCAAGTCTTCGACCAGCTGATAGCGCACGTCACCAACACTTTCCAAGGCGTGCAACAGGCTCAAGCGGGTCTGGAAAACGCGCGCCAAATCCTCCAGCAGGCAAAGTTGCAAATGAATCAGCAGGCGGCTCAACAAGCCTACGCGCAATCCTACGGCGTTCAGCAACAGAGCTACGCTCAACAGCAACAATACGACCAGGGGCAACAGGGTTACGCGCAACAGCAACAGTACGACCAGACTCAGCAAGGCTACGGTCAACAGCAAGCGCAATACCCGCCGCCTCAAGAGCAGAGATAAACTTTTCAAGCGGGAGTCTTCGGGCTTCCGTTTTTTGTTGCTTAAATGAAAGTCATTTGTTATAATCTGCGTCGAAAAAATTTTTGGAGGTCTGCTTATGGATGAGGGAATTTTTGTCAGGCTGCGCGATTGTTTCTCTGCGGGCTACACTCTTCCACAATATTGTGTTGACAACGGGATAAAAAAGCCGCTTTTTGTATCGGAGAAAAAATATGAACAGCTTTTGTGGGAAATTCATGTGCAGTTTAGATATGATAAAAGGATACTCGCATCTTTTTGTTTTATTGACGCGCCGACAGATGACGTAAAAAATTTTGCTTCTTTCTCTATTCTTACTGCTTTGCAGATTGAAAATATTTCCGAGATAAATCCTTCCTATTTTGACGCGACTATTCTTTTCACGACACAAAAAGTAAACGTCAAAGGCAGAGTAATTCCTATTGGAGCACTTGCGTCTTATTTTTCTCGCAAAACTTATGACGTAATTCCCACATTGCACTTTTTGCAACGTTATCCTGGAGTGAAGTTATTTTTAACAAATTTTCCAACCCCTGCTCGATATGAAGGCGGATCAGAATTTAACTTGCAACTTCCTGACGGTGCCGTTATCCTAAAAAAAATCCGTGAAGGAAAAGGTACTCATATCGAAACACCATTCGATAAATTCGGCTACACTAATGATGACGTTAAAATACTCCTTAAGTTACCCGATATACAAGAGAATCTGGACGGTTCAACTATGATATCAGATGATAATCATCCGCTTGTAAGAATTAAAAACAACAAAAGAACTACCGCTTATCAACCCGAAAAATTTTTAAACAAAATTTATATCTTTGGTACTTGCCATCACTATGGTGTCAATGCACCTTTTGACAAGACAATCGAAAGTTATTTGCAACAAATGCTCAACGAAAACAATTTGTCCTATCGCGTCGAAAACGAGGGACAAATTTATTTTGGTCGTTACCAAGATATTTTTTATAATCTTAATAAGATAACTCCCAAACCGGGAGATATCATTTTCCTTTTTCTTCAACATTATTTCGAACTTCCCGAAAGCGGCTTTCCGTTTTTCGATGTTAGTGATGCCTTTGATCCGCCATATGATTACAAAGAAGTTTACTGTACCAAAGGTCATGTAAATGAACTCGGCTACAAGGCTTTGGCAGAAAAATATTTCGACTTCCTGACAGCGAATAATTTCTTCCGCGACAAAGAGTTCAATTACCCGTTACCCCCCCCCCCCCCTCCGCACCGCTACGGCATCCCGCCGCAATACGAACGGGGAGACTCGGCTTCCTTCCAAAATGCGGAGCTGGACGCTTACAAGCAGACGTTACGGGCGAAGAAAGTTCCAATCGGCGCAATCGTCATGAATTGTAATCCCTTCACGCTGGGGCATCGCGCCCTTGTCGAATACGCAGCCGCGCAGGTCGTCAAGCTTTACATTTTCGTCGTCGAGGAGGACAAAAGCATTTTTCCCTTCGCTGACAGGATTGAATTGGTTAAGCAAGGCGTCAAGGATTTGTCCAACGTCGAAGTCCTGCCAAGCGGCAAGTTTATCATTTCGCAACAAACTTTTTCCGGCTACTTCAACAAGGCTGAACTTCAAGATGCTGTCGTCGATTCGAGCGAGGATGTTGAAATATTCGGGCGGGAAATTGCGCCGACTTTGGGCATAACCGTTCGCTTCGCGGGCGAGGAGCCGACCGACAACGTTACCCGCCAATACAACGAAACCATGCGAGAAATTTTGCCGCGCTACGGCGTAGAGTTCCGCGAAATCCCGCGCAAAGCTTTCGACGGCGAGCCGATTAGCGCAAGTTCCGTTCGTGAGGCTCTTAAGCGCGGCGACTTCGACAGGATAAAGGAACTTGTGCCTGCAACGACGCTGCTGTATCTTCGCGGGCGACATTCGGTCACGAAATGAAAATTTCGGCGGGAGTCTTCGGGCTTCCTTTTTTTATTGCGCGCGATAAAATCCTTTGTTATAATTCGCGCCGAAAAAATTTTTTGGAGGTTTGCTTATGGGTGAGGAAATTTTCGCCAGACTGCGCGATTGTTTCACGGCGGGCTATACCTTTCCGCAATATTGTGTCGACAACGGAATAAAAAGGCCGCTGTTCGTGTCGGAGAAAAAATTTGAACTTTTCCTTTGGGAAATTTACGTTCAATTTCATTACGATAAAAATTTGAAGGCGCACTTTTGCTTTCTTGATGCTGAAAGAACTGCGATAAATTTTAATGCGCATGGCGGACTTATCGACGCACTCAGAATCCAAAATATTTCTGCTGTGAACTTCGACGATTTCGACAAAATTATTTTCCTAACGACGGAAAAGCCTGCAGACATTAACAAAAAAGTTGTTCCTCTCAACGAAGTGCAACGATTTTTTATTCGGAAAGCTTATTGCGAAATACCTTTGTTGAATTTTTTGCAACGCTATCCGAAAGTGAAATTGATTCTTACAAATTTCCCTGCTGCCATCGGTCGATATAAAGACGGAGCTAAATTTAACGAACAACTTAAAGGGCTTGAACAAATGAGAAAAATCCTTCGCGCGGATAAGAGCGGCAACGTTAAAACTCCTCTCGACAAGTTCGGCTACACGAATGCAGAAGTTCTTGAACTCATGGAAGCTCCCGACGTAAAGACGACCCCAGACGGTGCAACAGTTATGGCGGACGATGAACGTCCTTTGACGCGAATTAAAAATAACAGACGCATGACGGCTTATCAGCCTGAAACTTATCGGAACAAAATTTATTTCGTCGGTTCGTGTCATCATTACGGTGCAAATGCGCCCTTCGACAAAACTATTGCAAGCTATCTCCAGAAAATGCTCAACGACAATCATTTACCTTACCGTGTCGAAAACGAGAGCCAACGATACTTTAACCGCTACCAAGACATTTTTTATACACTCAATAACCTTAGTCCGAATCCGGGCGATATTATCTTAACGTGGATTGCTGATTTGCGTGCTACTAACAGTGTTTTCCCGTTCATTGACGTCAACAATGCATTTGACCCGCCGAACGATTATCGAGAGATTTTTTGCGTGAAAGGGCATGTCAATGAGCTGGGCTATAAACTCGTGGCGGAAAAATATTTTAACTTCCTGACGGCGAACAATTTCTTCCGCGACAAAGATTTCGATTACCCGTTACCCCCCCCCCTCCGCACCGCTACGGCATCCCGCCGCAATACGAACAGGGCGGCTCAAAAGTTTTCGTCAATGCGGAGCTGGACGCTTACAAGCAGACCCTTCGCGAAAAAAAATTGCCCGTCGGCGCTATCGTCATGAATTGCAATCCCTTCACGCTCGGTCACCGCGCCCTTGTCGAATATGCCGCCGCGCAGGTCGTCAAGCTTTACGTTTTCGTCGTCGAGGAGGACAAAAGCATTTTCCCCTTCGCCGACAGGATTGAATTGGTCAAGCAGGGCGTCAAGGATTTGGCCAACGTCGAAGTCCTGCCAAGCGGCAAGTTCATCATTTCGCAACAAACTTTTTCCGGCTACTTCAACAAGGCTGAACTTCAAGATGCCGTCGTCGATTCGAGCGAGGATGTTGAGATTTTCGGGCGGGAAATTGCGCCGACTTTGGGGATAACCGTTCGCTTCGCGGGCGAAGAGCCGACCGACAACGTCACCCGCCAATACAACGAGACGATGAAAAGAATTTTGCCGCGCTACGGCGTTGAGTTCCGCGAAATTCCGCGCAAGACTTTCGACGGCGAGCCGATAAGCGCAAGTGCCGTCCGCGAGGCTCTTAAGGCGGGCGACTTCGACAGGATAAAGGAACTTGTCCCCGAAACGACGCTGTTGTATCTGCGCGGGCGACATTCGGTCACGAAATGAAATTTTCGGCGGGAGTCTTCGGGCTTCCGCTTTTTGTTGCGCGGAAAAATTTTTCTTGCTACAATCGGCGCGAAGGAGGGCTGACTCATGAACGAAGAGACTTTTTCCAGATTGCGCTACTGCTTCACGGCGGGCTACACCTTGCCGCAGTTTTGCGTCGACAAAGGGATTCAACGGCCGTTGTTCGTGCTCAATAAAAACTCCGAATGGTTTTTGAGAGAAATTTACGCGCAGTTCCAATACGACGAAAGGATTTCGGCGCAATTCTGCTTTATCGACGGCGACGAAGACGAAACCAATTTTTCCGTGGAAGGCGCCTTCCTCGGCTCGTCCGTCCGTATCAAAAAGTTTTCCAAGATGAAGTCGGACGACTTCGACAAAATCATTTTCCTGACGACCGAAAAGCCCGCCTTCGACGGCGAAAAAATTATTGCGCTCGATGAGCTGAAAAGATTCTTTACCGCGCGGACGTATGTCGATATTCCGCTGCTGAACTTCCTGCAACGCTATCCGAAAGTCAAATTGATTTTGAGCGACTTCCCGAACAAAATCACGCGCTACAAGGGCGGTGCCGAATTCGATTCAAAACTCAAGTCCGCTACTCAACTGCAGAAAATTCTTTTGGAAGACACGGCCGGCAAAGTCAAAACGCCGCTCGACAAGTTCGGCTACACGCGGAAAGAAATTATCGAACTGCTCGACGCCAAGAAGGCAAAAAAAATCTCGACGGCACGACCTCCCTGCTCGACGACGATTATCCTCTGCAACGAATTCGCGGCGGCAAACGCATGACCGCTTACCAGCCCGACACTTATCGCAACAAAATTTATTTCTTCGGTCCGTGTCACTACTTCGGCAGGAACGCGCCCTTCGACAAGACCATTGAAAGCTTCCTTCAGAAAATGCTCAACGAACACGGCTTGCCCTACCGCGTCGAAAACGAAGGCCAGGATTTCGCGGCGCGCTATCAAGATATTTTTCACAACCTCAACGCCCTCAAGCCCGCGCCCGGCGATATAATTTTCTTCTACTTTTGGAATGTCCGCTCGACGGACGACGCCATACCGTTTTTCAGCGTCAAAGATGCCTTCGACCCGCCGCAAGACTTCAAAAAAATTTTTTGCACCAAAAAGCACATAAACGAACTCGGCTATAAAATTTTGGCGGAAAAATATTTCGACTACCTGACGGCGAACGATTTCTTCCGCGACAAAGACTTTAACTATCCTGCGCCACCCGCGCCCTATTTCCACCGCTACGGCATCCCGCCGCAATACGAACGCGGAGGCTCGGCGTCTTTCCAAAACGCGGAGCTGGAGGCTTACAAGCAGACCCTTCGCGAAAAAAAATTGCCCGTCGGTGCTATCGTCATGAATTGCAACCCCTTCACGCTCGGCCACCGTTATCTTGTCGAATATGCCACCGCGCAGGTCGTCAAGCTTTACATTTTCGTCGTGGAGGAGGACAAAAGCATTTTCCCCTTCGCTGACAGGATTGAATTGGTCAAGCAGGGCGTCAAGGATTTGGCGAACGTCGAAGTCCTGCCAAGCGGCAAGTTCATCATTTCGCAGCGGACGTTTTCCGGCTACTTCAGCAAGGAGGAACTTCAAGACGCCGTCGTTGATTCGAGCGAGGACGTTGAAATTTTCGGGCGGGAAATTGCGCCGACTTTGGGCATAACCGTTCGCTTCGCGGGCGAGGAGCCGACCGACAACGTTACCCGCCAATACAACGAGACGATGAGAGAAATTTTGCCGCGCTACGGCGTTGAGTTTCGCGAAATTCCGCGCAAAACTTTCGACGGCGAGCCGATAAGCGCAAGTGTCGTCCGCGAGGCTCTTAAGCGCGGCGACTTCGACAAGATAAAGGAACTTGTCCCGAAAACTACGCTTGAATACCTGCGCGGGTACGAACGACGCTGACCAATCGCGAGGCAAAAATTTTTTCGGCGGGAGTCTTCGGGCTTCCGCTATTTTTATTGCTAAAAGAAAAATTCTTTGTTACAATCGGCGCGAAGGAGGGTTAATTAATGGGCGAAGAAAATTTTTCCAGGTTACACTACTGTTTTGCGGCGGGCTACTCTTTTCCACAATATTGCGTCGACAAGGGGATTAGAAGGCCGCTGTTCGTGCTCAATAAAAGTTCCGAATGGTTTTTGCGCGAAGTTCACGCGCAATTCCAATACGACAGGAGATTGACGGCTCATTTTTGTTTTGTCGACGGTGACGACGACGGCGAAGTAATTTCTATCGGCGAAAGGATTTTAGGCACAGTTTTGCGCGTCAAAGGACCTTCGGCCATGAATAACGACCGTTTCGACAAAATCATTTTCCTCACGAAAGAAACGCCCGACATAAGCAGTGACAACATCATTCCCTTTGTAGACTTAGAAAAATTTTTTGTTCAGCGGACGTATGTTGACATTCCCCTGTTGAATTTCTTGCAACGGCATCCGAAAGTAAAAATGATTCTTACGACAAACTTCCCGCGCATCGAACGCTATAGAGGCGGCGCGGCATTCGGCTTAAAGCTTTGGAATGCAGTAAAACTTCGCCGCGCCCTAATCGAAGACGAAGACGACGAAATAAAGACGCCATTCGACGACCTGGGCTACACCAACGAAGAAGTTATCGAATTGATCACGACCGACAAATCGAAACTGAATCCCGACGGCACGACCTCCCTTATTGACGACGACAACCCGCTGAAACAAATCGTAAACGGCAAACGCAAAACCGCTTACCAGCCCGCGACCTACCGCAATAAAATTTATTTCTTCGGCCCGTGTCACTATTTCGGCAGGAACGCCCCCTTCGACAAGACCATTGAAAGCTATCTCCAGAAAATAATCAACGAAAACAATTTGCCCTACCTCGTCGAGAATAACGGGCAAGCTTTTTCCGAGCGGACGCAGGATATGTTTTACAACCTCAACGCGCTCAATCCCGAACCCGACGATATAATTTTCTTCCACGTGTGGAGGATGCGCTCAAACAATGACGTTATCCCGCTGCTTGACATAAGCGACGCTTTCGACCCGCCTTATGACTACCGGGAAATTTTCTGCACGCGAAACCACGTAAACGAGCGCGGCTACGAGGCTTTGGCGAAAAAATATTTCAACTACCTCAAGAAAAATAATTTCTTCCGCGACATAGAATTCAAATATCCCGCGCCGCCTGTGCCCTACTTTCACCGCTACGGCATCCCGCCGCAACACGAACAGGGCGGCTCGGAAAGTTTCACCTATGCAGACCTTCGCGAAGAGCTGGACGCTTACAAGCAGACCCTTCGCGAAAAAAAATTGCCCGTTGGCGCTATCGTCATGAATTGCAACCCCTTCACGTTCGGCCACCGCGCCCTTGTCGAATACGCAGCCGCGCAGGTCGTCAAGCTTTACGTTTTCGTCGTCGAGGAGGATAAAAGCATTTTCCCCTTCGCCGACAGGATTGAATTGGTCAAGCAGGGCGTCAAGGATTTGGCGAACGTCGAAGTCCTGCCCAGCGGCAAGTTTATCATTTCGCAGCGGACGTTTTCAGGCTACTTCAGCAAGGAGGAACTTCAAGACGCCGTCGTCGATTCGAGCGAGGACGTTGAGATTTTCGGACGGGAAATTGCGCCGACTTTGGGCATAACCGTTCGCTTCGCGGGCGAAGAGCCGACAGATAACGTTACCCGCCAATACAACGAGACCATGCGAGAAATTCTGCCGCGCTACGGCGTGGAGTTCCGCGAAATCCCGCGCAAGGAAATCGGCGGCGAACCAATTAGCGCAAGTTCCGTCCGCGAGGCTCTTAAGCGCGGCGACTTCGACAGGATAAAGGAACTTGTGCCGCCTGCGACGCTGAAATATCTGCGCGGGCTGAAAGATTCTCGGTTGGGGAAAGACAATGATTCATCTGAAAGACGTAACGAAAATTTATAAGACGAACGGCGTCGTTGCGCTCGACAAGGTCAGCCTTGACATTGAGCGCGGCGAATTCGTTTTTATCGTCGGGACATCGGGCAGCGGCAAGTCTACGCTGATGAAACTTCTCATGCACGAGGAGGTTGCCACGTCCGGCAGCGTCGTCGTCAACGGCAAGGACGTCACAAAGCTAAAGTCTAAGGAAGTGCCCTATCTGCGGCGCGCCCTCGGCGTCATCTTCCAAGACTATCGCCTGCTTGAGGACAAGACCGTCTACGAAAACGTTGCCTTTGCCATGCAAGTCATTGAGGCTCCGCGCAGGATTATGCAACGCTCGGTAAACACCGTCCTTGATATCGTCGGCTTGCGCGACAAGTTCAAAAGTTTTCCCGCGCAACTTTCAGGCGGCGAACAACAACGCGTTGCCATTGCCCGCGCGATTGTCAACGACCCGAAAATCGTCATCGCGGACGAACCGACGGGCAATCTCGACCCCGAAACCAGTTGGGACATCATGGACATCTTTCAGCGCATAAACGCGGCGGGTACGACGATTGTTATGGCGACGCACGACAAAACTATCGTCGACCAAATGCAACGGCGCGTTATCGCTATTGAGGGCGGCAAAATCATTCGCGACGAATCGCGCGGCGTCTATTCCGAAGAGCAGGAAGAAGTTCCCGTTTCGCCCTTCGATAAATTTTTTTTCAGGTGAACGCCATGCAAAAGGGATTCGCCACGCTTGAAGTCGTCCTCGTGCTTTTGATTATCGCCGTGTTGGCAAGTTGCGCCGTGCCCAATGCCGCCCGCGTCCTCGACAGCGTTTCCCTAGACTGCGAAACCAAACGCCTTTACACCGAACTGCGACACATTCAATCCTACGACAGGATGGCATTCATGAAAGACACCCACTTCAAAGACGACGCCGAGACCCTCCCGCTGAATTTTGAAATCAAAGAAACGCATTACCTACTTGAGCAAAGAACTAACCCCGAAAAAATTTACAAGCAATATTTTTTGCCGCAAGGCTTCAAGCTCTCGTATCCCGCCGCCATGGACTTCAAATGGATAAGCTTCAACGACATGGGTAAGCCGCAATCGTCAACCGATAAAACTTTGAACGGGCATATGGTTTTGACTTCGCGGCTGGGCAAGCGGCTGTATTTCGTCTTCGATACCGTCGGACGTTTTCGCGGCAGCAGGACTAGGCCGCAATGAACAGACTGAACAACGAGCGGGGCTTCATGTTGCTCAACGTCGTGCTTTTGACGCTGATAACCTCCTTCGCCGCAATGATTCTCATGAACGCCGCGCCGCGCTTAACCAATCCTCAATCGGTGTTGAGACTGACGGCGATTCACTTGGCGAACGAGCAATTGGCCGTGCTTGAAAGTTTGGCGGCGAAGGGCGAGCTTGAAACGGGCAACTGTCCCTTCAAGGGCGAAAGCGACGACTTGACGACGACGAATGCCGGCAAGCCGATAACGTTCAAAGTCACGACGGACGTAGACGCCGAAGGGAATTTGCGCAGAGTCAAAGTCACGGTGACGATTGAAGGCGACGAGGATTTTGAACTTACGGCGGAAAGGACGATTGTGTTTGTTCCGAATCAAACCGAATAGCGGCGGCTTCGTGTTCGCAGAGTTCGCGATAGCCTTGCCGCTTTTAATTTTGCTGCTTTACGGCCTGGCGACGGTCGGCATAAAAATTTTTTACCTTGGGAAGATTCAGCTTGCCGATTACGTTTTGGAGGAGGAAGTGCACGACGTCCTATCGCGCCTGATTTACGACGCCCGCGCCGCCAAAAGTGTCGAGGCGGTAAACGATTTACGGACGCTTTCTTTCACATACGGCACGATTAACGAGATTCAAACCGGAGGCGGCACGGCGCACGGCGACGTTATCGCGGACAAGGACGAGAATCGCGTTTACCTTGTGGCGGGGACGGTCGGCGAGGCGGGCTCAAAGATTAACTACAAGCGGCAGGCGTCGGAAGACGCGAGCAACCCGATAACGGGCGATAATTATTTCGGCGAGACGCGTGTCACCGAGTTCAAATTCCAACAGCTTGCCGATAACGTCCTGCGCGTCACGTTGGAAATGCAAAGCGAAGTCAGCCACCACAAAATAAAAATCAGCACGGCAGTATACGTGCCGGGCTGTGATGATAAAAGTTTTTCTGTAGAGTGAGGCGAACTCAATGCGGCAAAAGGGATTCGCAACGATTTTCGCGCTGTGTTTGATTTTAGTTATCGCGCTGATTGTTCGGAGCATTCAGGAGGCGGAGGCGAATCATGCCCGCGAAGTCGTCAACTTCGAGACCGAACAAGCCCTTCAACTTGCGGCGGAAAGCGGCATCGTCGAGGCGGCCGATTTCGTTCGCCAAAATCCCAATTTTTTGCCCGTTTCCGACGGTCCTTGGGTGGTTAGCAAGAAACAAATCCCCATTCACGTCACCGGTTCCGACGACAACATAACCATCGAGGTGTGGGGCGAGCGCGGGAAAATTTATCTGTACCCTGAAGACAAAAGCGAAATTAAAGCCGTACGTTTTAATACAGGCTTTTATCCGTCGTATGACGGCGTTTATTTCATGAGCCGCGCAACGATTGACAAGGGGGCTTTCGGAGAAAAAATTTATCGGCGCGCCTTCGGTTACGTTCATTCGGAAAAGCAGGACGACGGCACTTGGAAGGACGACACGACGATTCATTTTATGGAGTTGCCTACGTGGGGAAAAGATTACGTTACCAAAACTTGATAACGGCTCAACTTTTCGGCTGAATGGTGCCGCTTTGGTAGGCAAGCAACAGCTTATGCAAGCCGATAATCTCGTCTCGAATGCCTTGCCCGTGGTCGGTATCGCCAACCGTCATGTGCCGCGATAAAATTTCAACCGTCTCGGCCGTCGACTCAATGTCTTTGTTCTCGGCAAGCGCAAGTTTCACGTCGGCAATCTTTTGGTGGCGCAAAAGTCTGAAGCCGCGCGAATTGGAAATGAGCGTGTAGCCCGATATGCCGGTCTTCTCGTGATAGGGCGTGCTGAAGCCGCCGTCGATAATCACAGCCTTGCCGCCCGCCTTTATCGGACTTTCGCCTTTGCGCACGCGGACGGGGACGTGACCGTTGACGATGTGCCCGCTCTGCGCGTCAAGCCCGAATTCCGTCAAAATCGCGTCGCAAATCTTCACGTCGTCAATCAGCGTGTAATACGGGTCGCAAGGCTCGCGCTGAATGTCTTTGTCGTCGATAAATGCCCGCTCGAACGTCCGAAACTCTCTGCCGGCAATCGGCGACAGTAAGCCGCACCAAAGGAAGTACATGAAGTCCAAATCCTCCAAATTCCTGTCGAAGTAGGCGCGGCGGGCTCGGCGATCGACGTAATCAAAGTAAGCCTTGCCGCTGTAAGTTTCGCCCTCGAAAGTGATTCGCTTAAAGGTGCCGTCCTCCTCCAAGGGAACATTCGCGTGGAAAAGCAATGTCCCGTTGTGGCGCGTGTAGGCGGTGCCTTTTTTGTACAGAAAATCGACGTGCGCTTGAAGGTTGACGCTCGCCAAGAAATTTTCTCGCAAGCCCGAAATAATTTCGTATTCGTCGTCGGTCAGGGCGTAGGGCTCGGCGCGATTAATCGTCGGGAAGGTGCCGTTGAGTTTGTAGCTTTGCCCGCCGATATTGATTGTGCCGTCGTCGAAATTGATTTTGTCAAGCAGGAGGCGGCTGTCCATTTTGAAATCGGGGTTGCGGCGAATCAGTTGCCCTTCCAGCTTGAACATCATCATCAAGCTCGCCAAATCGGCGGCGCGAATGGGATTTTCATTCGGGTAGAGATTGGCGGCGAAAATCGTCAGCGGGCGCAAGCTTATCCCGTAGCCGCGCTCCAAGACGTCGGTGTTGTTGTAGTGCAAAGAATTCCTCACGACCGCCGCGATACAAACCTCGCTGCCCAACGCCGCGCCCATCCAAACGACATCGTGGTTGCCCCATTGAATGTCGACTTCTTCGGGATAATTCATCAGCAAATTCAAAATCGCGTCGGGGCGGTCTCCTCTGTCGAAGAAATCGCCGACCAAGTGCAGGCGGTGAATCGCAAGCCGTTTAATCAGCGCGGCGAACGCGTGAATGAAATCCTCGCCGCTGTTTATCTCGACGATTGAACTCAAAAGTTTTTCGTAGTAAATCTTCTGCGCCTCGTCGGATTCGGGGTGCGTGTTCAGCAGCTCCAAGATGACGGTCTCGTAGCTGTTGGGGATAAGCTCGCGCATTTTGAACGACGGATATTTGAAGCTCATGAACTTTGCAAGCTTAACCAGCCGCGCAAGATTTTTCCGATACCAAACGGGCGTGGCGCGTCCATGCGATTTGACTTGCGCGATTTTTTCTTTCGGGTAGTAAATCAGCGTGCAGAACTCGGCAATTTCCTCCTCGCCCAAAAGGTCGCCGAAGATGTAGTCAACCTTCTCGCGAATGACGCCGCTGCAGTTGTTGATTATGTGCAGAAACAAATCGTACTCGCCGTGCAAGTCGCTCATGAAGTGTTCGGTGCCTTTGGGCAGGGACAGGCGCGATTGCAAGTAAATCAGCTTTTCGTAGATTGATTCTTTCGTCGGGTATTTCTCGGACAGAATGCGCATTAAGCTTGCCGCAAAATCGTAGTCGTTTGCCATAAGGTTTCCTCCTTTCAAGGGACAAGTGTTGAGGCGGCGTCAACGGATTATATCGGCGGCGGTGAACGTCACGGGCGCAAAAATCATGTACGCCGAAACTATCGCCAATGCCGCGAACAAGCCCGCGAACACGTTGCGCTTGAATCGCAAATCTTTTCCGACCGTCTCAAGTTCCTCGTTGCGCGCCTTCGCGAAGAAAAAAATCGTCGCCGCCAAAAGCAACAGCTCAATCGCCGCCGTCAACAAGATTTTTTCCTCGTGCCAAAGTTTGAATCGAACGTTCATGAATCGCTCGCCGCCGTGAATCAGCACGGGTGCCAAATCCCACGACAAATATTTGTTCGCCACGTCGGAGCGGTCGGCGTTGTGGCTGTCGGCGGAGTAGGGCAGTTGAATCGTCACGTCGTAGGCCACGCCTTTGAACGCCGCTTGCGTGAAATATTCGGCTTCGGGCGGCAGCTTTGCGGGCGGAGTCGTGAAGTAAAAATCGAAATCGTATGTGTCGAAGAACCAGCCTTTGCGGCGCGATATGCCTTTGTTCCTGCCCGCGTGCGCCTTGTGCAAGTCGCCGTCGGACTTCGCGTAGCTCTCGATATCGGGGTAGCTCAAATCGAATTCGTAGCCGCGCATGTCGCCCTCCACAACGGGCTTGGCTCGCAAGTCGGGATAGTACTGCTCGTTTTGCGCCTTCCAATCCTCAATCTGCCGAATCACGAAGGCGTTGCCCGTGAATTTGCAATGCTCGAAAACCGCGCCGTCGTCGGTGATTATCATGTCGACTTTCGCTTGGAAGCAGCCCGCGCAGGTCAAGCACAGCAAAATCATCGCGGCGATTAAAATTTTTTTCATCATGACACCTCCTCGATTATTATTTCGGCAGAAAAATTTTTTTGCTAAAGCGTAAAAAAATCCCCTGCGCGGCTTGCGGAGGGGAAAAATTTTTTGTTAAATGTTGCTTTCGCCGACCTTGTCGAACGTCTTGACGATATCGGGGCTCGGCTCGTCGTCGAACAGACTCACGACGTAAATCGCAATCAGCGCGAAGACGAAGCCCGGAACAATCTCGTAAAGCCCGAACAGCTCAAACTGTTTCCAAACCAAAACCGTGACGCCGCCGACGATTATGCCCGCGATAACGCCGCGCCGTGTCGTGCGCCGCCAAAACAGACTCATCAGCAACGCGGGGCCGAATGCCGCTCCGAAGCCCGCCCATGCGTAGGCGACCATGTCAAGGATAAAGCTGTCGGGGTTGAAGCCGAGGAATACCGCTATCGACGCGATGACCAAGACCGACGCCCGCGATATCCAAACAAGCTCCGTTTGATTGGCGTCCGTGCGAAGCAGCGTCTTGTAGAAGTCTTGCGCGAAGGCCGACGCCGCGACCAGCAATTGGGACGAAGCCGTCGACATGATGGCCGCCAAGACCGCGCTAAGCAAAATGCCCGCGACTATCGGCGGGAAAAGCTGATTCGTCATGAGCAGGAAGACCGTCTCGGCGTTCGTGCCCTCAAGCGGCGTCGTCAAGTAGACCGTGCCCACCATGCCGATTGCCACCGCCGCCGCCAAGCTCAAGATGACCCACGTCATTGCAATGCGCGTTGCTTGCGGCAGTTCCTTCGTCGACTTGATTGCCATAAATCTTACCAGGATGTGCGGCTGTCCGAAGTAGCCGATGCCCCACGCCAACAGAGATACCAATTCGATAACGCCCATTGACGAGCCGTCGGGTTTCGTCAGCGGTTGGAACATCGATTCTTTGTAAGCAGCGATAGCCGTCACCGTTTCGCCGAAGCCGCCCATGCTCATAGCCGCGCAGGTCGGGACAATCAGTATCGCGAAGAACATCATCACGCCCTGGATAAAGTCCGTTCGGCTCACGGCAAGGAAGCCGCCAATCAGCGTGTAAAAGACGACGGAGCCCGCGCCCAAGACGATTGCGTATTGGAAGGGCATACCGAAGACCGTCTCGAAGAGCTTGCCCGCCGCCACGAAACCGCTCGACGTGTACAGGATAAAAAATATCAGAATGAAAATCGCGGGGACGATGCGGAGCAAATTGCTTGTGTCGTGATAGCGATTCTGCAGGAATTCGGGCAGAGTCAAGGCATTGCCCGCCAGCTCGGTGTATTGACGGAGGCGCGCCGCCACGAAGTACCAGTTAGCCCAAGTCCCTATAGAAATGCCGATTGCTATCCAGGCAGAGTTCAAACCCGCAAGGTAAGCGAAGCCGGGCACGCCCATAAGCATCCAGCCGCTCATATCGGACGCCTCGGCACTAAGCGACGTGACCCACGCGCCCAGCTTGCGGTTGCCAAGGAAATAATCGCTCATGTTCTTCGTCTGTCGGTAGTAGTAGACGCCAATGCCCATCATTACGCCGATATACAGCACGAAGGCGTTGATTATCATTACGTCGTTAGTCAAAGCTTTTCCCCCTAAAATTTTTTTTCATAAGCGGCTCAACGGCTTTAATGGTTAGCATCTACTTTCTTTGACCGAGCAAAGAAAGTAGCAAAGAAACTCGCCTCGCAGGGGCGGCAGCCGACCACCGCCGAAGTGCCCGCGTCCCAGTCAGCCACTTGTGCCGCAAAGAAAGCGTCCGGCTTTCTGTTGCGGCGGGCGCGCGTCCATGCGCGCCCCAAAAACTACGCACCGCATGCTAAATGATATTTTTTTCGTAGGCATCGTAGAGGGCTTTAAGCTCCGCAATCTTCGCGTAAATCTCGACCTGCAAGCTCGATGCCCGCTCGTATTCGCCCGCGTTCAAGGCGGTTATCAGTTGCGTGAACAATGACTTCTCGTCAATCGAATCTTTCGCCAACGCCGCCCGAAGCAGGAAAATTTTGTTCCAGTTGTAAGCGTCCAAGTCCGTCACGAAGTCGGCGTCGATTTTCTTTGCCTTGCGGACGACCTCGCGCAATTCGGGCAGGATACGCGAAATTAATTCGGTCTTCCAGCGCAACAAGGCTCCCTCGCGGAAGGCGTTGATAATTCGTTCCTGCAATGCCCCGCCGCTCGATATGACCGCGACCTTGTCGGGATATTTGCTCAAAGCCTCCATGTTCTCCCAAACCGTGGCGGGCGGCTTGCCGAACAGTCGATTGCGTTCCTCCTCGGTGAAGTCCTCGAAAACGTCTTGCTCCGTGCGATAGGCGCGCTCGGTCTCCAAGTAGAAGCCCGCTTGCCCCGCGTCCTTCGACAGCTCCGCCAAAAGCTCGGATGTCTTGTGCGTTATCGCCGCCTTCACGCCGTCAAGGATGGCCGTATACGACGCCGCCAACACCAAGTAGATGTTCGTGTAGGGATTGCAACTGCGCAGCTCAAAGCGCGTCGCCATGGGGTTTTGCAAGTCTCGAATCAAACTGACCAAAATCGTGCGGTTGCGGCTGGGGATTTGCGGCGTGTGTCCAAGAGATGTCACGATACAGACGGGTGCCTCGAAGCCGGGCTTAAGGCGGTTAAGCGAATCGTTCGTCGCGCTCACGAAGGGATTAATCACCTCGTAGAACTTCAGCAAGCCCATCAGCGCGCCGTAGCCGACTGCGCTCATATAATCTTCGGCGGGATTCTGCGCGGCGAAAAGATTGTGCAATTTGCCATCCGCCGTCTTCGCCGCAAGCCCGATGTGGGTGTGTTCGCCGTTGCCTGCAAGTCCAATCATGGGTTTCGCCTTGAAGGTGACTTCCAAGCCGTTTGCTCGGAAAATTTCCTTGACGACCGTCCGAACGACGATTTCGTTATCGGCGGCCTGCACCGCGTCGGCGAATCGCCAATCGATTTCCAGTTGCTCGCAGACGTGCGTCAAGTGCCCCGACTCGTCGATTTGAGCCTTGAGCCCGCCGACTTCCTTGTGACCCATTTCGACGTTGAAGCCGTACTTGTCCAGCTCGACTATCGACTGTTCCAGCGCGCAACGAACCGCGCCGTGCGTCCGTTCCCAATACTGTTCCTGCATGACTTGCGACGCGCTCATTTCCTCGACCGATGCCTCTTCAAGCGGCGTCTTCACCCAAAATTCAAGCTCGGTTGCCGACGTGAAGACGATATCGACGACCTCCGAACCGCTCACGCTTAAGCCGTCAATGGCGGGGTGCTTGCGGAAAAGGTTAATCAGCTCGCGCTTGACGTGAATCAGCGTATCGGTCAGCACGGCGCGGCTGTCGACACGTTTGCCCTCGTGAATCAAAAAGCCGGGGATTCTAAGCGTGCCGACGGGGCGATTGGTCTCGTTGTCGTAGTTTTCAAAGTTGTAGTCGACGAACCAATTCACCGACGGGTCAACGGGCATATCGACCTTAGCGTTGTTTAGTGTGGCGATGCCCGGCAACACGACGCTTGAGCCGTCAGTCTGGACTGCGCGGCCGGCGTAGAAGTCGTCGATGTCCTTTATGAACAGGCGCACGGGAATTTTTTCGTCGGTGTCGTTGCCCGCCAAGTCTATGCCGACCAGCGACACGAATTTAATTTCGGGGTGCTCGCGCAGTTGCCGAATGACTTCGTCTTTGGGCGTGTTCGCTTTGATTGTGTACAGCAAGTCTGCCATAAAATTCGCTCCTTATTATGAAGTGCTATAAAGCCGCGCACAATTTAGCATAATACGCGGCAAGGGACAAGCGCGAAGGGATAAGTACACAAAATGCAACGGACTGCCCTTGCTGTTCCTCTGCAATGCGAATCCAAGCCGCCAAATCAAAATTTCCTACAGACCTTAGAACAGGTGTTCATAAATGGTAAAAAGTGATATAGTAAATGTACTATGAGAAAAAAATACGAAACAGACTTAACGGACGAGCAATGGGAAGTTATTGCGCCTTTGTTCGTCAACATGCGAAAACGCAAATGGGATAAGCGCGAATTGGTCAATGCGGTGTTGTATCTGGTGAAAACGGGCTGTCAGTGGCGTAATT
>CAMJMR010000034.1 GCA_946407095.1 uncultured Selenomonadales bacterium | reverse complement strand
TATCCAACGCATTGCCGACTATCCTTATCGCCTTAGTGCGAGCGGTCGCGTCGCCTATCTCTATGCTTGAGCCGAGTGTAACCTTTGAAGCGTCGCTGTCGGTGTAAGTCGTCGTAGGAGCCTGTTCCGCGCCGAGGATGTTGAGCGTCGAGAGTTTAGTCGCGTCCTTGAGCGTGACTCTGCCGTCGCCCACCGTCACGATAACATTGTTGCCGCTGATGCGTGTCGAGTAGGTGTCCGTCCCGTCGCCGAGCTGAAGCGTGTCTTCCGCTTTGAAGTCGGCGATAACGTCCTTGCCCGCCGTGTGAATAAACAAATCCGCGCCGGCGTTGCCAGTAAGCGTGTCGTTGCCTTCACCGCCCCAAAGGGTGTCGTTGCCGTCCTTGCCGTAGAGTTTATCGGCACTGTCGCCGCCTGCAAGGTAATCGTCGCCCGCTTGTCCGTAAAGCGTATCTTTGCCGCTACCGCCGAGGATTGAATTATCCAACGCATTGCCGACTATCCTTATCGCCTTAGTGCGAGCGGTCGCGTCGCCCACTTCGATATTCGCGGCGAGCGTGACCTTCGAGGCGTCGCTGTTGTCGTAAGTGGTAGTCGTTGCGTCGTCGCCGCTTAGCGTGCCTAAGATGTTGACGGTCGTCAAGCTTGCCGCGTCGCTTAGCGTGATTGAGTCGTTGCCGACAGTCAAAATCAAATCGTCGCCGCTTGCCATGCTTGAATAAGCCGAGCCGCCGATTGAGAGCGTCGAAGTGTCATTGAAGCCGCTGATAGTGTCGTTGCCGTCGCCTTCAGCATACTGAATCAGATTGTTGGAGCCGTTCACGTTGATTGAATCGTCGCCCGTGCCGCCGTTGATTGTCAAGTTGTTGCCGAAGCCGGAGCCGCTTGAAACGCTGATTGTGTCGTTGCCCGCGCCGCCCGCGAGTGAATTATTGTCGGAATAGTCGCTTATGTAGTCGTCGCCGTCGCCGCCGTCGAGCGTGGAGTAATGCGAGTAGAGCCCGCCGATTGTATCGTTGCCCGCACCCGCATGAACTTCGACGCTGTTGTTGTATTGCGCGGAGATGATGTAATCGTCGCCGTTGCCCGCGTCAACCGTCACGTTGTCGGCGTAATTGCCAACGTCAATGGTGTCGTTGCCGTCGCCCGTGATTATGGAAGTGTTATTACCGCCTTTCGCATTCGCGCCGCCGCCGCTGGAAATGTAGTTGTTGCCTTCGAGCGCAGTTATCGTGACGTAGCTGCCGCTGTTGCTGATTGTATCGTCGCCCGCGCCGCCGTCCATGCTGACGGAATCGCCGCGCAGGTTGGAAATGAAGTCGTCGCCGTCGCCGCCCGCCATCGTGACGCCGTCGCCGCCGCGCAGAGTGTAGGAGCCGACGCCCGGATATTTTGTGCCGCCGTTGTAGAGAGAATCCGAATCGCCGTTTCCGACGATTGAGACGTTCGAGCCCGTGTTGAAAATGTAATCGTCACCCGCGCCCATGTCGACCGTGACGGAGGAGCCCGTGTTGTCGATTATCGAGTCATTGCCTGCGCCCGCGTTGATTGAAACGTTGTTGCTTAAGTAGTTGTTGATTGAATCGTCGCCCGTGCCTGCGTTGATTGAAGCACCTTCGCCGCTGTTGCTGATTGAATCGTTGCCCGTGCCTGCGTTGATTGAAGCACCTTCGCCGCTGTTGCTGATGTAATCGTCACCCGCGCCCGCGCTGATTGAAACGTTGTTGCTTAAGTAGTTGTTGATTGTATCGTCGCCGTCGCCCGTGCTGATTGTGCTGTCGTGGCCGTATTCGTTGTCGACAGAGTTATTGCCGTCTCCGCCGTCGATTGAAACGTTCGCGCCCGCCGTGCCGATAACGTCATTGCCTGCGCCCGCGTCGATTGTTACGTTGCTTGCGCCGTTGTTGATAACGTCTGTGTCGTCGCCCGTAAAGATGGCAACGTGCCCTTCGCTGTTGCTTATGAAGTCCGTGCCGCTCAAGGCATTGATGACGACGTAAGAGCCGCTGTTGGCAATGGTATCGTCGTAAATCGTGCCGCCTATGGTTGTGTTGTCGACGGAATTGTTTAAGCTGACGCCGACGCCCGCCAAGGTGCCGTAAATGTCGATGCCGCCCCATTGAGTAGCCGCCGCCGCGTCTTTGAGCGTGATTGAACCGTCGCCGACGCCGATAACCACGTCATTGCCGCTTGTCGCCGAAATGTAAGTCGAGCCCGTGATTTGCAACTTATAATCCATGAAGCCGTCTTCCGTCATGTAGCCGACGACGGTATCGTTGCCGTCGCCCGCCGCATACTCAATGAGACCGCCGCCCGCGTTGATGTAGTCGTCGCCCGCGCCGCCGTTGACCGTGCTCAAGTTGCTGTAGTTTACAATGCTGTCGTTGCCGTCGCCGCCGCTGATTGAAGCGTTCAAGCCGTCGACGTCGTTGTGAATGTAGTCGTCGCCCGCCAGCGCATCTATCGTGACGTTTGCGCCGCTGTTGACTATCGTGTCGCTATCCTCCGTGCCCGTGACGAGCGTGCCGCTGTCGGTGTTGATAATGGAGGCAACCGCTTCCGTGCCCGCGATGTTGAGCGTGTCCAAGCCTGCCGTGCCCGTGAGCGTGATTTTCCCGTCGCCGACAGTCAAAATAATATCGTCGCCGCTTACCACGCTTGAATAAGCCGAGCCGATTGACAGCGTCGAGTTTTCGTTGAAGTTTTGGATGGTGTCGTTGCCGTCGCCGTCCGCGTAACGAATCAAATCATGGTTGCGGCTGTATTCGGCGAGGATGATTAAATCGTCATCGGTGCCGCCCGCAAGTGTTGCATGGGAGGCGTTGCTGAAGATTGAATCGCTGCCTGCGCCGCCGTTGATTGTCACCGATTCTCCCCAGTTACTGATAGAATCGTTGCCTGCGCCGCCTTCGATTGTCACATTATTGCCGCTGTTACCAATGGAATCGTTGCCCGCGCCGCTGTCTATCGTGACGTTCGCGCCGTAGTTGGTTATCGTGTCGTCGAGTTCGGTGCCCGTTATCAGCGTGTCGTTGGCGGTGTTGGTTACGTTCAGCGCGGTCAGTGCTGTTTCGGGCGTGCCCGCAATGTTGACGGTCGACAAGCTTGCCCCGACGCTTAAAGTTATCTTCCCTTCGCCCACCGTGACGATAATGTCATCGCCGCTTGCCACGCTTGAGTAGGTGCCTGTGCCGTCACCGATTTGCAGCGTTGAATCTGCGTTGGCGCCGAAGTAGACAATATCGTTGCCGTCGCCGTCAGCGTATTGAATCAAAGCATTTCTGTGCAGGGTGAAGGTATCGTTGCCCGTGCCGCCGATAATCGTCGCGTCGTCGCCGTCGCTATAAATGTTGTCGTTGCCCGCGCCGCCGTCGATTAAATTTTTCGCGCCGTAACAATTGGAGATAACGTCTGCACCTGCGCCGCCGTAAATTGAAACGTTGTCGCTTCCACTGCGAATGGTGTCGGAATCGTCGCCCGTGTTGATTAAAACGTTGGTCGCGCCGGCGTTGGAAACGAAATCTGCGCCCGCACCGCTGTTGATTGTAACGTTGTTGCCTTGGTCGTTGGTGATGATGTCCGCGCCTGTGCCGCCGTCGATTGAGACGCTTGAGCCGAAGTTGTTAATTGAATCGTTACCGCCGAGGGCTTGAATGGTCGCGCCGTCGAGCGTGTTACGGATATTGTCCGCGCCTTCCGTTCCTTTGATAATCAAATCTGTCTCCTCCTTTTTGACAATGTTGACAGTGTTCAAGCTTGCCGCGCCGCGCAGGGTTATCTTGCCGTCGCCGACAGTGACGATAACGTCGTTGCCGCTCTTCGACGTGCTGAAGTCGTCAGCCGCGATTTGAAGTGTCGACGTGTCATTGAAGCCGACAATTGAATCGTTGCCGTCGCCGTCCGCGTAGCCGAACACGACATTGTTGCCGCTGTTGTAAATGGTATCGTCGCCCGCGTCGCCCTGAACCTTCATGCCGTCGCCGTAAGCCGTGACAGTGTCGTTGCCGTTGCCGCCGCTGATTGAGACGTTGGAGCTGCTGCCCGTCAAAAGGTCGTCGCCGTCCGTGCCACTTATCGCCGAGCCGTCCTTGAAGGCGTAATTCTGCGCGGCGTCGTAGTTGAGAGCGGCTTGCCGAGCGAGATAGCGATAGAACATGTAGCCCGCCACATAGTAGGGCGTGCTGCCCGTGCCGTCGTTGTCGAGGTCGAGATAGCTTGCCAAACTGTCGGCACTGCCGCCCAAGGATTCAAGCCAAGCGTTTTTGGTATCCGAGCCGTCGTCAATGCCCGCCGTCAAGTCGGCAAGCCCTTCCATGAGGAATTGCGGGAAGGAGCCGCCCATAAGCTTGTATTGCGCCACGTGAGTGAATTCGTGAGCAGCCGTCTTGTCCATGCCGTTGCCGTTGTAGTCTTCGTCGCCGTCGAACTTGGCATTGCCCTGATTGAACTTGACGACGCCCGTTGAGCTTGTGTTGCCCGCGTAGCTTGCGGAGGGCACCATTTCGACGCGAATCGAATCGCCGTCGCTGAAAGACAGCTTGTAGCTTTCCTCAATCAACCTTACGGCCTCGTTCGCCCACCAGCTGTAGATGCCGTCCAAAACTTTCTTGCCCGTCGCGTTAAGGGAGCTGCCGCTTGAAGCAATGTTAATCGTCAAGTTGCGGGCGGTGAAGGTCGTGTTTGTGTAATCGGGCACCTGCGTCGCAGGGAGGGTTTCGCCAACAATGTCATCACCCGTCTTGATTGACGCGCCGCCTGCGTCCCAACCCGTTATCGCGCCTGTGTCTGCGTTGTCTCTGATTATCCCGCAATATTTGCGCAGGAAAGTATCGGCATCGCCCGCCGCCCGACAATCGGCAAGCATTTGGTCGATAACCTCCTGCACGCCGTTGAAAGGCGTCGAAAGCTTAATCGCCTCGTCGAGCTTGGCGGTGTCCTTGAGGAAAGTCTTATTCCACGCGTTGACCAGATTTATAATCGCATCCTGCGCGGAATAGCCGGTTGAGCCGTAAGTTTGCGTTGTCGTGTTGCCGTCGGCGTCCGTGACGGTTATGTAGCGGTCTTGCATGTTCTTGAGCGTCAAAGAGCCGTCGCCTATCTTGAAAATCAAATCGGTGTCGTCGACGCTGACAGAATCGATTGAGCCCGCCGCGATTTTGACGGTATCTTCGCCGCTGTAGTTGGTGATAACGTCGTTGCCCGCCTCGTAAACGAAGACTTCGGCTTGACTGCTGCCCGTGAGCGTGTCGTTGCCTTTGCCGCCCGTCATGCTGACGTTTTTCCCGCCGCCGAGGGTTACGTTGTCGCCGCCCGTGTTAATAAGGCTGTCGTCGCCGTCGCCGCCGTTGATGCTGACGTTATCGGGGCTGACGGTTTTCGTTCCGCCGCTGCTGACTTTGTAGACCGTTGCCTTGTTGGTTATCGTGTCGGAGCCGCCGCCGCCTTCCAAGGTGACATCGGTGCCTTCGTTGTATATTGAGTCGGAGCCTTCGCCGCCCGTGATTGAGACCGTCGCGGCATCGTTGTAAATGGTGTCGTTATCGTCGCCGCCGTCTATCGTGACGTTGGTGTAGAAATTTTTAATGTCATCATCGCCCGCGCCGCCGCCGAGCGTTACGTTATTGCCGCCGTTGTTGTAGATTGAATCGTTACCCGCGCCCGCGTCTATGCTGACGTTGTCGGAGCCCGTCCAGTTGCCTATGGTATCGTCGCCCGCGCCGCCGCCTATCGTGACGGAGGAGGCAAAGTTTTCGATAACGTCATTGCCGCCCGCCATTTCGATTTTGACGTCGGAGCCCGCATTTTGAATGGAATCGTTGCCCGCGCCCGAATCAATCGAAACTTGCGCGCCCTGGTTGTGAATGGTGTCGCTGTCTTCGCCGCCGCCTATCGTGACGGAGGAGGCATTGTTGGCGAAGAAATTTTTGCCGTTCGTCGCCGTGAGCGTAGCATTTGCGCCCGTGTTCTGAATGAAGCCGTCATCGGTGCCCGTGTCGACCAAAACACTTGCGCCTTGGTTGAGGACGGTGTCATTGCCCGAGCCGCCGAAGATTGACGTATTCGCGCCCCAGTTGTTGACGGTGTCGTTGCCCGTGCCCGCCGTGATTGTCACATTCGAGCCGTCGCTGTAGATTGAATCGTTGCCGCCGTCCGCGTCGAGTGAGACATTCGAGCCCCAATTCATGACGGTATCGTCGCCGCCCTTCGCCAATATCGTTTGATTGTCGTTGCTGTTTTCGAGCCTTTCGCCGCTTTCCGTGCCTTCCGTAATCAAAGTAATCTCCTCCTTGCCTTTTATGTTTAGTATCGACAAGTTTGCCGCGCCGCTTAAAGTTATCTTCCCTTCGCCGACCGTGACGATAATATCAGAGCCGCTTTGTTGAGTGGAATATTCGCTACCCGAAATGCTTAGCGTGGACGTGCTATTGAAGCCTATGATTGTGTCGTCGCCGTCGCCTGCGCGGTATTCAATCAGATTGTGATAACTGGAAGAGCCTAGGCTGATAGAATCACTGCCAGCACCGCAGTTAATTGAGACCCTCTCATTGCTACTGTAAATAAAATCGTTCCCTAGTTCGCCAGCAATGTTGACGTCGTTCTTCCAGTTGTAAATAGTATCGTTACCGGCACCTGCGTTAATTGTAGAATACGCGCCGTCATTGCAGATTGAATCTTCACCAGCACCTGCGCCGACTGATGAATAATAGCCGTAACAGGTAATTTCATCATTACCTGCGCCTCCATAAATAGTTACATATGTGCCGTAAACATTCGGATAGCCACTTTTGCCATTCACAATAGAATCGTTATCTGTGCCGACGTCGATAATCACATTTGAACCGTAGTTGTAGACGGAATCGTTGCCCGCGCCCATGTTGATTGTTACGTTCGAACTGCCGTAGTCGTTGTAGACGGAATCATTGCCGTCACCCGTGTTGATTGTTACTGAAGAGCCAGAATTACCAACAGTATCATCGCCTTCGCTGGTGTTGATTGAAACGTTTAAGCCGCCATAATTTTTGACGGTGTCATTACCGTCGCCCGCATCTATCGTGACGGTGTCGCCACTATTGACGATATAATCGTTGTCATAACCGCTGATAATCGAGACATTAATTCCGCTACTATAATTGTCAATGTAATCAGCACCTTCGCCGGTGTTAATTATCACATGGGAGCCTCCGTTAGTTATATTATCCTTACCAGCACCAGCAGTGATTGTGACATTAGAGGCTAGAGAACTATTGGAAATGTCATTGTTTCTATCGCCTGTATGGATTGAAACATCCTTGCCATTATTGTAGATACGGTTATTGCCTCCGAGAGCTTGAATGGTTACCTTATCATTTTTATTATTGATAGTATCATCGGTATCGTAATCGAAGATAAAGTTCTCGTCGGGGGAAGAACTGTCTTTTACTCCCCGAATATTTAGCTGTGAACTCTTCGCGCCATTTTTGATTATTATTGAGCCAGCACCTACATCTAGGATAATATCATCAACTACTGTTTTTATAAAATAAGTTGTTGTGCCATTACCAATTTGAAGTGTATCATTTTCGCCGAAACCTTCAATAGTGTCGTTGCCGTTGCCTGCCTCGTAAAGAAATGTTGTATTATCGCCGCTGTTGTAAATGTAATCATCGCCCGCACTACCACTTATCGTAACGTTGAATCCAGAGTTTTCGAGGATATCGTCACCTTCACCACCGTCGATTGTTACATTGTCACCGTTACTGTAAACAGAATCATTGTCGTATCCGCCGCTGAGTAAAACGTTATTTCCACCTTTAATTCTCCTGGTGCCATTTAAAAGTGTATCGTTACCAGAATTGCCGTTTATGGTTACATTTTTGCCGTAACTGTAGCTAAATACATGTTTTCCGCTAACTGTCCCCGTTCCATCAGTTCCGATGTTTTGAATTAAATCATTGCCTTCACCACCGTCGATTGTTACATTGTCGCCATAGTTACTTTCAATAGTGTCGTTGCCGTTGCCACCATTTATTGAAACGTTTGAGCCGTAAAAATACCGAATGTCAAAATCATCGTTGTTCAAAATATAATCGTCATCAGTTCCTCCGTTGATTGTAAGACTGGAGCCATATTTGTTTTTAATGGTATCGTTACCTGCGCCGCCAATAATAGTTGAATAATATCTATCATAATTGTAAATT
Organism: uncultured Selenomonadales bacterium; assembly: GCA_946407095.1. Classification (GTDB taxonomy): domain Bacteria; phylum Bacillota; class Negativicutes; order Selenomonadales; family Selenomonadaceae; genus Quinella. The sequence continues at coordinate 21,365 of CAMJMR010000034.1, read as the reverse complement.
GAGTCATTACCGTCGCCACTGTTTATTGAAACATAATCGCTTTTGTAATTGTAAATTGTATCATTACCAGTACCTGAGTCGATTATTACGCTGTCTCCGTAGTAATTGTAAACAGAATCGTTACCTGCGCCGCTGTCGATTGTGACGTTATCGCCGCTGTTGTAAGCATAATCGTTGCCCGCGCCGAGGTCGATTTTTATATTGGAGACATCGTTTTTAATGGAGTCGTCGCCGTCGGAGGTTTGCTTTCCGTTCTCGTCGTAAGTGAAATTCTCCAATCGGTCGGTGAAGTTTTTCAGCCAAACAATCAGCTTGCCGCTACTGTTCCTTATGGCGGTCGAGCCGAATTCTATCCGCGCCGTGTAGTTGCCGGCGGGAAGGTTGAGCACGTCGCCGAATTCAAAATCGTTGATATAAACGTTGCTTGCGCCCGAAGCGATATTGAAGACATCTTTTGTCGGAAGATAATCGAACGAACCGCCGCCGTAAGCCGTCACATACGAGCCTTGAATTGAAATGGTATCTGAGCCCGTGCCGCCGTCAACGTAACTGCTCATAACAAGAAGCTCGTCATCGCCTGCTCCGCCGAATACGGAACTGTCAGACCCGTAGCTGCGAATGGTATCTGCGCCGCCGTCGCCGCTAATCGTCACGTTGTCGCCGTAGTTGCTTATTGAATCGTTACCCGCGCCGCCGTCGATTATGTTGTGGTTTCCGTGACTGTCAATGGTGTCGAAGCCGTCGCCGCCGCTTATCGATACGTTAGTTCCTTTGCTGTCGCTGCGGATGAAATCTTCGCCCGCGCCGCCGTCGAGTGTCGAGTCGGAGCTGTAATTGTAAATTTCATCGTCTCCGTCGCCTGCATGTATCTTTACTTTGGAATTAGACTCGGAATAAGAGCCGCTTTGAATGGTATCGTTGCCGCGTCCCGTGTCGACGCTTACATTTGAGCCGCTGACTTCAATGTTGTTGTTGCCGTCCGCGCAGGTTATCGTAGCGTTATCTTCGCTGAAGGGGTTGCTTACCACGTTTGAAATTTTGTAGCCGATATAATCGGGGATAATCGAATCGAAATTGCTTGTACTTTGACCCATTGCCGTTTGCAAGTCGTTGTAAGCCGCAATGAATTTTTTGTAGCTCGTCAAGCCGGTTACGGTGTTCTTTATGGCGTCGGCTGTACTGTCCGGGTCGGCTTTGTAGTCTTTCAGAAGAACGCCGTCTTTTGAGAGGTCGTCAAGCTTTTTATATTTTTCTTGGAGAGTAGCTATTTCTTTGTTGGTATTGGGGAAGAGTTTCTTCGTCAAGTCGTTGAGCCATTTTGAAGCGTAAGTACCTGTCCATTCCGAAACATTTTCTTCTGTCACGTAAGATTTAGCAAACTTCTTAAGAGTATTATAAAATGAACTAACATCAGCAACCTTGCACGTGATAAGAGCCTTTGACCAACTACTAAAAAGCGTTTCGATAGAGGGAGTTTTTAGCTGCTCGAAAAGATAAGTCGGGAGGTTTTGTCCCCACGTCTTCAAGTTGTTGAGGAGCGAGTAGAGTGATTTTTTCGCACCGTAGTCATTGTCGGGTTTCCAAGTGAGAGTGTACAGCCTTCCGTTAGCGTCCGTGACAGTCGATAGCCCTGATTTAGCGAATTGAGCGGACACCTTATAGACCCCGTCCGCCGTCGTGACGGTTTCGTTATCCGAGCCCAGAATATCGGCGATGTAATTTTGCATTTCCGTTATCAAGGCGGGTTCAATTTTTATTTCCGGCGGTTTGTACTCGGCGACATGTTTCGCCAAAAGAACTTTGTAAACCTCTTCGGGAAATGAAACTTTAGTAGAGGTTGTACTGATAGTTGTGCTGTAAACATCTATGCTCGCTTTGAATTTCGCCAGAGTATTCTTGAAGCTGTCATCGACTTTTGATTTAGCCTCTTTTTGCATAATGTCAGCCAAGTACTTTTCGACTCCGGACTCAAGAGTAATTACGTCGGAGCGAACTTTGCCAACAAAAGCATCCTTTTCGAATACGATTTGCTTAGCCATAAAATCACTTCCTTACATTAAGTACAGAAAAATTATGATTCAAATGATACCATAAAGAAATTAAAATCGGTATGGCTTGAAAAATATTTTTAGAGCAGAACGTTATCGCTTTACTAAAAAAAATCCGCCCGGGGCGGCGGAAAGGATTTAACTCATTGGCTTTTTAATAGAGGAAGACGACGGCTATATTGTCAAGGAAGTGCGATTGAGAATTTTCGTAAAGGATTAAGTCGGCGTCGTCCATGCTGACAACGGGGTTGGCGTTGAGGTCGTCCAAACGAACGGCCTTGACGACGAGCGGATGGGAACCTGCGCGGGAAGCTTGACTCATATCCTGCACGTAGCTTGCCATGCCTTCGACGATAACTCTGTCGTAGTCAAGATTTTTGTGGCCGTAAATTTTTTGACCGTTAGAATTTTTAATGACGGGGCTCATGACGAAATTGATTTGCCCGACGCTCCTGCAGTCGATAACGAGACCGGTGTAGCCGCGCGAAGATTGAGCGGTAGGCGGCGGCGCGGGCGGGCGATAATCGGGGGCAGGCGCAGGGAAGGGCTCAACGTAAGCGGGACGCTCCAAGACGGTTTCGGCAATGCTGTTGTTTGCTCCGAAAAGTGCCAGCTCCATCGTGACGGAATAGCCGCCGCCCGCAAGTTCGCCCTCGGAAACAATCTGCGCGCCGTGTATGGTCGCAGTGATTTTCGTGCGAACAACATCGCTGGTAAGCATCATTTGTTCGACGGTCGTTTCGGAATCGACTTGCACGCCGTTGACGGCCTCGGCCAGTTGGCGATAGGCATCGGCGATAGCTGCTCTGCGTGCCATCATAGCGGCGTGAGCGGGCGTCGTTGCCATGCGCGGATTCGGGACGCCCATACCCGTCACTTGAATTTTGTTTGTATTCCAGTCGGTTGCCGCGTCTGCCCTGCCGCTTACCGCGAACATGATTATCGCAAGCAACACGCCCAGAATTTTAAAGCTCCTCAACATCTCCTTGACCTCCCAAAAAATTTTTTCGTGTAAAGTCTAAGGTATCACCATTAGAAACGCCTTTGAACTTGTGAAAAAATTTTAGCAATGCACAGCATTCACATTTCGACGCGACCGCAAGTTTGTTAAGCTTGAATAAAATTTTTCAAAACTATTGCTATGCCCCCCCCCCCACCTGGTTGTACAATGACGACGAAGTTCAAAGGAATGTTTTTTAAAAGACACGGAAGGAGCGGATTTTTATGGCAGAGATTTACAACGAAAAGTACCACGCCTTTGTCACGGGGACGGAAGACGACGACGACATTAAAAATGGTTACCTTACGTACGACGAATACGGCGACGAATACTATCATATTGGTGGCGACCACGCCACAATCGACGGCGGCGACGGCAATGATTCCATTCGCAACTACGGCGACGAAGTCACAATCGACAGCGGCGACGGCAACGACTCAATCACCAACACGGGCGCGAATGTCCTGTTCCTGTACGCGGCGGGCGACGGAAACGATACCATAGACGGGTTCGATGAAACGTCAATGCTCCTTATTGCCGCCGATACTTACTCCACGCAAATCAGCGGCTCGGATGTTATCGTCACGGTCGGCGACGGCAAAATCACGCTCAAGGGTGCGGCAAGCTTGTCGGCACTAAAAATCGGTACGGCGGAAGAAATTTTTAACCTGCGCGGCACCGACGGCAACGATTCAATCGAAAACGTTTTCGACAACATGACGATAGATGGCGGCGCGGGCAACGATTCAATCACCAACTACGGCGGCAACAACGTCACAATCGACGGCGGCGCGGGCAACGATTCAATCACCAATAGCGGCTCCTATGCCTCAATCGACGGCGGCGAAGGCAACGATACCATCTACGCAAGCGGCAACCGCATAACGATTAACGGCGGCGACGGCAACGATTATCTCTACAGCAACGGCGGCGATTCAGTCACAATCGACGGCGGCGACGGCAACGACTCAATCACCAACACGGGCGCGAATGTCCTGTTCCTGTACGCGGCGGGCGACGGAAACGACGTTATCAGCGGCTTCAAAAGCAACTCGACGCTGAGCATATCGGGCGGCTATTCCTCGACGGAAAGCGGCTCGGATGTCATCGTCACGGTCGGCGACGGGAAAATTACTCTGACGGGCGCGGCAAGCCTCTCGACGTGCAAAATTTCTTCAGACGTTGCGACTTACGACGACAGCTCGGCGGCTAAGACGACGCTCAAATCGACTATAAAAACAGCTGACGCCTCGGCACGAACGACGGGGATTAGGATTTCGGGCAACGCATTGGACAATTCAATCGTCGGCGGTAGCGGCAGAGACACTCTTTACGGCAAGGCGGGCGACGATACGCTTTACGGCGGCGAAGGTGACGATTCCTTAGAAGGCAGCTCAGGCAACGATAAACTCTACGGTCAGGGCGGTAACGACTACCTCGACGGCGGCTTTGGCAATGACACGTTAAGCGGCGGCGAAGGGGCGGACTTGTTCATCTACTACAGCGGCGATGGCAAAGACGTTATCACGGACTTCAGCGAAGACGATACCCTGCGAATCGGCTACGGCACAGGCAAATACGGTGTGCGCAAAAGCGGCAACGATGTGATTGTCATGGTTGACGACGGCACAATCACGCTCAAAGACGCGGCAAGCCTCTCGACGCTCAACATTTCGGGCAACGATATCAACGAAGGCTCGAATCAGAGCGAAACTTTTGAAAACTACTTTGACGGCGTGACAATCAACGCACTCGGCGGCAATGACAGTATTGAAAACTGGGGCGTGGAAGTTTCAATCGACGCAGGCTACGGCAACGATAAAATTTTAAACGGCGGCGACGAATCTGCACTCTTCGGCGGCGCGGGCAACGACACAATCGAAAATTGGGCTTCGGACGTTTCAATCGACGGCGGCACAGGCGACGACTCAATCAACAACGACTACGGCGAAAATATCTCAATCGCGGGCGGCATGGGCAAGGATACAATCTTCCGCCGCGGCGATGACGTTTCGATTGAAGGCGGCGCGGATAATGACATCTTAAGAAAATATTCCGGCTCCAACGTCGTGCTGAACGGCGGCGACGGCAAGGATAAAATTTACAACTACGAAGGCGAAAACGTTTCAATCGACGGCGGCGCGGGTAACGATTATATTCTCTCGGCAAAAACGAGTTCGGGCATTTCAATCGATGCAGGCGACGGCAACGACTCAATCAGCAATGCAAGTTCGCAAGCCACAATCAACGGCGGTGCGGGCAACGATTCGATTAAAAATACTGCCGCGAACGTTTTATTTGCCTACAGCACCGGCGAAGGCGACGATTTGATTCAAGGCTTCCGCGCAGATTCAACGCTTCAAATCGGCGACGGCACAGACACCTACTCAAAGGCGACGGACGGCAATGACATAATCGTCACGGTCGGCGACGGGAAAATCACGCTCACGGGCGCGGCAAGCTTGAAAACCGTCAACATTGCGGGCACGGAAATGCAATGGCAACTGAACGGCACGACGGCGACTTACGGCACAGCAAGCAATACATTAGTCACGGTGAGCGGAGTCAAATCACTTGACGGCATTTCGCTCGATGATAAGGTCGTCACGATTTCGGCGGCGTCCTTGGGCACGAGCAAGGTTACTATCAGCAGCGGCTACACGTTGGCATTGGGCGCGGGCGTAGCAGTTCCCAAGACCGTTGCGGCAAGTTACGACGCCGGCACGATGACATACACCGGCGCGGGCAAAACGGCGGGCTACTCGTTGTCGAACAATGCTATCAGCTACACGGCGGGCACGTCTTTGGAATTCAAATTCAGCGGGATAGCGGACAGCGCGACGACGAAGGGCTTTTTCGTCAATACCTCCAAGAAAACTATCGCGATTGGCGCGGCGTCGGTCAATATCGATAAAACCATTCCCGTCAAGCTCATAAGCGCACCTGCGGGCTATAAAATGGAATTGGGCTCCAGTTTGCCTAAAGCCACGACAATTTCAGCCAATACGTACGACGCCAAGACGATGACCTACAAAACAGCGGGCACGACCGGAACTTACACGCTCAGTAGCGACGGCAAGACTATCAGCTACTCGGCGGGCACATCCAAGCAGTTTACCTTCAGCGGGATAGCGGACAGCGCGACGACTAAGGGCTTTTACGTCAGCACCTCAAGGAAAACTATCGCGATTGGCGCGTCGGCCGTCAATTCCGATAAAACCATTCCCGTCAAGCTCATAAGTGCGCCCGACGGCTACAAAATGGAATTGGGCTCCAGTTTGCCCAAGCCTGTGACGATTTCTGCCAACACCTACGACGCCAAGACGATGACCTACAAAACAGCGGGCACGACCGGAACTTACACGCTCAGTAGCGACGGCAAGACTATCAGCTACTCGGCGGGCACATCCAAGCAGTTTACCTTCAGCGGGATAGCGGACAGCGCGACGACTAAGGGCTTTTACGTCAGCACCTCAAGGAAAACTATCGCGATTGGCGCGTCGGCCGTCAATTCCGATAAAACCATTCCCGTCAAGCTCATAAGTGCGCCCGACGGCTACAAAATGGAATTGGGCTCCAGCTTGTCCAAGGCGGCGACCGAAGGCACCTCGACGCTTGAAGACGGGCTCTACACTGCGGCGGGGCAGACGGCGGGCTACACCTTAAGCTACGACGCCAAAACTATCAAGTATCGCGAGGCACTCGACACCGCCTTTGAACTTAACAACGTTGCGACGGAACCGACGGCTCCAAGCAATGGCGTTGTAACTTTGACGCCTGAAAACTTTGACAAGAGCCTTTCAATCGTAGGCAACGATGCCGAATATGCTTTCTCGATAGCAAACGGCACTTACACCGGCAAGACGTTTACGGGCAGCACAAACGCCGACACGATAACCAACGCGGGCACCAATCTGATAATCAACGCGGGTAAAGGCGACGACGAAATTTCCAACAACGGTGCGGGCGTGAAAATCAATGCCGGAGCCGGAAACGATAAAATTACAAACAGCGGCGCGAATGTGACGATAAACGGCGACACGGGCAACGATACGCTTTGGGGCGGCAGCTATGCCGACACGTTCGTCTATAATAGCGGCGACGGCAAAGACATAATCGGCGGCTTCGACGACAACGACCTCCTGCAAATCACGGGGACGTTCACGACGGCTTACGACTCGGCGACGGGCACGATTAGGGTCTGTTGGTAAATTAACGAAGACGTTGCAAGGGACAGAGGCCGCCACGGATGGCGGCCGCCGGCAACAAAAACATGGAAGTTTTTTTGCCGGCACAAGCGGCTTCGGGTTGCGCGGACGCTGGACAAGTGATCGGTTTCCGCCCCTGCGAGGGGTCTTTTCTTTTGCAACTTTTCTTTGGACAAGCAAAGAAAAGTTGATTCTAAATACAAAAGGTATCGAAACGCCGAATCAGAATCACCAATTCAATTTACCAACAGCCCCTAAGTTCACGATAGGCACGGGCTCAATCACGCTGACCGACTACACTGCGACGACCTTCAACGTCAACGGCGACAGCTACGTCATAAGCGGCAAGCAACTCGTCAAAAAATAAAATCTGCGCGGGCAAAAAAATTATCCCCCGTCACTCGCGAAGAGCGGCAGGGGATTTTTTTATGGGGTCGGCAATGCACATTCGCCGCTTGCACTTCTAAAGCGGGTCGTCGAACAGTTTGCCCGTCACGAAGAAGGTAGCGTTCGCCTTGGCATAAAGTTTGCCCTTCGCGTCGAGGATTTTGCATTCGCAGACCATAGTTTTGCGTCCGTCGTGCAAAACGGTCGCCTCCGTGAAAACTCTCGGCGTATTTGTCATTACCGCGTGCATGAATTCAATCGTCAGCGAAATGGTGACGACGCGCTTATTCAATGCCAAACACTTCGCGCCCATAGCAGTATCGGCCATTGTAGTCAAAACGCCGCCGTGCGCCATTAAGTAAAGGTTGGCGTGGCGGCTGTCGGCGCACAGCTCCAAGCGCGCTTCGCCGTCGGGCGTCGGCACAACTTCAATCTCCATGAAGTCTATGACGGTGTTCTGATGATAGAATTCGATTATTTGTTCTTGCGTAGGTTTTCGCATTCCTAACTCCTAACTCCTAATTGAAATTGCACCAGGGCTCGCCGCTCATGAAGTCGCCGCCGTTATAGCAAGCCGCCCGCGCCCGACATCCGCCGCATTTGTTTTTGTAGCGGCAAGCACCGCAATTCCCGCTGTAGTCAAGCGTCCGCAACGTCCGCAAGATTTTGTTCGACTTCCACAGCTCATCGAAGGGCGTTTGCCGGACGTCGCCAAGCTCCATGTTCAGATAGGCGCAAGGTTGCACTTTGCCGCGCGGGCTGATTATGCAGTAGCTCAAGCCCGCCAAGCATCCGCGCTTGAATCGAGTCTTGATGCCGAGTTGGTCGGCTATCCTTAGGAATTGCGGGGCGCACGTCGGCTTGAGTTCGATTGAAACTTCCTGCTGCTTGCGCATGATTCGCGTCAAAACATTTTCGTAGCCTTCAGCGCGTAAGGATTCTTCCTCAATCGTCGCCGCTCTGCCCGTCGGCACCAGAAAGAAAAAATGATGCGCCTTTGCCCCGATTGAAACCGCAAAGTCAGTCAAAGCCTCCAATTCGTGTTGGTTCCAATCCATGACCGTCGTATGAATTTGGAAAGGCAAGCCGGCCGCCGCGCAGTTTTTCATGCCGTCGACAGCTCCTTGCCACGCGCCCGCGAACGAGCGGAATTTATCGTGCTTTGCCGCGTCGAGTGAGTCAAGTGATATGCCCATGCCCTTCGCGCCCGCCGCCTTCAAGTCGCGAGCCATTTGCGGCGTTATCAGCGTGCCGTTCGTGCCGAAGACCGCCATTAGCTTCAAGCGCGTTGCGTATTCGACAAGCTCCAGGATGTCGGGGCGCATAAGCGGTTCGCCGCCCGAAAAAATCATTATCTTGAAACCTGCGCGGGCTATCTGATTCAAAAGCTCCTTGGCCTCGGCGGTTGAAAGTTCTTCGTCGGCTTTGCAACCCGCATCGCGATAGCAGTGGGCGCAGTACATGTTGCAAGCGTTTGTCGTGTTCCATGAGACAATCAAAGTTCAATCCCTCCGCGCAGATATTTTTAAAGGACGCCCTTCGTCGAGGGGACGCCCTGAATTTTGTCGTCAATGGTGACTGCCGCCCTAAGCGCGTGACCCAATGCCTTGAAGACAGCCTCGACCTTGTGATGAGAATTTTTGCCGTAAAGAATCTTCACATGCAACGTCAAGCCGGCATTGAAGGCGAAGGCGCGCAAAAATTCTTCGACAAGCTCGGTATCGAATGCGCCAATCGTCGGGGCAAGTTCGCCGACTTCGCAGACCAAAAACGGTCGCCCGCTGATATCCAAGCTTACCAGGGCAAGCGTCTCGTCCATTGGCAGGAAGAACGTCCCGTAGCGTGTGATGCCGCGCTTGTCGCCAAGAGCCTCCTTCAACGCCGCGCCCATGGCAATGCCGATATCTTCAACGCTGTGGTGCCCGTCGACTTCCAAATCACCCGCGCAGGTTACCTTCAAGTCGAATCGCCCGTGCGCCGCGAACAAATTCAACATGTGGTCGAAAAATCCTATGCCCGAAGAAATTTCAGCCTTGCCCGCGCCGTCCAAGTTCAATTCAACGTCGACGCGGGTTTCATTCGTCTTGCGGTTAAGCTTGCCGATTCTCATTCAACACTCCTCCAAAAAAATTTTGCGAAACTAGCAATGCGCAGCGTTGCGTATGAACGCGGGCGGTTACTTTCAACTGTCGAAACGTGGAGGCGCGTCCGCTGTTTGGTTACTTTTTAAAAGTAACCGCGTCCGCTGTTCCGCCGCTTTCAAAGCGGCACCTCCAAAAAATTTTTTATCGCGGCAAAAACCTCGTCGTTTTCGGCGCGCGTGCCCATTGATATCCGCAAGCAGTCCTTGAGCCCGAATGCGCTCGGCGAAAAGTAACGAATGCCTATGCCCAACGTCTCCAGATAATCTTTCAGCTCCTCGGCGCGAGACAGACGAATCAGCAAGAAGTTCGCCTCCGACGGGAAGACTTCGACGCCCGAAAGCGTTTCAAGCCGCTCCTTCATGCGCTGCCGCTCGGCGATTGTCATTTGCAGGCGCGGAACAAATTCATCGCGCATCTGATAGACGATATCCGCCGCCGCCAAGCTCAAAACGTTCAAGTGATACGGCATGAAGGTTTTGTTCACCATGCGCGTGACTTCAGCTTGAGCAATCATGTAGCCGACGCGCGCGCCCGCCATCCCGTATGCCTTTGAAAACGTGCGGGCAACAAGCAAGTTGGGATACTTCGCAACAAGATTGACGGCCGACCGCCCGTAGAATTCGACGTAAGCCTCGTCAAGCAGGAAGGCGCAATCAATCGACGCGGCAATCTTTTCGACCTGCGCGGGCGTCAAGACATTGCCGGTAGGGTTATTGGGGTTGCAGACGACAGCCAAGCTCGCGCCGATCTCGCGAATCTTCGCAATAAAGGCGTCAACGTCCAAGTCAAAGCGCGCGTCCAAGTCGAAGGTCACGCCGTCAGCCTCCGCCGCCTTCGCGTAGATTTTGTACATGGAAAAGCTCGGTTGCGGGAAAACAATCTTCCTGCCCGCGCCACCGAACGTATGAAAAACTTTTTCGATAATCTCGCTCGACCCGCCGCCCAATAAAATCTGCGCGGCATCGACGGAAAAGTTTCGGGCAATCTGCTCGACAAGCGAATAATATTCCTCGTTTGGGTAGCGATTGAACGCCAACAACGCCAGCCGGTTCAAAACGCGTTCCTCGACCAAAGGCGGCAAGGACAGCGTCGACTCGTTGGCGTTGACTTTGATTCGGTAATTCTTTTCCACTCCGTCATAGGAGGGCATCTTGTCCAGTTCGTTTCTGTAGTTTAGCATTCGCAAAACCTCTTAGAATTTTTGTGACGATTATATCAACGACGCGCCGTCAACGGCAAGCTTTAGCCGCAAAAACATTTGACATATCACTTGACAATCTATAAAATATCGTGGTATTCGGGAAAAAATTTTAGGGGGTGAGTGTTATTGCAATCACAATCGCAGCAGCTGTCATCGCAATGATTCTCGGCGCACTGGGCGGCTACATGGTGCGTAAACGAACTGCCGAAGCGCAAATCGGCTCGGCAGAGGACGAAGCGCGCCGCATAGTCGACGAAGCACGCGAGAAAAGTAACGCAGAAAAAAAAGAAGCCATTCTGGAGGCTAAGGAAGAAATTCATAAAATGCGCCAAGACCTCGACCGCGACACCAAAGAACGTCGTAACGAACTTACCAGGCAGGAAAGGCGCGTCGTGCAAAAAGAAGAGAACCTCGACAAGAAACTGGACTCGTTGGAAAAAAAGGAAGTGCTCTTGAGTAAAAAGGAGGCGCGGCTCAACGAATCACAAGCCCAACTCGACGCAATGCAGGAAAAGGAAGACGCCGAATTGGAACGCATCGCCGCCCTGTCGAAGGAAGAAGCACGCGACATTTTGATGAACGAAGTCGAAGAGGGTCTCAAGCACGACAAGGCACTTAAAATCAAAGAGTACGAGGCGCAAATCAAGGACGAGGCCGACAAAAAGGCGCGCGACATCCTAAGCACGGCAATTCAACGTTGCGCGGCGGATCACGTCACCGAAACGACGGTGTCGGTAGTGGCACTGCCCAGCGACGACATGAAAGGTCGAATCATCGGGCGCGAGGGCAGAAACATTCGCACATTGGAAACTTTGACGGGCATTGACTTAATAATCGACGACACGCCCGAAGCCGTCATCCTGTCGGGCTTTGACCCCGTCAAGCGCGAAATCGCCCGCGTTGCCTTGGAAAAGTTAATCACGGACGGAAGAATTCATCCCGCGCGAATCGAAGAGATGGTCGAAAAGGCTCAACGCGAAGTCGATAACCGCATGAAGGAAGCAGGCGAGCAGGCGACGTTCAAAGTCGGCGTCCACGGAATTCATCCTGAACTTATCAAGCTGTTGGGCAGGCTCAAGTATCGCACGAGCTACGGGCAAAACGTCTTGAATCATTCAATCGAAGTGGCAATGTTGGCGGGCATTATGGCAAGCGAACTTGGCGTCGACGTGAACTTGGCCAAAAGAGCGGGGCTCCTGCACGACATTGGCAAGGCGGTTGACCACGAAGTCGAAGGGCCGCACGTGACAATCGGTGCGGACTTGGCGAAACGTTATCGCGAAAACAAATTCGTCATAAACGCCATTGCCTCCCACCACGGCGACGTTGAGGCTACGAGCGTCGAAGCGGTTTTGGTTGCGGCGGCGGACGCAGTTTCGGCGGCAAGACCCGGCGCACGCCGCGAAAGTTTGGAAATGTATCTTAAGCGGCTCAAAATGCTTGAGGAAATTGCCGAGTCATTCGAGGGCGTCGAACGGTGCTTTGCCATCCAAGCAGGGCGCGAGATTCGCGTCATGGTTAAGCCCGACAAAATCGACGACGCGGCTGCCATCACTCTTGCGCACGACATCGTTAAGAAAATCGAAAAAGATTTGGATTATCCCGGTCAGATTCGGGCTACGATAATTCGCGAGGTCAGAGTCGTCGACTACGCGAAGTGATTAAATAAGGGACAAGAGAGAAGGGACAAGGGACGAGTTTTTTCTAAGCCCTTGTCCTTTTTCCTTACAAAGGAGGTTGAAGCGGTGTTTGAATTTCTGAAGAAGGCAAAGAAACCCGACCCCGATGCCGGGCGGTTATTGGCGTCGATTCTCGTGGTGTTTCCTGCAGTTCAATCGGTAACTTACGATTCCAAAGACGAGACGCTTGAATTCTCCTTTGCCTTGAACGGGAAATTTTCCCAAAACGATTTCGAGGACTTCTTAAGCTACGTGGCAGAGTCTGTTGAAACTTTCCACCACCTGGAAGGCTTGGGCGGCGCAAAAATCGATTTGAGCGTCGAGGGCGTCTACGGCACGTGCTTTCTGAACGTGAGGCGAGATGTTGCGACGCTTACCTGTCGAGAGCTGTCACTTTTGACGGAATTGGCGTGGAACTATTTCGGCGACAAGCTGATTGAGGAATACGACGACGCTGTCCCCGACGAAGACTATTTAATCGCGCAGGAAGATTATTTGGAACAGTGTTTGAACAACATGCGGCAGTTGCGCGTCGAAGGGCGGCTGGTCGGCGTGCGCGAGAGTGAACGCGTCGTTGTCTATTCGCGCTAGAGGAGGATGAATTTTTTGCGGATTTTAATGGTTGGTGATGTTGTCGGGCGAACCGGCAGATATTTTTTTATGGAGCAAACGCCCGAACTCAAGCAGGCACGCGGCATCGATATGGTCGTAGTCAACGGCGAGAACGCGGCACACGGCAAGGGCTTGACGCCCGCGATTTTCGACGAACTGATTAAGGGCGGCGCGGACGTCGTGACAAGCGGCAACCACATTTGGGACAACTCAAACGTCCTGAAGATAATCGACACAGAGCCCTTCCTGTTGCGCCCTGCCAACTATCCCGAAGATACGCCCGGCAAGGGCTTTTGTATTTTTCCCGTAGGCAAGAAAAAAATCGGCGTCGTCAATCTTTCGGGCAGGACGTTCATGCCGCCGTTGGATTGTCCGTTCCGCCTGGGCGAAAAGATTGTCACCTTCCTGGAAAAACAATGCGACGTGATTCTGGTCGACTTCCACGCGGAGGCAACGAGCGAAAAGCTTGCCTTAGCCAACTACCTTGACGGACGCTTGACGGCGGTGGTCGGCACACACACGCACGTCCAGACCGCCGACGAACAAATCTTGCCCAAGGGCACGGCTTACATCACCGATTTGGGAATGGTCGGCGCGGAGCATTCGATTTTAGGCATAGAAGTCGAGCCCGTGATAAACAAATTCCTTACGGGGCGTCCGAGCCGCTTTGAAGTCGCCGAAGGAGCCGCCGTGTACTGCGCGGTGCTTATTGACATTGACGACACGACGAACAAAGCCGTCAGGATTGAACGCCTGCAGATTAAAGAACGCCGCATGATTTAGAGGCGCACGCCCTATTTAAGGCCGCCCAAGGATGGGCGGCCGTCGCCGACGCTTTTGCGTGATGCAAAAACCGTCGGCGCAGCCACGCTGAAAATATCGGACGGCGCGGGTTGCGACCCTTCGCCCCGCGCGTAGCGGTGCCTTTTTCTTTGCTACTTTCTTTTGGGCAAGCAAAAGAAAGTAGATCCTAAAACTTGAAATCATCAATCAGTCGAATAGAAGGACGCGCCCGCCGCTATGAATGCCCGCAATAAAATATATGACAAAATCGGCGGGACAAGTGAAGGATTTAATTTAGCTATGCAGAATTAACAGGGAAGACAATTTAGACGCAGAAGGAGCCGCAGCAAGTAGGAAACCACTACAACACCAAAATGCAACAAGAGAGGAGGACCAATCATGGAAATTCTGAAGGTATCAGCCAAATCTAACCCCAATTCCGTCGCCGGCGCACTCGCGGGCGTTATCCGCGAAACCGGAAGTGCCGAGATGCAGGCGATAGGTGCCGGAGCGCTGAACCAAGCGGTTAAAGCGGTTGCCATTGCACGCGGCTTCGTGGCACCGCACGGCGTAGACCTCATCTGCATTCCTGCTTTTACGGACATTGAAATTGACGGGAGTGAAAGAACTGCCATCAAGCTCATAGTCGAACCGCGTTAATTCCTTGGCAACTCATCTCGTTTGGAACGTTATATCAAAAGTTTTTTCCGAAGCCGTAAAAGTAATTTGTCACGGAGGTAAAGCTAAATGGCCGGCGATTTGCACACCCATACAAATTTTTCGGACGGATCATATTCGCCCGAAGAACTGTTGGCGGCGGCGAAAAAAATCGGGCTCAAATACTTGGGCATAACCGACCACGATACCCTTGACGGCGTGCGCCACCTTTACGAAAACGGTCTCTACCCGGGCAGAGGCATTAACATAATTCCCGGCGTCGAGCTTAGTGCAAATCATCCCGAAAGGGACATCCACATCGTCGGCTACAACATTGACATTTACAACGAATCTCTCTTGGAAATGATTGACAAAATCATCGAGGCGCGCTGGGAAAGATTCAGCGAAATCATCAGGATTCTTCAAACCAAGAAGTACAATATTCGCGAAACGGACGTTTTGAAAACGGCAGGCACCAGCCGCTCGGTCGGGCGGTCGCACATAGCCAGGACGCTTGTAAGATTGGGCGCGTTCAAAAACGTTCGTGAGGCCTTTGAAAAAATGCTCGGCAAAGGAAAACCCGCTTACGTGCCGCGCTATCTGCCCGAAGTCGACGAAGTCATCGACACGATTCATCAGGCGGGCGGTCAAGCGGTCTTGGCGCACCCAAAACTTGTCGGGGACGACGCGCTTGTCGAGCAACTCTGCACCAAAGTGGACGGCCTGGAAGTCTACTATCCCTTTCACAAGCCCGACGAAGTTCAGCATTATTTCTTCCTTGCCAAAAAGTACAACCTGCTGATAACCGGCGGCAGTGACTTCCACGGCACGGCGTCCAGATTCGTTAATGAACTCGGCGAATTCACAATCAGCGATGCACTTGCCGAAAAACTTTTCGTCGAGCCGCAGACTTGAACGGTTACAAAAAAATAGCCCGTCTCCATTCGAGGCGGGTTATTTTTTTATGCACAACGAAAAATTTTATCTGCCGCCGCGTCCGTAGCCGTAGCCGCGTCCGCAACCGTAACCTTGTCCGTAGCCGTCGCCACAGCCGTAGCGTCCGCAGTAGTCGCCGTTGTAGCTGTCGCCGTCCTGCGTGTAGCAGTAATTTCCTCTGCAACAGGTTTCGTCGTAGTCAGCCTGCGCGGCTTCAGTCAAAGTACCAAAGCTTACGATTGCCAGAGCCGTCAGGGCACCGATTAAAAACTTCTTCATGCTTATCAACCTCCTAAGCGGGTTTGTTATATGCCAATTATCGCATTCTGTCAAGCGTCGAAGTCCCGAAAATTTATAATTTCGTCAGCAAGGTTGGTTAAGCGTTCGTCGTGCGAAATAATCAGCGTGATTCGCTCCTCTTTGCCGTCAAGGATTTTTTCAGCCAAAGTGTCAATGCCGCTTGCGTCCAAATTGTTATCGGGCTCGTCCATAATCAGCACGTCAGCAGATTTTTTCAGCGCGGCAGCGATTGATGCCTTGCGCCGCTCGCCGCCCGAAAGGTTGTCGTTCTTCAGGAAGTCTTTTTGCTCGACGACCGCAATTAAATTTCGCCGTGTGTAAATCATATCGACCTCATTCAACGGCACGCCGTCAAAGAAAATTTCTCCGTCGCTCGGACGAATCATGCCGCAAATCAGATTCATCAGCGTCGACTTGCCCGCGCCGTTCTTGCCGACGACGCAGTAAATCTTCCCGCGCTCAAATCGTCGACTGAAGCCCTTCAAAATATTTTGCTCGCCGAAATTGAAATCGACGCCGCGAAGTTCAATCGCCGCCACACCTGCCAAAACCTTTGTGCCGTTCGTTTCGACAGGCAAATTTTTTATCTCCATGATTCGGGCGTAAGCCGCCAACGCGTTTTGGTAAAGTTGTCCGACGCTCATAAAATACGCCACGCCCTGCATTGCAAGCAAGTAATAACCGTTGAGCGCGACGAAATTGCCTATGCTCAAAGTCCTGTCCAAAACGTCAAGCCCGCCCAAAAAAAATATCAGCACCTTGAAGACGGCGTTGGCATTTAGCGCACTCGTCGAAAACCAGAAAATAATTTTGACTTGCCGCATGACCGCCGCAAAACTTTTTCCAAACGCCGCCCGAAATTTTTCAAGCCATTCGTTGTAAAGCCCGTGCAATTTTATTGAATAGACGTAAAGCAGAATATCGCTCAGGCAAGTAAAATATCGCGATTCGGTCTCGCGCACTTCCGTCGAACGCTCAAACAAAATCCTTTCCAGCGCACGATAAGCCCCGCCGTGAACAGCTGCGATTATCACGAACAGCACGCCCCACTTGACGCCGAGCGAAGACATCAAAACGAGTGCCATACATAACAGCGCGAAGTTTATGCAAATGTCAACCATGTTGCCGATGGCAAAATAAACCAAATCAATCGCGTCTTGGTCGAGGCGCTTGGACAGATAAACCATGTCCGTCTTGAAAATAAAATCGCCGCGCACCTTGTAGACGTGACGCATTACGCCTTCGACGACGCGGTTGTTGATTTGCACGCGCATTTTCGACGACAAAATCGTACTGAGCCAATTCGCCGCAATTGCCGTGACGCTTATCGCCGCCAAAGCCGCAATGAACACGTAAAAAGTCGTCGCGTCCTGCCCGATTAAAATTTCGTCGATGAACTTCGCCGTAAGGAACGGCTCCAGCAAATTCACCGCCGCTGTCAAAATCGAACACAGCGCGACGACCGTCAACGATGCCTTGTAATTTTTGAAGTGTTGCCAAAGAAACTTTATCAAATCAATCCTCCGCGCATGATTTTGCCAAAAAGATTGTTCAAGTTTCAGGATACATGCCGCCGACCAAATCCACAACGACGTTGCGACCGCTTACACCGACGTGAATGTGAAAGCCGCCGTTAAACGTTTTCAGCATGTGTGCTTGATTGCCGTTGTAAGCAAAGTACCAATTTCCGCCGTTGTGCCCGACTTGCCGAATGTTGTGCTTTGCATTGAGCTTTTTAATGTACTTGCTTACGTACTGATTTGTTTTCCCGTCGACGCAAACATAATGCCAGCTCGTATAGTGTACGCCGTTATGGTTTTTCTGATCCATGCCGGTGTATCTTATCCGCTCTTGGATGCGATTGCTCGTCATGTTATAGAAATTCGGAACAAGCACGTATGCTGCCTCGACTGCCGCCGTCGGCAAGACAAGCGCGAATGCCAACACAAGCGGTATCAAAAATTTTTTCATGTCGAAGCCTCCCGAAAAATTAATCAGCTCGTCAGAGTCGGAGAACCGCCGCAAGGAGCGAATCTTGTCGGAAATTTTTCAACTGCCCGCCCGCCGCCTCGTTTTTGCGGAACGACTAACCGTTAAGGTTTATTACCACGTGCCGACGACCAACTTGCCGCAACCCGGAGAAGCGCAGTTGCCGCACTTGCCGGAATAGACGCGGTTTTGTTCCTTTTTGACCATCACGGGTTTTTGATACGTCTTTTTCATGAGTTTCACCTCCTTTGCAATGGTGTCGACAGTTCCCCGACTCCGACGAGCTTGGATTATTCAAATACTTCGGCGGCGGCTTTTGCCATCAAGAGCGTTTCGCCGCACTCTGTGAAGTCGCCGTCGTTCTTGTTAAGCAAATCGGCAACGCAAACGGTGCAATATTCCAGGGATTCGCAGGTTGCGCATTGCGGCGTAACGTCACGCATCCGACAATTTTTCAACTTCAAGCTCCGCATGCGTTCCCAAATGTTTTGCAAGCTGTCTTCGCGAACGGAACCGAATGCCCCATGAAAGGTGTTGCAAGGGCGAACGCCGCCGAACGGGTCGATTGACAGCGAATTGATACCCGCGCCGCAAGAAGATTTATCCAGCATTTGTTCGCGCGTCAATTTGCCGGCACTCTTATCGGCGGACACATAGCGGGCACTCATCTCGTAAAATTTTTTGTAAAGTGCCGCGTCGCCCAAGGAATAATCGGCGGAGCATTTTCCGTCGTGACCCGAAATGATTCGCGGCGAAATTGTCACGTAGATATTCAGCCGCTTGCCGAGTTCGTAGAGACTTTCCAGCGAATCGAAATTCTGTTTCATGGCGACGCACTTTATAAACGTGTTGACGCCCGCCGCCTTGAACATGAGCGCGGCTTTGAGCGTCTTCTCGAAGGAACCTTTGACGCCCGTGATTTTGTCGTGTTCGGCGGCAACGCCGCTGTAGAGGCTGACTGAAATGCCGTCTATTTTGATTGCGCGGAGCCTGTCGAAAACTTCATCGTTGAGCCCGACGCCCGTCGTGTATACGTTGACGATAAAGCCCAACTTGACGGCGTGTTCGACGATATCGCACAGGTCGGGGCGCAAAAGGACTTCGCCGCCCGTAAACAAAATGCTCACGCAACCCATTTCCCGCGCCTGCCGCAAGATGTCTTTGTACTCGTCAAGCGTCAATTCGTCCGCCGCACAAAATTTCGGCGCGTCATCAATGTAACAGTGAATGCACCGCTCCACGCAACGATAGGTAAGCTCAAAGCACAAGGAAAACAATTTGTGCTCCTTGGCGAAAACTTCCGCGACCTCCGCCGGGATTTTGTTTGACCACGGATCTTCGACGCTTTCGCCTTCGCACAAAATTTTTTCGGCAAGCAACTCGTCAACAAATTCGCGCATGTCGTTTTGAAATTCCGCCGCGTCCTCAATCGCGTATTCCGTTGCCAAAGCCGCGCAGAGTTCGTCAAGCGTGGCGTCGTCGTGTTTCGCAAAAAAATTCAGCACGTCAAGTGCAATGCCCTCGAAAATGTAATCGCGTTGGCTGTCGACGCTGTGGACGTAAACTTTGTCTGCGTAAGGGTGCCACGTCACGCCCGGCACTGTTCGCATAAGCTCACTTCCTTCGTTAGTTAAAAAAGTAAACTTTTGCGTCAACGGATTAAAGTCTTGTTAAAAGTCTTGCAATGCCAAAACCGTTTTGATATAATGCGCAAAAAGTTTTACTGAAAATCGAAGTTTACTTTTATGTTAAATAAAAAGCCTCCCGCGATTTCACGGGAGGCAAAATTTTTTTTGGCAATTAAGTTTCGGCGGCGCGAGCCCATTTCAAAAAAGTTTGGTAGTTGACGCCGAGAAGTCTTCCTGCCTTACGTGCGGAAATTTTCCCGTCCTTCCAATCAGCGAAGACTTCAGCAAAATTATCGGGGCGAGGCAAGGCTTTGCGCCCGAATTTGACACCGCGAGCCTTTGCGGCGGCAATGCCTTCAGCCTGACATTGCCTGATAAAATCGCGTTCAATCTGCGCGAAGGCGGACATTATTTGCAAAGTCAAGTCGGCAATCAGCGTGCCGATAAAATCTTTTTTGTTGCGCGTGTCGAGGAGCGGCATATCCAAGACGACAATCGCCGCGCCCTTTTCCTTCGTGATAACGCGCCAGTGTTCCAAAATTTCCGCGTAGTTTCTTCCGAGGCGGTCGATGCTCTTCACGACGAAAATATCATCAGCTTTAAGCTTTCGCAAAAGTTTTTGATATTGCGGGCGGTTGAAATCCTTGCCGCTCAAACGGTCGACGAAGATTTTTTCGGGCGCGACGCCAAAATTTTTCAACGCGGCAAGTTGGCAAGTTTCATTCTGGTCTTTGGAGGAAATGCGAGCATAACCGTAAAGATTCATGAACGCCCTCCTCAATGGTTGTGTTTCTTCTGATAATGCCAAGCCCATGCAATCAGCACGACGGCGAAAATGACGACGACGATTATTCGCGTGAAGCCCTCCTCGTGTAAAATCGCGTCGTGACCGATTATCGCCTCAATGCCCGTCGAAGGGAACTTGCCGACCAGCGACGCCAAAAAATAATCGCGCAAACTTATCGAACTCAAGGCGCCCGCCGCATTCAGAATGCCGCTCGGCACGTAGGGCACCATGCGCGCTATCAGCATGACCGTGAAGCCGTTTTTGGAGCTGTACTTGTCCACGGAATTCAAGCGTTTGTTCTTCTTGATAATCTTGCGCGCGCTCTCTCTGAAGAAAAATCTAAGTAGCTGAAAACTTATCGTCACGCCGACGGTCTCTGCCACGACCGACAAGACTATCCCCGGCACGATGCCGAAAATCAACGTGTTCGCCGTCGAAAAGATTATCGCGGGCGGAAAGCCTATCGCGTTGACGAAAAGCGTCAGCAGGAAGGCGAATGCGACCGCCAACGAGCCGTAACTGCTGATGTAGTCCGCCGTTTCGACTATGTCACCGCGCGACAGCAATGCAAAGACTTCGGGCAGGAATTCGGGCGCGGCAAGGTGTATCGCTCCGAACAGCGCGACTATCAGCATTGCGGCGACGATTTTTACTTTTCCCATGAAACTTTCCTCTCAAGCAAAAATTTTTAGGCGGCGTCATTATAACACGTTCGACGAAAATTTTTTTGCCGCGCAGATTTTTTTTTGCTATCATGACGGAACTATCAACTTTTCTTTTGCTACGCCCAAAAGAAAAGTTGCAAAAGAAAAGGGCGGTATACCGACCACCACCGAAACGCCCGCGCTACCCGAAATGTGCTGTGCCGCTATGAAACCTTCCAGGTTTCAAGTCGCGGCGGGCCGACATCCCTGTCGGCCCTCGTCCCTTGCTACTCATCCCTTACTTTGACAACACGCCCTAGGGACTGTGGACAATTCATTTTAACCAGAGAAGAATAGCAGCA
>CAMJMR010000033.1 GCA_946407095.1 uncultured Selenomonadales bacterium | reverse complement strand
CGTTCTTTTTGCTGCTATTCTTCTCTGGTTAAAATGAATTGTCCACAGTTCCTAGCAGGGGACAGAGGCCGCCAAGGATGGCGGCCGCGCCGCGTACTGAGCGTGATGCGAAGTAGCGGCGCACACCAGGCTTCGGGTTGCGCGGGCGTTGGACAAGTGGACGGTAGCCGCCCCGCGCGCAGCGGTGGCTTTCTTTGCTACTTTCTTTCGCCACTGAAAGAAAGTAGTTAAATCAATCAAAAGTCATTGAAACGTTGAATCGAAGCCGTCTAATCCAATTTACCAACAAGCCTAGGTTCCTCAATGCAACGTCACGCTTGCGCCGCTTTTAAAGCGGCATATTTTTCGCGAACCTGCGCGGCCTGCGCGGCGATTGTCGATTGCATATCGGCGGCGTCGGCTTGAGTCTTGTCCGCCAATTTCGCCTTGGCAAGGAGGCACCGCCTTTCGATTGTCCGCTTGAGCAAATTCCTGTCTTTGGTAACCAGATACGCTAGGGAAATGTCGTCGTTGCTGCCGTGTTCGGTCAAGTAGGGTAAAAGTTCACCGCGCAGAGCCTCCCGCGTCAAAGCGAAGCCGTTTTTTATCAGGCTGTCGATAATCGTGTCGGCGTAGAGTTTGTAAAGCCATTTGTCGTTGTCGAGAATCGGATAGCAATCGTCGAGCCCGTCGGTGCTTAAAAAAATCGCAACGGGCGCGAGCGGCGAATTTTCATCGCAATTCAAGACGGCGTGACGAAATTTGTTGCAAGCGTCGGCATCGCAAAGGGAAGTCGTCATGTTGGCGAAGTTCGCGCTGTCGGAGGGCACGGGCATCTTGAATTCGCCGTTCCGTTGCAGGACGACGCAACTGCCGTCGCCGATTTGCTCAAGCAGAATTTGCGAGCCGATTGACACCGCGCAGATTAAAGTTGTCCCGTAAGCCGCAGAAATTCTTTCGTCCGAAGCGTAACGCGCCTTGTACTTGTCGCTGACGCCTTGCCAACGATTTTCGGCGTCGCTTACGGGATTTTCGCGCCAATGATTTTTGACGGCCTTAAGCCATTCGTCGTGGAGCTTGAACTCAAAATTTTTAATGCCGTTGTCGGAAAAGCTTTGCCCCGCCGCGAAGTCTTTGCAAAAAATTTTTATCTGTTCAAAGGCGGTCTTTACGGCGAGCCGCGAGCCGATATCGCTGCGAAAATAATCTTTGCCGCCGTGCCCGTCCGCCACCGCAACAGCTTGCACGCTGTCGAATTCCAAACGGTCGGAGCTGTCTTGGCAAGGCAAGCCGCGTTCCAGATATTTTTTCCCTTGAGCGGACGCGGCAAACATGCTGAATCTCATACTTTACGCCCCTTAGAAAAATCCCCTGAAAAAATTTTTTCAAGGGATTGATTTTTATTCGAGAGTCGAAAATATTTTACCAGTCCTCATCTGCCGAGGCATTGAGCGAGCCGCCTTGCGCTTGGAGGGCAGTGGCAACGCCGCCCGTGTTGTCGTCGTCGGTCGACATGTTGCCGCCTTGACTTGCCACGCGCGAAGACGTAACGGCGATAAACTTAATCATCTTCTTCAATTCGGCGGGATTGTCGGTGTGCATGACCGTTTCGGCATTCATCGTGAATTCGCGCAAGACGTCGTCGTTTGAATCGCCGTAGCCGACAGCCACGCGCACCGCTATCTTGTACCAGTTGTTGTTCTTTAGCTTTTGCAAGCCCGCCTGATAATCGTCGGTGGGTTCGCCGTCGCTTAGCAGGAACAAGACCGGCGCAACCGAGCCCGAAGCGCGTTTCATGAAGCCGTGAGAGGTCGAAAGTTTTTCGTTGAGCGCACGGAACGCCGCGCCCATTGACGTGGGACCGTTGGCGTCGAGGTCATTCCAAGAATCTTTGACTTCTTCGGGCAAAAGCAATTCTTCGCCGCCGAATTTCCATTCCGCATCAAAGTCGAACGTCAGCACGGCAACTTTAATTTCGTTGTCGGGATTTGAATCGTTCATGGAAATCAATTCGGGCAAAACACTTTCGAGCGCGGCATTGACTGCGCCGATTGGTGCGCCGCCCATGCTGCCCGACGTGTCGAGCAAAAAAATAACGGGGCACATCTTGCGCGGCAGTTCAACCTTGTCGAGTATTCCCATAAGAAATTTCCTCCTTCAGTCGTTGACGATAACTTGAGCGATATTTTTGTTGCCGAAGTCAATTTTGGCGTTGGCGGCCAGGACGAGCACTTCACCGACTTGCCGCGCGAAAATTTTCCCTTCGGGCGTCTTGACCTTCCAATTAAAGCGCGAATTGTTTTTCAAGCCGAATTTCCCCGGCTTCTCCAAGACGACGGCCGCCTCCGTCGCGAAGTCTTCGGACGCGGAATCAACGTGGTAATCGTAAAGCTTGACGCCGTTAAAAATCGGCACGGTGACTTCATGATTGGCGCGCGGGGCGAAGTTCAGATAGCCCGCCGCCTTGACGGTTTTCTTGCAAGATTGACAGACCGTCGCCTTGTCGCTCTCCAAAAACATTTCTTCGCCGCAATGCGGGCAACGCACGATTGAACTTTTCAGCCGCATCAAAATGTTGAGCCAATCCTGTTCAAGCAGACGATTCTTGCCGTTCAAGAGACTTTCTTGGCTGAACGACTGTTGGAACGCCGCCTTGACGAAACTCGGAAAGAAATTCCACATAACGGGCGCGTTCTTGTGGATGGCGGGGTGCGGCGCGTTGGAGGCGTCTTTTTCGTCGAAGATGAACAGCGGCTCTGTGCCGTAAATTTTTTTCTCATACTTGTTGGTCAAGGCGGGGTAATTCGTCTTCGTGCCTTCAAGCGGGTGATAGCCGATAAGCAACATGAAAAGCACGACCGCCAAAGAAAATCTGTCGGTGGACTTATCGGGTTGCTTGTCGCCGCGCACGACTTCGGGAGCCATGTAACGCGGCTTGCCCAAAATGCCGGAATATTCGCCGTGCCCGACGACGTTGTCGTTGTCGCATATCAAAACCTTGCCGTCGAGCGGATTGATTGAAAAGTTGCCGTCGTTCAAGTCCTGGTAGTTGTAGCCCTTGTTGTGCAGAGCCTTGAAGGCAACCGTCATGTTCAAGGCGGCGTCGACCATGGCGCGGACGTTGGCGAAGTTCACGCGCGCCAACAGGAACTTGGAGAACGGCTGATAGTCTTTTGGGAAAATTTTCATCGTGTAGCCGAAAGTTTCGCCTTCAACCCACTTGGTCAGCTGTTCAGGCCAGACGAAGGCATCAGACGGCGAGCCGACTTGAATATTGTCCTTCAAGTGCCCGTAAAATTTTTTCGGGTCATTCAGATAGCCGATAAAGAACCATTTCAGCGCGCGCTCTTCGCCGCCGTCGCAACGGACGCGATAGACGATGCCTTGCCCGCCTTCGCCGAGTTTGTCCGTCACGGTAACAAAACTGCCGTCCGCCAATTCGACGCGCTGATTTTTCCTCAATGGCACGAACTCAATCATCAACAGCCCACCTCCAAAAATTTTTTTCATTATAGCGGCGCGCTTGCCCTTAAGCAAGAAAGTTTCGGCGTGTAGACTTTTGCGCGGCTTTGCTTTAAACTTGCGGCGAATGATTTTGGAGGAGGGAAGGTCTCATGAAAAATTTTTTGACAATCTGCGCGGCGGTTGCGATTTTGCTTGCGAGCAATGTTGCGTGCGCGGAGGGAAGCTTTGCGGTCGAAGTTTTGAACTTGGTCAACGCCGAACGCGCGTGGGTCGGAGTCGCGCCGCTCAGGTTGGCTCAAGACTTGCAGAAGGCGTCGGCTGTTCGCGCCCGTGAACTCGTCGAAAGCTTTTCGCACACGCGCCCGAACGGTTCCGATTGCTTTACCGTCATGAAGAATCGCGGCAGAACTTGCGGCGAAAACATTGCGGCGGGGCACGCCACGGCAAGTGAGACCGTCAACCAGTGGATGAACTCTGCAGGGCACCGCGAAAATATTTTGAATCCCGCCTTCCGCGAATTGGGCGTCGGCTACGCTTACGAGGACTATTCGGATTATCATCATTATTGGGTTCAGCTTTTCCGCGGCTAAAAAAAAATTTCCCCCGCCGAATCTGCGCGAGGGATTTTTAATTGACGACGACGATCATTTATTCAGAAGACGCAACAGCAGCTCTGAAACGGCGTCGGCGATGATTTGATACACTTGCGGCGTGAAATGCGTGGCGTCCTTGTAAGCCTGCCGAGGATAGAAATTTTTTCCGCCGTGAATGTCGTGGACAAGACCGCCGCATTCCTTGACGACGCGCGCCGCCGCCTCATTGTAGCGGGCAATGTCTTCGTTGCGCCGATAAAAGTTTTTGTCCTTAAAAAGCTCCTCGACGACGGGCGTTGACATTGCGAAAATAATCTGCGCCTGCGGAAACAAATGCCTCAAGCGATTGTACGTGCGCCGAATCAAATTTTCGTATTCGGGTAACGGCGTCTGCGGCTCATCCCCGAAAATGCGCACAACATCCCAAAGCCCGTTGTTCCAATAGACAAAGTCCATATCGGCAGACCATTTGAGTTTTTGCTGCCACGTGTAGAGTTCGCGGAAAGTGTAGGCAATCATGCGCCCGTTTTCCGGCGGGTAAAAGACTTCCATGACGCTGCGCAGATTTTCCTTGACGAATTCCCTGTAACCCGCGCTGATGCCGTCGCCCAAGAGCAGGACGGACGGCTTTTTATTTTCTATAAATTTTCCTCCGAGAGCGTCTGTCATTGTCTGCTTATACCAGCCCGCCTCCGGTCTGTCGCGTAGCGCGGCATAGGACGGACAATCAATTTCGGGGATATTGCCCAACGCCAAGAAATGAATCGCATTGACGCAATAATCGCTACCGCAATGCCGACCGACGGGCTTCAGCGGAATTTCTTGATTCAAATCGTCGTAGGCATTGAAATACGGCGGCTCAAAGTAGCAACGCTTCAATGCGCCCGTCGCCAAATCCAATCGCCAACTGTTTTCGCCCGCGTGACAAAAATTTTTGGCGCGGTTCTTTAAAAAGTTCTCGCAGGAAAAATCGAACATCGGCGAATCGAATTCCGCGCCGTATTTTTTGTAGGTCTCGAAGTCGGCGGAGCTGTAAATTTTCATTCCTTGCCGCTGGTCTCTCGTCAAAGCAAGTTGCGGCAGTGCCCCGAAATTTTCACGGCAAAAATTTTTTATCTCGTCCAAGACGTCAAGATAGCCGTCATAAAGATTCAGTTGGACGGTGAACGACGCCTTCGACGCCGCAACCCTTTTGACGTTATCGGCGAAGACTTTAAGCAGATTTCGTTTCTTGAGTTCCTTGTAATGGAGCGAAAAGGCAAAGACCAATCGGATCGACAAATCGTCGGGCAAATTTATCAGCTTCTCAATCGCGGGCGTTATCGTGCCGTTGTTGGTCACGTTCACGAAATTTCCTTGCAACAGAGTGTAGGCGACGATGTCCGGCATTTCCTTGCAGAGAAAAGTTTCGCCCGAGCCGCAAAAGCTGACGAAAAGTTTTTCGGCGTGCCAACGGGCGGGATTAAACGCGCGACCGATTTCTTGTGGCGTGCGCCGAAATTTTGGGCGGGCAGAATCGCGTCGGCCGTCCTGGATGACGTAGCAGTATTCACAGTGCAAATTGCAATGACTTATCGGGACAAGGCATTCGACGAATCTTTCTGCCCTGTCGAAAATTTTTTCACGGTTTGAGGAAAGCATAAACAGTCCTTTCTGTCAGCTCACCCCCAATCGATTCATCATCATGAACTGTAACTTTTCGGCGTCGGTGAGCTCGACGTTACTATCGCGCAGTTTTGAACGCCACGCGTCTTTTAATTTCGGTTGAAGCCATTCGCGGCCGTCGGGGAGGACACGGTTTCGCATATCGGCATAAGTCAATTCGGTTGCGTCGGGGATATTGCCGAACGTCAACCAGAAATGCCCGTTGTAGCAGTGAGGAAGCGTGCACTTGCCGGCAGGCCACGTCGGGAAGTCGGATTCGGGATTCGCAAAAATATCGCCCAGCGGTCTGCCGCAATAGCAAGGACGCGCCAACCCCGTGCTCATATCAACCCACGCCGACCAAATGCCCGCGTAACAAAATTCCTCTTGACGCTTGCCGTAAATCGTCGTCTTGTAGTCGAAAAACTTTGAATCGAATTGCCCCCAAAGCTTGTAATACTCATCCTTGGGCAGCTTGCTCAAAATGTCGATGCCCTTGGTTCTGTCGTCGCGGGCTATCGTTATGTGCGGCAGGGCTCCGAAATTCTTCAGCGAAAAATTTTTTACCTCGTCAATGTAGGGAATAAGCTCATCGCTCGGCGTGATTTCGACGGTAGCCGACGCGCCAGCCTCCCACATCTTGTTGACGTTGCGGGCGAAGAGTTCAAGCATTTTCCGCTTTTTAAGCTCAAGGTAGTGGAACGAGCATTTGAATTCGACGTGCGCCAAAAGCTCCTTATCCCACGACAAAATTTTGTCGAGCATGGGCGTTATCGTGCAGTTCGTCACGATTTCGATAAAGTGCCCGTCTTCGACGAGCGGCTTAAGATACGCGTCAAGCTGCTTGAAAAGCAAAGTCTCACCCTGCGCGCAGATGTTGAAGCAGGCCTTTCCGCCGAGGCGTTTGGGCGACAGCGCGCGAGCTACTTCTTCGGGCGAATACTTCATTGTCGGGTGAACGCCCTGATAATGTTCGGGACGCTGCGCCAAGTAGCAATAGTGGCAACGGAAATTGCAAATGGAAATCGGAATGTGCAACGTAAATATTTTTACGATTCGGTTGTCCGGATTTAATGCCGACTGGGGGGGGGTGTAATATTGGACAGATACAATTTCGTTCGTGCCGACAATTTCATCCAGCGCGGCGGCAAAAAGTTGCTTGCTGTCGATTTTGACGGACGGGTTCAGTTCCTCGAAAACGGTTGAGTCGCCCAATGCCAAGTTGATGAATTCTTCGATACTCGCCCAAGATTTATTCTCGGCGTAGAAGACGGACGGGAAATTTTCAAACCACTTGATGCCCGAAGAAATTTTCGTGTCAAAGGACTTGAAGGCAAGCACGGGCGTCCGCGTAATGAACGAAAAAATCACGCCGTGAAATCTGTCCGTGACGACGAGTTTGCTTTTGTGGATTTTCGTCAGCACGTCGCGGATTTTTTGTTCGCGTTCCTTCGCCGTGACTTTGCCCTTAATGACGGTGTCGATAACGTCGAACGGGATATTCGCCGCCGCAAAAGATTCTTGCAACGTTTTGATTTTGGTGTCGTCGCGAACTTTTTCCTTGTCGCCGCGCAGGACGAACAAAACCCCTTCGCGCGCAACGTCGACGTCGTCAAGAATGCCGTGCAAGGCAGTCGCGGCGTCGGGCATGAGGTAATTGTTAATTTCGGGGAAAATCTTTTGCGCCAGTTCAAAGCTGTTTTCGTCGCGCGTCATCAAGTGCAAGTCTTTATGGGCGTTGTAAATTTTTTGGCTGCGCGCCAATTCTTTGCGCCCGTCGTCGTCTTGCGTGAAGTAAATGCTTTGCGGGAAGATGACGATTTTTTTGTCGGGGAACTTGTCAATGACGAGCCGCCGAACAATTTCGTTTTTAAGCCACAGGTTGCCGAGGTTGCCGCCGCCGATAAGCGCGATAAGGTCGGATTGGCGCATGTATCTTTCCAAGCCGAGCCCCCAAACAAGTTCGCCGAGTTCGCCCGCCAGATAATCGCGGGAAATTTCGATAATCGCGTGGTCTGGGAAATATTCTTGCAAGATGACGCGTTCGCCCCAAGCAATGGCGTGGTCGCCGAGGTTGCCGTGGTCGGGCGTGCCCAAAAGGAAAATTCTTTTGTCGGCGGTCTTGATTGCATTCATCAGCTCCAAAAGCGCGGGCTGTTCGCGAATGAATAATGACATCAGATTATTCCTCCGTTTGTTGTCGTCGAAGAGCAGTTGATTTTGTTTCGTCAAAAATTCTGTTTGACGGCGTAAGACGTGATAGTTGTTGAAAAAGTATTTCACGAACGCCGCCGACTCCCCGAATGCGATTTGAAAAATTTTTTCGGCGGTCTCGTTTACTTCGGCGGGGATTTCGTCTTCGCCGTAGAAAGGCAACGTGTGATTTTTGGAAAATCGTTTGAAGAATGCCATCATGATATTTTCGCGCCAAATTCCATAGCCGTCGAACCGTTGAATTTGGTCAAGGAGGTTTTTGAGGTACACGCTGCCGATTAGCATTCCGTAAATCCCTTGCGAGAATCTGTCAATGTCGTAGGCGCGCATTATCGAATCGCCGCGCAACAAGTGAACGTAAAAAGCCGCGCGCAAAATGTAATAACGCTCGGCGGTGCAGAACAGCGCGAAGTTGAACGGCTCGTCTTCGGAAATGATGGGCAGGAACTCAATTTGATTGAGTTCAAGGAAGTCGCGGCGGCAAAACAACAGCCAGGCATTGGAGCGGGTTTCGTAAGTCCGCCAGTGTTTGTCGAGGCGATAAACGATGTCGTTTTGCAGAAAGCCTTCGCGAGAATAGCCGTCCCACTTTAAAGTCAAAGTTCCTTCGCCGACGGGGTCGCCGTCATTTTGAACGAGTTCGTAGCGTCCCGCCGCGTGAACGACTTCGGCTTTGTTTCTTTCGGCAGCAGAGTAGAATTTTTCCAGCGCGTCGGGCAAAATAAAATCGTCGCTGTCGACGAAGTAAACGTATTTGCCGCGCGCGTGTTTCATGCCGGTGTTGCGCGATTCGCCCAGACCAAGATTTTTTTCGTGGCGGACGAGTTTGACTTTCGGGTTGTCGCCGTAAAGTTTTTGACAAAGTTCAAAGCAAGCGTCGGGCGAGGCGTCGTCTACCAAAATAATTTCAAAGTCTTGAAACGTCTGCGACAAGATGCTGTCGACGCAAAGCTTTATGTATCGCTCGACCTTGTACAGCGGCACAATCACGGATACTGCAGGATTTGTCGTCACACAATCGCCTCCAAAAATTTTTAATCGGAAAAAATTATATTACGGCGGAAAATGTTTTGCAATGACATAGACTTTTGCGCGGAATTGATTTAAACTTGTCGAAAGCGATTTTTTAGGAGGGAAAGCTAATGGCTGCACACGTCATCGAAGAGGCGCGCCGCTGTCTGCAATGCAAGAAGCCGCTGTGCCGACTCAAAGGTTGCCCGATTCAAACTGACATTCCCGAAATGATTCGCCTGTTCCTTGCCGGGCAGACCGAAGAGGCAGGGCGTATGCTCTTCGACAACAACCCGTTGAGCGTCGTCTGCTCGCTCGTCTGCGACCACGAAAACCAGTGCGAAGGCAATTGCATTCAGGGCAAGCGCAAGGAAGGCTCGGCGATTCAAATCCCCAGCATCGAAAATTACATTTCAGATTTTTACTTCGACAAGATAAGCCTGGAACGCGCGCCCGATAACGGTCAACGCGTCGCGATAATCGGCTCCGGACCTGCGGGCATCACCATTGCCATTAAACTTTCCGCGCTCGGCTACCGTATCACAATCTTTGAGCGCATGGACAAAGTCGGCGGCATGATGCGCTACGGCATTCCCGCCTTCCGCCTGCCTAGGAAAATCATCGACCGCTATCAAGTCAAGCTGCGGCAAATGGGCATTCACTTCCGCCCGAACACCGCGATAGGCGGCGCGCTCCACCTCGACGACCTCTTTCAAGACGGCTATGACGCAATTTTTATCGGGACGGGCGTTTGGCGGCCGCGCAGACCTCACGTCAAGGGCGAATCGCTCGGCAACGTCCACTACGCCATTGACTACTTGCAAAACCCCGACGCTTACGATTTGGGCGACACCGTGGCGATAATCGGCGCGGGCAATTCGGCCATCGACGTGGCGCGTACCGTCGTCCGTCAAGGAGCACGTCACGTCACGCTTTACGCCCGCCGTCAAAGAATCGCCGCCAGTCAGCGCGAATTGGATTACGCGGCAGTCGACGGCATTGAACTTCAGCAGGGCATGGCGATAACCGAATTCACCGAGGAAGGTCCCGTGTTCACGCCGCGCATTTACGACGAACAAGGCAATTTGATTCGCGAAGAGGCTCCCGTCCTTATGCCCGCCGACAGCACGATTATCGCAATAAGCCAAGGTCCGAAGGATAAAATCGTCAACACGACGCACGATTTGACTGTCGACAAGAACGGCTTGATTGTCGTCGACGACGCGGGCAGGACGACGCGCGAAGGCGTCTTTGCCAGCGGCGATGTCGTGGCGGGCGCAAAAAACGTCGTGCTTGCCGTGAAATATTCAAAGGCGGTCGCCAAAGCTATGGACGAATATTTGACCGCCAAAAGAACTGCTCAATAAATTTCGACGAGGATTACACGCTTTGCAAACAAAAAGACTGCCGAACTTTTTTGCTCGACAGTCTTTTTTGATTCGGTTGACGGCAAGTTTTTGCCTTAAAGTTTATTCGACGACTGATGTTCCGTTGAGTTCGTTGGCGCGCTTGTCGAAGCGGCTCATAATTTCGTTGTAGGTCTGCTTGGAAATTTCGGGCATGTTGTCTTCGCCCGTGGCGTCCTTCCAAACCATGCCCGCCTGCTTGAAGCCCTCTTCGACGGCAACCCGCATTTGCGAAAGTTTTTCGGGGTCGTTGCCCGCTATCGCCGCAGCAAGGTCGAAAACACGCGTCGAAACCGCATCGACAGACCACGCTCCGCCGGGCGCGATAGCCTTTGCCGCATCTTCGGGATTGGTAGCGACTTCCGGCAAGCCGAACATCACCGCGTCAATCTTCGTGCCGCCGAAGTTCAGAATGCTTACGCCTTCGTCAAGCCAGCCTTGCAACTTGTCGTTCGATTCGCTCAAGGCTTGAATCATGACGTTAATGAAAGTCTGCTGTTGCGCCTCCAAATCGTCCTGCAACGCTTGAACTTGGTCGGCGGAAAGGCCTTTAGTTTCCTTCGCGCCGTCGTCGACGGAAAAATCCTCTGCCTGCGCGGGCGTCTGTTGAGCTTGCTTGGCAGCCTCGGAAATGTCCAGCTCGAAGGCCTCGCCGACTTTGACGGACGACGATTGAGCTTGCGCCGAATTCTGCGCGGGCGTTTGAGCAGCCGCCTTGGCGTTTGCCGTGTTCTTGGCTTGAGCGGCGTATTGCGCCAAACCTTGAGACACTCTGGAAACAGTGCTTACATCCATGTTGAAAACCTCCTTTGATTGAACTCACAACAATGCGCGGGTCACATCATCAGCAACATCTGCAATTCAAGGCTGCGCGTCGGTTTCAATTCGGTGGCAACGGAGCCGTCGGGTTCGGGCGGCGCGGTGTAGTCGGGGACGACCGTCATGTGCGGCTTGAGCTTGAGGCGGTCAGTCATTCGCCCGTCTTCGTAGGTCGTTACCATAACCGAGCCGTCGGGCAGGAAACGCTTAATCTTTTCGACGCAAGTGATTGATGAGCTGCTTGAGCCGTCTTCGCGATTGGCGTTGCCCGAATCTTCGTCGGCCTTGACTTCGCCCGTCAATTCCTCGTGCAGGTCGCGAATCGCGTCAAGCTGTTCTTGAACGGCTTCCATCTTCCGAACGTCTTCGTCAACGTTGGCGAGCTTTTCGGCAAGAATTTTTGAATATTCCGAGGCAATGCCGCCCGTCGCCTTGCCCCTGTATGACGAATGCGCGGTTTTGCTGTTCGTGCCCGTCGCAATGATTGTGACTTCCCAAATTCCCATTTCGCTCACACTCCTCTAATTTTCTAATCAAGTTATCGTAGTTTCGAGTGCGCCGCTAAATTTTTTCGACGTTAAAGTTTTGAACATTATACCGCATTGACGGCGGCTTGTGTCAAGAAAAATTTTCGGGTTAAAGGAATTCAAGCCCGCCGCGCAGAATATAGCGGCAAACACATTCGGCAACAGCGGAAGGAGTTGTTTTATCATGGCAACATTCAACATCAGAGGCAAGAATATCGAAATAACGCAGCCGTTGCGCGAGTACGTCGAGAAGCGCGTCGGCAAAATCACGAAGTACTTCGACAACATGGAAGAAATTTCTGTCCTGCTTTCGGTCGAAAAGGATCGTCAAATCGTCGAGGTGACGGCTGAAGTCGGACGCGCCGG
Organism: uncultured Selenomonadales bacterium; assembly: GCA_946407095.1. Classification (GTDB taxonomy): domain Bacteria; phylum Bacillota; class Negativicutes; order Selenomonadales; family Selenomonadaceae; genus Quinella. Next base: position 18,144 of record CAMJMR010000033.1, on the reverse strand, counting down.
CTTGATTCTGCGCGGGCAAGAGTCCACTACCGACATGTACACTTCGATTGACTTGGTCGTCGAGAAATTGGAGCGTCAAATCCACAAGCAAAAGACGCGCTTGGAACGTCGTTTCCGCAACGGCGGCATAAGGTCGGAGGCCTTCGCCGAATCGAAAGTTCAAGTCGAGCGCGAGGAAGAGGCGGAATATCCCGTCGTCAAGACCAAACACTTTGTCGTCAAGCCCATGGACGTGCAGGAAGCAATCATGCAAATGAACATGCTCAATCATACGTTTTTCGTGTTCCGCGACGCGCAGACCGAGCAAATTTGCGTCGTGTATAAGCGCACCGCCGGAGCCTACGGCTTGCTGGAATTCGACGGCTGAGCCGCGTAACTTGAGGCCGTCATGGATGACGGCCGCCGGCAACAGAAACAGGGATGTTTCTTTGCCGGCACGGGCGGCTTCGGCTTCGATACCTGTGCAGTCACTGTTACTCTCGGTCACTCGCTCACGCCCCTGCGAGGGCGAATGCGCGCTGGCAAGCATGAGGTTTTCTTTGCTACTTTCTTTTGGGTGAGCAAAAGAAAGTAGTTAATAAAGATAAAATTAATCGAAAAGCCGAATCGAAGTTGTCGCCCTCGGCAAGGACAAGTTGACTTTGAGCCCTTTTGCTTAACAAACGAAAGGGTAGCTCCGCCAAAAAGACGTTGACGATTGAAAGGTTGCGTGTTAAAATACGCGGGCAGTTGAATTACCTAGCACCAAGCGGAGGGAGGGATATTGAATGGCCAATGAAGTCAAAGTTGGGAAAAACGAATCCATAGACAGTGCTCTCCGCCGCTTTAAGCGTACCTGTCAAAAGGCGGGCACGCTCGCAGAGGTTAGAAAGCGTGAACATTACGAAAAGCCCAGCGTCCGCCGCAAGAAGAAATCGGAGGCGGCTCGCAAGCGGAAGTATCGTTAATCCTTTAGTCGGACAAATAAAGAAAGCCGCTGTCTTCCTTTGCGGATTGACGGCGGTTTTTCTTTGACAAGGACGCTTTTTAATGCGCGTCTAACAAAAGTGGCCGATAATGACTTTAAATTGTAACGAAGGGAGATTTGCATGAAAAATGCCCCAAAATAAATCCGCGCCGCCTCCAAATCGAACGGGAATAGTTTCTCTGATAAAAGTTCTGCAACATTTCGGCGTCAAAGATTTGCAAGCAATCTACGACAAATACCCCGACACCGACGACAAATTGACGTGGGACAAGCTCATCAAAATCGCCAGAAAACATCGCATTCGCGCCTTCCTCATTCAGCCGAATATCGAAGAGTTCCGCGAGCTTGAATATCCTCTAATCGCCAAAATGGTTGACGGAGCCTACATTGCGATAGGCAGCGCGAATGACGAAGTCGTTTTGGCGATTGACCCGCGCGAAAACAGACCGAAGGCCATCCCTATTAAAGAATTCAAGGAAAGCTGGGCAAACGAACTTCTTATCTTTTCCGCCGCCTTCAGCTGGGACTATATCAAGAAACGCTACAATATAGACTGGTTTATGAAGGTTATCCTGCATTACAAAAAGCCGCTCATTGAAGTGCTGATTGCAATGCTTTTCCTGCAGTTCATGGGCATCGGCTTCCCGCTCATAACGCAGGTTATCATCGACAAAGTTATCGGCAACAACGGCATTTCGACGTTGACGGTTATCGGTTGCTGTATGGTCGTGTTTTTCTTTATGCAATCGCTCCTTACCGCGCTGAAAACTTACATAATGAACCACACGACGAACAAGCTCGACGCCATACTCGGCACGCGCCTGTTCCGACATCTAATCTCTTTGCCGTTGCCCTATCACGAACAGCGGCGCGTCGGCGAAACTTTGATGCGTGTTGCCGCGCTGAATCAAATTCGCGAATTCTTGACAGGTACCGGTCTTTCCTCGATACTGAACGTCTTTTTCGCAGTAGTGTTTGTCGGCTTCATGTTCTGGTATTCCGTGCCGCTCACGCTAATCGCGCTAATATCCGTCCCGCTCTACGCCTTGCAAATTTTGGCAATGCCGATTTTAAGAGGCAAGCTCGAAGGCGTTTGGCGTTTGGGCGCCTTGAACAGCGCGTTCATGGTCGAATCAATTTCCAACGTCGAAACAATCAAAGCCTTGGCGGTTGAGCCGCAATTCGTCAACAAGTGGGAAAATCTTATAGCGCGTTACGTTCGCGCTACCTTTGAAATGGCGAAGTTCCGACTGGTAATGAGCGGCTTCACGACCATAGTCGAAACGTCGATTACAATGGCAATTCTTTGGTACGGCGGTCACATGGTCATGAACGGCGAATTTACGCTCGGTCAATTAATCGCCTTCCAAATGATTTCTCGGCAAGCACTCGGTCCGTTGAAATCGCTTGCCATGCTGTGTTGGCAGGCCATAATGTTCACCATGTCGATTGAACGCATAGGCGATATTTTGAACACGCCGATGGAGCCTGTCGTTCAGGAAATGGGCAAGCGCGGTCCGCAGAGAATTGACGGCGCGATTGAGTTCTCGGATGTTTCCTTCCGCTACCGCGTAGATTTGCCGCTCGTCTTGAAAAATATCAACCTAACCGTCCTGCCCGGTCAGAAAATCGGCATAGTCGGGCGTTCGGGCTCGGGCAAGTCCACGCTTACAAACCTGGTGCAAAACCTTTACATCCCCGAATCGGGCGTCGTGACAATCGGCGGCATCAACACTCGCGAAGCAAACTTGGGCTGGCTGCGCGGACAAATCGGCGTCGTCATGCAGGAAAATTACCTGTTTAACTCCAGCGTGCGCGATAACATTGCCGTAAGCCGCCCCACAGCCACCATGGACGAAATTATTCGCGCCGCCCGCCTGGCCGGTGCCCACGACTTCATTTTGGAGCTTAAGGAAGGTTACGATACCAAAGTCGGCGAACGCGGCGATTCGCTTTCCGGCGGTCAACGTCAACGCGTCGCCATTGCCCGTGCACTTCTTGCCAACCCGCCCATCTTGATTTTCGACGAGGCCACTTCTGCCCTTGACTACGAATCCGAAAGAATCATTCTGAACAACATGGGCGCAATCGGTGCGCAGAGGACAATGTTAATTATCGCCCACCGCTTGAGCACAGTTCGCCGTTGCGACAAAATCATCGTCATAGACAAGGGCGAAATCGTCGAAAGCGGCACGCATGAGCAACTTATTGCGCTCGGCGGGCTCTATCGTTATCTTTACGACCAGCAAGAAGGCAGAGGGTGAGCGCAATGAAAGCTTTTAAGAATTTTTGGAACTGGCTTGTTCACGGCGAGAAACGCGAAAAAGAAACCGAATTCTTGCCGGCGATATTGGAAGTCACGGAAACACCGCCCTCCCCGACGGGGCGTTTCGTTATGTGGTCGGTTTTGCTTTTAATCGTCGTGGCGTTGGTTTGGTCAATCCTCGGCCACATAAACGAAGTTGCAGTCGCGGCGGGTAAAGTCATTCCTTCGGGACAAATAAAGACCGTCCAAGTCAAAAACAAAGGCATCGTCAAGGAAATCAACGTCGAAGAAGGGCAAATGGTTCAGGAGGGTGACGTTCTGATAGTGCTTGACCCGACGACGACCACTGCAGACTACGACAGCTTGAAGAAACGCGCCGCCTATTACAAGCTCGACATTCAGCGGTTGACGGCGGAATTGACTCAGCAGCCCTTCATGCCCGAAGAAGACCCCGACCTTGAGCCGCACGATTTGGCGGCGGAAATGGCTCTCTATCAAAGCCGCACAAACGACTATCGCACGCAACGGCAAAGTCGTCAGGACGTCATCGACCAGAAAATAGCTCGTCTTCAAGCAACGCAGGCGTCCTACGAAAAATACGCTGAAGTTTTGGCCATCGCTCGCGAAAAGGAAGCGCGTCTCACGGCCTTGAGCGAACAGAATGCCATTTCCGAATTCCAACTGCTTGAACAGCAACGCGAAACGATTGAATACGCCAAAAACGCGCAGGCTGAACTCGACTCGCTGAACAGTATCCGCGCAGAAATAGCCGAAGCCCAGCAAAATCTCGCCAACGTCGACGCGTCCTATCACAAGGACATCATGACGGCGCTCGTCGAAGCCAAAAAGGAATACTATTCCGTCACCGAATCGATAAAGAAGGCCGACGAAGATTCTCGCATGGCGACGATTTACGCTCCTATCAGCGGCCGCGTTTACAACTTGAACATTCACACGCTCGGCGGCATCGTCACGGACGCGCAGTCTTTAATGCAAATCGTCCCCGAAGACGCCAAGCTTGAGTTTGAAGTCTACGCGGACAACAAGGACATCGGCTTTATCAAAGTCGGGCAGGAGGCCGAAGTCAAGGTTGAGACGTTCAACTTCCAAAAGTTCGGCATGTACAAGGCGGAAGTCCAGGAAATCAGCGCGGACGCCGTCAACGACCCCAGCGACCAGATGAAGAATATGAAATTCAAACTCCTCCTCGACCCCACCAGCAATGACATTAACGTTTACGGACAGCCGGCGAAATTGGAAGTCGGCATGAACGTCAGCGCGGAAATCAAAATCAAGGAAAAGCGCATTATTGACTTCTTCCTCGACCCGTTCCGCCGCTACACGTCCGAAGCCTTGAGGGAGCGTTGATTTATGGCAGAAAATAAAAATCAGACTCCCGACAACAAAAATTTGGTTCCTTCGCAAGGACAAGCACCGCAAAAATCGGGCGGTCAAGCACTCGGCAAAATTCCGATAAAAAAAGTTCCCGCCGACCAAGCCAAGCCCGGTAAGCTCGATACCTCCGTCAAACAGCCCGAAGACGGCGGCGTTGTCAATGGCGTCGATACAGGTCTTGCCTGCTTGATTGCCATTGCGAAGTATTACAACATCCCCGCCGATTATCGCCAACTTGAGCGCGCTTACGTCCTGGAAGAGGGCAGCATCGACTTTATCACGATTGTCCGTGCTGCCCGCGAATTGAAGCTGAAGGCGCGCCGCTACGAAGGCTTGAAGGAAGAGGATTTGGACAAGCTCGTCTATCCCGTCCTAATCAAGTTGCGTTCGGGCAGGAGCGTCGTCATTACGACGATTCGCGAGGGAAATATTTACGTCATGGATCCCGCCTTTTCTCAACAGCCCGTCAAAGTTGACCGCTACAAGCTTTTGATGGACTGGACAGGCGAGGCGATTTTGTTCACGCGCCGCTACGAACTGGAGCGCGAAAAGGACAAATTCGGCTTCAAGTGGTTTATCCCCGTCGTATCGAAATACATACCCCATTTGCGCACGGTCTTGCTTACGTCGTTGCTGTTGCAACTTTTGGGCTTGGCGTCGCCGCTTTTCACGCAAAATATTATCGACAAAGTTTTGGTGCACAGAGCGGCGGACGCGCTCGACATCTTGGTTTTGGGCATGATGATCTGCACGCTGTTCCAAAACTGGATGCTCACGTTGCGCACGTATCTTTTCACGAACATAACCAGCAAAATGGACGTGGCGTTGAGTTCGCGCCTCTTCAAAAATGTTACCGCGTTGCCGGTCAGCTACTTCCAAAAGTGGCAAGTCGGTGACGTCGTTTCGCGTATGGGTGAGCTTGAAACGTTGCGCGGCTTCCTTACGGGCAACAGCTTAACGATTATCTTGGACATCGTCTTTGCGGTCGTGTACTTCGTCGTCATGTTCTTCTACAGCCGCGTTTTGAGTATCGTCGTGTTGGTTATGATTCCGCCGTTTGTTATTCTGAATGCGGTCGTCGCGCCGATTTTCAAGCGGCTGATAAATGACAAGTTCATGATTGCCAGTGAAAACCGCTCCTTCCTGATTGAGGCGATAACGGGCATTCGTACCGTCAAATCTTCCAGCGTCGAAAACAATTTCATTCGCCGCTACGAGGAACAGCTTGCCCGCCTGGTTAATGCCGCTCTTGCCGTCATTAACGTTGCAAACGTCGCCAACTCAATCGGCTCGTTCCTGTTCAGCATATTCAATCTTGCGATTCTGTGGGTCGGCGCTTACTTCGTCATGGAAGGCGAAATTTCCGTCGGCGAACTGATTGCCTTCCAGATGATTGCCGGTCAGTTGATTGCGCCGATTATGCGCCTTATCAATCAGTGGCAGAGCTTCCAACAGATTCGCGTTTCTATGGAGCGTTTGGCTGATATCATGGACGAGGACACAGAGCCCGCGTTCAATCCTTCCCGCACGACGTTGCCGAGTCTGCGCGGCGAAATTGCGCTTGAAAAGTTGGCGTTCAGCTATACCGTCGAAGGCGGCAAGGTTCTTGACAACATCAACATTCGCATTCCCGCCGGCATGAAGGTCGGCATAGTCGGACGGTCGGGCAGCGGCAAGTCGACTTTGACGAAACTGATTCAGCGTCTTTACCTGCCCGATACCGGCAGAATTTTGGTTGACGGCGTCGACATTGCGCAAGTTGAGCCGGCATGGCTTAGGCGTCAAATCGGCGTCGTGTTGCAGGACAGCAAACTGTTCAGCGGCACCGTCGAAGAAAATATTCGTATCGCTTGCCCGAACTCCACGCACGAGGATGTTGTCAACGCGGCAAGACTTGCGGGCGCGGACGAATTTATCAGCAACTTCCCGAACGGCTACGAAACCTTCGTCGGCGAACGCGGCAGCTTGCTAAGCGGCGGTCAGCGTCAACGCATAGCGATAGCTCGCGCGCTTATTTCCAATCCAAGCATTATCATCTTCGACGAGGCGACTTCCGCGCTGGACTACGAATCCGAAAACATTATCATGGACAACATTGAGCAAATCGCTCGTGGACGCACGATGTTGATGATTGCCCACCGCCTGTCGACTGTCCGCGATTGCGACGCGATTATCGTTATCGAAAAGGGACGCATTGTTGAGGCGGGCTCGCATGATGAGCTTATGAAACGCAACGGCGTCTATGCCAAACTTCACCAAGCACAGATGAGCTGATTTCCCCAGTCCCTAAGGAGGAATTTTTACCGTGAATATTTTTATCCTGCACCCGTCCTTCCCCGCGCAGTACCTGAATCTCGCGCCGTACCTGGCAAGCAACCCCGAAAACGACGTTTACTTCCTGTCGAAGGAAAATTCTATCAACGCGCAGCTTAAAGGCGTGACGCTCGCCCTTTACCCCAAACCGAACGAAAAGGCCGAGGAGTGGATTAAAACTTGCGGGGCATTGCGTCCGGCGGCGGAGGCTGTCGTCGAGGGGCAAGCAGTCCTGCGCGCCATCGAGTGGCTTGACCGCGAAAGGAACGTTAAGCCCGACGTGATTATCGGACACACGGGCTGGGGCTCAACTCTCTACTGCAAAGACGTCTATCCCAATGTGCCGATTCTTGGCTACTTCGAGTGGTATTATCGCGTCGAGGACAGCGACTGCTATTGGTGGCCTGACGAAGTTCCGCAGATTAACAATCGCATTTCGATTCGCACGCGCAACGCTCACCACTTGATGAATCTTGAACTGTGCGACGCGGGCATTGCGCCGACTCAATGGCAATATTCCCAATTCCCCGAAGAGTACAAGCCCAAAATCCACGTGATTCACGAGGGCATCGATACACGCTTCTGTTCGCCCGACCCAAGCGGCAAGCGTCCCGGTCTTGTGCTTGAAGACGTTCAGCTCAACTTGCCCGAAGGCACCGAGATTATCACTTACGTTGCGCGCGGTTTTGAAATTTATCGCGGCTTCCCGTATTTCATGGACGCCATCCGCCACGTTTTGGCAAGACGCCCGAATACTCACGTCGTCGTCGTCGGCAAGGACAGAATTTGTTACGGCGCGCAGCTCAAGGACACGACCTACCTTAAAGAGGAGGAAAAGAAGGGCGGCTATCCCACTGACCGCGTGCACTTCGTCGGGTTGCGCAATCGCGGCGACTACCAGAAAATTTTGCGCGCGTCGAGCTGTCACGTCTACTTGACGCGCCCGTTCGTGCTTAGCTGGTCTTGTCTGGAGGCAATGAGCTTCGGTTGCCCCATGGTCTGTTCCAAAACGCCTCCCGTTCAAGAAGTCATGGAGGACAACGTCAACGGCTTGCTTGCCGAGTTCCGTTCGCCCTACCACATTGCCCGCAAGATCGAGGAGCAGCTTGACGACCCCGAACGCGCAAGGAAATTGGGCGCGGCGGCGCGCGAGACGATTCTTGAACGCTTCGAGCTGATGAAGTGCATGAAGGCGCAGGAAGATTTGATGTACAGTTTGGTTCGTTGAGGGTGCCGCAATGACTTTTGAAACGTTTATACCTGCGCGGTCGCGTTCGGTGCTTGAGCTGACGGGAGACGCGCCCGACGACTTCGAGACTTCGCAGGAAAAATTCTTAGAGATTCAGCCCGAATGCGAGTACACGGTTGCCGTCGAGTTGAGCAAGGTCAAGGGCACGTTCGACACGATTTTGGTGCAGAGCCCATTCATCGGCACGCTGGGCAACAAACTGCTTGTCACGCTGATAAAACGAATCGCCAAGCACCTAAAGCCCGACGGCACGCTGATTTTCACGCTGGACAACATAGGGCACGCCGACAACATCAACGCGATATTGGAGGGCAAGCCGCCGAAGTTCCGCGTCACGATAACGCAAAACGAACTGCAGGAGGCGATTGAAGACGCGGGCTTGAACGTCCTGCGCTCATTGAATGCCGGGCGCGGCGTCCAAGTCAGAAAGCAAATCGCCGAGCTTGCCAAAACCGAATTGGCGGTGTTCGTCTACATTTTCACGGCGTACAAGTCCGAGCCGCCGAAAAAAACTTTGATTCAAACGCTGATAGGCGAGTCGACGGTCTGCGCGCCGAGCCGCGTCCACATGCCGAATTCATTCTTCATGACCGAGCCGAACGTTTTTATCGTGTCGTCGCAGGTGGGCAAGCCGTACAAGCTCTTCGACCGCGAGCAATTCGAGGAACGCGTCTTCATCAATCAGCGCATGTGCTTCCCGTCGTTCGCGGTAGGGCTGGACTTCTTCAACGTCCTGCGCGAGAAAGAAATTCTTTTCATATCGGAAATGGACGACCACCCCGTGCTTTGGGAGGACGATTACAAAAAGACCGCCTGGATAAATTTCCGCGCAGTGCACGCGATTCAAACGTCGACGCCGTACCTTGCGGACTTCCTTAGCCAATTCAATCCGCACGTCACGGTTTTCGCCAATCAGCTTCGCCGCCTGCCGCCGCCGCGAGACTTCGACGACGAGTTCAAAAAGAAAAAGACCGTCACGATATTTTTCGGCGCGCTCAATCGAGACGGAGACTTCATGGAGCTGGTGCCCGTCCTCAATCGTTTCGCCAAGCAATACGGCAAAAAATTGGAGTTCAAGATTTTGTCGCGGCATAATTTGTTCGACGCCATAGAATCGGACAACAAAACCTTTATCGGCGATATGAACAGGTATGACGGGCAATTTATCCCTTACGACGCCTACGAGGCGGCAATTCGTTCGTCGGACATCGCGCTGTTGCCGCTTCGCGATAACGAGTTCAACCGTTCCAAATCCGATTTGAAATTCATCGAATGCGCAGGCAGCGGCGCGGTCGCGTTGGCGTCGCCGATTGTCTACGCGAATACGATTCAGGAGGGCAAGACCGGCTTTATCTATCGTGACGAGCGAGAATTTTCCAACAAGCTCAACCTGCTGATTAAAAACAAAAATTTACGGCGCATGGTCGCGGAAAAAGCCTACGCCTACGTGAAGGCCGAACGCTTGATGAGTCAGCACTACGAGGAGCGGCTTGATTGGTATCGCGAACTTTTGCTCAGGTTGCCCGAATTGACGGCGGAGGCGGCCGCGCGAGTCGAAAAATTCGTTCCGCAATTCCAACAGGAGATTGACGACTTCAGAGCGCGTTTCCTTCAGAATCAAAAGGCTCAACAGCTCAAACAGGCTCAAAGCGTCGAAGGCAATTCAAACGGCGGCGGCGCAGAAATAATTATTCCGGAGTAAGGAACAAGGAAGAAGGAACAAGGAACAAGGAACAAGGGGCAAGTTGATTAAGTGGGGTGATGAAAATGTCGGAAGTTCAAATCTTTGCCGGGGCGAGTTCTTCGGTCGTGGTGCTTGCGTATTGCGCAATGATTTGCATCGCATTGCTTGGGATTTTCGTCTTGCTGTATCTTGGCAGTCGCGGCTCAAAGAAAAACGCGGGAATGCTTGACGAACTTGTTTTGGACGAACGCCAGCAAAATCGCGAAGGCTACACCAGCGTCACCGATAAAAGCCGCTTCTTGAATGCGGTCGGCGTTTGCGTGACGGATTTGCGGCCTGCGGGGACGGTTGTCGTTAATGGCGAGCCCGTCGACGTGGTGACGGAAGGCAGTTTCGTCAAGCAGGGCACCGAAGTCAAGGTTATCAACGTGGACGGTTCCCGCGTGTTGGTTAGACAAATTTAATCAGAGGCTGTTGGCTCTTACCTACTTTCTTTCAACGAAGAAAGAAAGTAGCAAAGAAATTCGCCTCGCAGGGGCGGATAGCGACCACTGACGAAGTGCCCGCTCTACCCGAAACCGCTCGTGCCGCAAAGAAAGCGTCCGGCTTTCTGTTGCGGCGGCCGCCCGTCCATGGGCGGCCTCGTCCTCTGCAACTCGCTCGTTAATTTATCAACACGCCTAATTGCTAAAAGGGAGGTCTTAACTCATGGATTTTCTAATCGGTACAGGCTTCTTCGTGATAATCGGTATAATCATAGCGGCAGTCTTCCTGCACTTCGTACCAATCGGCTTGTGGATATCGGCATTGGCGGCAGATGTGCACGTCGGGATTTTCACGCTGATAGGTATGCGAATGCGCCGCGTCCCGCCCGCAAAAATCGTTATGCCGCTGATAAAGGCCAACAAGGCAGGTCTCGATGTCAACGTCAATCAGCTGGAGGCGCACTATCTGGCGGGCGGCAATGTCGATAAGGTCGTCGACGCTTTAATCGCCTCGCAACGCGCGCAGATTGTTTTGCCGTTTGAGCGGTCGGCGGCGATTGACTTGGCAGGGCGTGACGTTTTGGAGGCCGTTCAAATGAGCGTCAACCCCAAAGTCATTGAAACGCCCGTGGTCAGCGCGGTCGCCAAAAACGGTATCGAACTTAAAATCAAAGCGCGCGTCACTGTTCGCGCCAATATCGACAGGCTGGTCGGCGGCGCGGGTGAACCTACGATTATTGCGCGTGTCGGCGAAGGTATCGTTACCACGGTCGGCAGTTCCGAAAATCACACCGATGTTTTGGAAAGCCCCGACGAAATTTCCAAAACTGTCCTCGGAAAAGGGCTCGACGCGGGCACGGCTTTTGAAATTCTGTCGATTGACATAGCGGACGTCGATGTTGGACGCAATATCGGCGCGCAACTTCAAACAGACCAGGCGGAGGCGGACAAGCGAATTGCGCAAGCGAAGGCTGAAGAACGTCGCGCAATGGCCGTCGCGAAGGAACAGGAAATGAAAGCCTACACGCAGGAAATGGAGGCCAAGGTCGTCGAAGCTCAAGCGGAAGTGCCGCACGCTATGGCGGAGGCTCTCAAGTCGGGCAAGCTCGGCGTCATGGACTACTACAACCTGATGAACATTCAATCCGACACCGAAATGCGCAAGGCTGTCAGCGAAGCCGGTAAAGGTCGCAAAAATATCCCCGCGCAGAAATAATCCAAATTTTATCCCGTCGAATCGCTCGGCGGGATTTTTTTTTGCCTAAATGTAAAAATCCGCTATGGCGGATTTTTTGCCCGTTCACAGCCTAAATTATAAGAATCGCGCCACGACGCCATTTGTTAATTTACAAATTCCAATATATTGGAATTTGCACTTTGCCCCTCCAAATCGCCTTTCAAATCCAATTTTTAGCCTCAAAAATCTTTTTCAAGCAAGATTTTACTGTTCAAAGCCTCTGTGTTATAATTTCAGCAAAAATTTCGGAGGAATTACCTATGAAACGCTTAAATCTCATTCAAACAGCCTTAATCGCCTTTCTAATCACGATAAATCTTTTTTCAGCCGCTCATGCCGAAATTAGAACCTATGAAGGCGTCGGCGAATACTTTATGACTGATGAAACTGTCGACTTCGCCAAAAATAAGGCTGAAATGGAAGCTAATAGGAATATTCTCGATAAAATTTTCGTCTATGTCAAATCGCAGTCGACTATGATTGATAATGAACTCGATAACGACGAAATTATAACTATAAGCGCAGGGATTCTTCACGTTATCAATACGAAATTTTATATGGCTAATGAAAACGACGGAACTTTAGTTAAATCATTCGTGACCGCGCAGATTGACACCGACGAATTAGAAAAATTGCTCGAACAGGAAATTAAAAATAAAATTTCGGAGGAATGACCTATGAAACGCCTAAAACCATTTCGACGAGGCTTAGTCGCCTTTCTGTCAGTGATTTTCTTGCTCAGCGCGGCTATTGTAGGTGCTACTGTCAAACTTTACACCGCTACCGCTGAAGATTATGCCAACGAAGTCGAATCGCAGGATATTGCAAAGCTCCGCGCTCGCGACAAGGCTATTAAAAACGCTACAAAACAAGCCGGCGTTTACCTAAAAAGCTATTCGCGCTCCGTCAACAGCGAATTAACCGACGATGAAATCACTGCGATAGCTTCAAACGCTTGGGAACTCGTCGGCGAACCGAAATATTCGCGAACTGTTAATCAAATCAGCGACGAAACTACGATTATCGTTTGGACTGCGACGGTTGAGGTTAATGTCGACGATTCCGAGATTCAAAGCTGGATTAAACGCGACGCCAAAGATAAATCGACGATAATCAATCAAACACGCGAGGCGCAAAAGGCTTTCAAAGAAAATGAACGCAAAATTGAGGATTTGCGAGAAAAATATAATCGCGCAACGTCTCAAGTCGAACGCGACAGAATTATTAAGCAGATGAACGACGCCGACCGAGATTTTTTGGCTAATCAGAAGTTTAAAGAGGCTTTGAAACTTTATTACGCAAAAGATTATAACGGTTCAATAAAACTTAACACAGAGGCTATCGCACTTAAACCTGATTGGTCATGGCCGTACAACAATCGCGGCATTGTTTATGATGATTTAGGACAATACGACAGAGCAACTCAAGATTACGACAAGGCTATTCAACTCAATCCGAATTTAGCAGAGGCGTACAATAATCGCGGCTCCGCTTATTATAATTTAGGACAATACGAGCGCGCCATTCAAGATTGCGATAAAGCTATTCAACTTAATTCGAATTTTTCAGAGGCATACTACAATCGCGGCGTCGCTTATGATGATTTAGGACAATACGAGCGCGCCATTCAAGATTACGATAAAGCTATTCAACTCAATCCAAATTATGCAGATGCGTATAACAATCGCGGAGAAGCTTACAGATTGTTAAAACAATACGAGAGAGCTATTCAAGATTACAATAAGGCATTGGAGTTTAAAGAACATGAATTTATGTACAACAATCGCGGACTTGCTTATTCTGATTTAGGACAATACGACAGAGCAACTCAAGATTACGACAAGGCTATTCAACTCAATCCGAAGTATGATAAAGCGTACTACAATCGCGGCAATGCTTATGATGACCTTGGACAATACGAGCGAGCGATTCAAGATTTTAACAAAGCAATTCAAATCAATCCGAAGTATGATAAAGCATACAACAATCGTAGTATAGCTTACAGCAATTTAAAACAATATGATAAAGCCATTGCAGATAAGACAAAATATATTCAACTTAGACCAAATGATGCAAAAGCTTATTATTGGCGCGGAAAATATTATCAAGCACTCGGCGACGAGGCAAAAGCGCAAGCCGACTTCGCAAAAGCAAAAGAACTCGGCTACAACGGCTGAAAAAATCTTCCCGCGCAGAAGTAAAATTTTTTTCAGGGTTTCGTAAGCCGTCACGCTTGCGGAATTCTTTTTTTTAGAGGACAAGATGAAACTTTACCGATACCGAACGATTCAAAGCGCGCTTTTGGAGCTGGAAAACGGCTCATTCTACTTCGCGGCACCAACGGAACTCAATGACCCTGTCGAAGGCTACTTGAAACTTTTTTGGCAGGGCGATAAGCCCGCGTGGCAGGGTTTGCTGAAAAATTTCGTCTGCAGCCTGTTTTACAACTTGCAAACCTATCTGCTCATGTCGGCACGCGTTTACCCCGCCGCACAAAAAAATTTCTTGAACGACTTGCAAAACAAAATCCTCCTGTCCGACATTCATCAATTCGATAACTTGCCGCTCGGCAGAATTTTCTTGGAGCTAAGCGAAAATTTTTTGGCAACGGACAACGTTCAAACGGTCGTCGAATTCTACGGCAACGACAGAATCAAATGCTACGGCAGGGAACTCGAATTCATTTTGCGCACCGTCACCGACGACGCTTGCCGCCTGTGCGTGCGGAAGTGCAAAGACCTCGGCTTGATTCGCGCCGCCTTCGACGAAACTTTTTTCGATGTGGCTTACGAAATTTCATTCGACGAAATCAAAAACGTCAGCGACGCCGAACGCAAGCGGCGAATAGACGAAATTGAAAATCTGAACTGCGACTTGATGGAATCGGGCTTGCTCGCGCTGAAAATGGACGCTCGCCACTCCTCCGCCGAATTCGCCTTGAAACAGCGCATCCTTTGGCTACAATTCATTTTCCCGCGCCTTTACGTCGAACAGCTCAAGGCAATCATGTATCCCAACGGCTACGTCGTTTGCTTTTCCGACACGCCGACGAATTCCGCGATGTGGGGCAATTACGCCGACAACCACAATGGCATTTGCTTCATTTACGAGACGGAGACCGTCGACGGGCGCGAACTGATTCACTTCGCCGCCAAGTCGTTGGAAGTCAAGCCGATTAAGTACACCGCGCAGATTATCACGCGGAATTTCTTTGACACGTTGCGGCATTTGAATTTTATTCGCGCGGAGGATTGGTTGACTGGCAAAGGCGGCGTCAAAAGCAGTAAGTTGGACGGCGGCGCGTCGGGCGGCGAATACGAGAACGACTATCACGAAAAATTTTATCGCAAGCTCAACGATTGGAATCACGAACACGAATACCGAATTTTTTTGTCGGACAGATTTTATCGCTACGGCGACAAATCGGCTCGGACATTGCGCTATAAGCTAAGCACGCTGAAGGGAATTATTTTCGGGCTGCGCACGACGCTCGACGACAAGCTAAAGCTGATTCGGAAGCTCGAACGCCTCGGAAAGTCGGTAACGGATTTTGATTTCTTTCAGGCGGAATTCGACGACGAAACGCAATTAATTTCCGTTCGCGAAAAATTTTTGCTCACGAAGACAACTTGAGGGGGTGTCTTGCATGGACTTAATGTTTATCTTCCTAATCTGGGTGGCAGTGACGATTCTCGACAACATGAGCAAGCGCAAGAAAAACCGCCTGCCGCCGCCGGAAAATCAATCGCCCGACTTCGACATCCCGACGCTCGGCAACGACCCGAACATTCCCGGCGAAGAAGTGCCGATTTTCATTGAAAGCCCGCGTCCCACCGAAGTTCGACCGAAAAATCCTCCGCGACCAAAAAAAATCCCCGCGCAGGTTCGCGAGGCGGAAGAGGAGGCTAAGCCGTTGGATTTGAGCTTGACGCCGTCAAATGTGCTGAACGCGTTCGTGATGAGTGAAATTTTGGATAAGCCAAAAGCTTTGAGGCGCAGATGAAAATTTTCAGCCGCTGTCAATCAATCGACGGCGGTTTTTTTGTCCGCGAACGCTCCAACAGCGCGGAAAATATCGGTTCGCCGCCGCATAAGTCCGCAACCAAAAACGCCGCGCCAGAAACGATTATCAGCCAAAAAAAATGCGAAAATTGCCCCGTCAGCTCCAAAAGCAAAATCGCGCCCGTGACTGGTGCCTTGACGACCGCCGCGAAGAACGCCGCCATGCCGAAGATTATAAACAGCGTCGTCCAATCCGCCGTGAATAAATCTGCGCGGTTTCCGACGCGCGCGAAAATGTTGCCGATTAACGCTCCGATTGTCAAAACGGGCAAGAATAAGCCGCCGGGCGCGTTCGTCCCGAAACATATCAGCGTATAAAAAATTTTCCCCGCCAACAAAATCGCCAAAAAGCTCAACGTCAGCCTGGAAATTAAAATTTCGTCGACCAAAACGTTTCCGCAACCCAAAACTTGCGGCAATTTCATTCCGAGCGGTATCGCCAGCAGAAACGGTATCGCGAATCGTTTTACGCCGAAAATGTTCAGCCTGTCATACAAGTCAAGCGAAAAAATCAATGCTTTGGAGAAAATCACGCCCAAAAATCCGCAAAGCGCGCCCAAAAATATGAATAACGCCCAAAATTTCAGCGGCGAGGCCGACAAGCTCGTTATCATTTCCGAACTTGGGCTCGTAATGACGGGCGGCATGTGCATTGGCGTCGCGGTTATCGTCTCGAACACGGGGCGCACGCCGAAAATTATTTTCACGAAAAACGACGCCGTAACTGCCGCCGTCACCGCCGCGATTAAAATTTCGGGCGAAAATTTTTTGCGCAAGTCCTCAATGCAGAAAATCACTCCAGCCAGCGGCGCGTTGAAAATAGCCGCCAAACCTGCGCCCGCGCCCGCCGTCAGCAAAAATTTTCCCTCGACTGCCGCGTGATGACGATTTTTGGCGTAAATTATTTTCGTGAAGAAATTTCCGACCGCCGCGCCGAATTGCACGCTGATTCCCGCTCTGCCCAACGACAAGCCCGCGCCAATGCCCAAAACCGTCGTGAAAAATTTTACCGCCAACAATCGGAAAGGCTTAACCATTTTCGCGCGATTTTGCAGAATGCCCTTGATTTGCGGCACGCCGCTGCCCGCCACTTGCGCGTCCGAGCGAATTGCCTTTGCCAAGACCGCCGCAAGCAAAATCATGACGAAAACCGCCAAAATTATCTTCCCTAAGCTGTCGATGCGCGAAAAAATTATCGGGCGATAAATGTCCGCCTCGTCAAGCAAAAACCGCAACGCCGCGACAATTATCCCCGTGAAAATCCCTACGATTGCTCCTTCAAAAAATAATCGCACGCGCAAAATTCGCCGAGTGCTTATCACAATCGCTCACTCCTCAAAAAACTGCTTTGAACATTTTATCAACGCACTGACTTTTTGCAAGCTTGAAAATTTTTCGGCGATAAGATACAATCTGCGCGGCAAAGGAGGAATTTTTATGGCAGATACGGAAAAGCAAGCCAAAATCATGGCGGTTCGCGAGGCGGTCGAAGAATATTTTGACAGCGAAGGCATGAAGTATAACCCGTTCGACGAAGATAACGTGGCTCATGCCACTTACGCGTCTGATGCTAAATTCGGGCACGTCACGGCTGTTTTCCACGCTTACCATGACATGCTCATTTTGCATTTCATGCTCCCGCTCAAGGCATCCGAAGAGGAGCGCGACAAGGTCGGCGAATTCCTTTTGCGCGCGAATTACGGCTTGAAGGTTGGCGGCTTCGATTTTGACTTCAACGACGGCGAAATTTCCTACCGCGTGGCGATTCATTGCGGCTTCGAGGAATTTGCCCCGCCCACTCACGAACAAATCGACGTGGCATTGACTATCGGGCTGATGATGATTGAAAAGTACGGCAACGCGCTAGTCAAGGTGATGTTCGGCTTGGCGGAGCCCGAAGACGCCGTCGACAGTGCCGAGGAGGACGATTAAAGTTTCAAAAACTTCTTGACAGCAAAGGGCTTGAATGGTAAACTGCGCGAAGTTGCGGAGAGTTGTCCGAGCGGCTTAAGGAGCACGACTGGAAATCGTGTGTTGCGTTGATAGCGCACCGAGGGTTCAAATCCCTCACTCTCCGCCAGCAAAGCAATTTCATATTGGAAATAGAGTTTCAGCCGTGAACGCAGAGACTTGGTTTCGCCGAACACAAACTGTACTGACAATCGCGCCAGGGCATACGCAGCAACGCGAGGTTATTGTAGCGCAGCTTCGGAATGAGGTCAGGTTTCTGCGTTGACGGCTGAGCCGCTTTAAAAGCGGCGGAACAGATTACGCGTTGCAATGTCCGATAACTTCAATCACGCGCCGCGATTAAACATTATAGAAAATTTTTTCTGCCGACCGGCAGATTTTTTTTGCCGCTTTAGAAGCGGTGGAACCGTAAAGGCGCGGCGATACCCTTAAGCCGTCAAAGACTTTCAACGCGCTAGGGACTGTGGACAAAAAGTGATAAAATATATTTCGGGTGAAACAAAATGGCATATGAA